>NZ_JARXXY010000049.1:0-36446 GCF_029893845.1 Micromonospora sp. A200 | reverse complement strand
GGGGGGGGGGGGGGGGGGGGGGGGGGGGGGGGGGGGGGGGGGGGGGGGGGGGGGGCGGGGGGGGGGGGGGGGGGGGGGGGGGGGGGGGGGGGGGGGCGCGGCGGCGGGGGGGGGGGGCGGGGCGCGCCCCCCCCCCCCCGGGCCCCCCCCCCCCCGCCGAAGCGAATGGCACGTCCTGCTGGGGCTCGGTGCCGCCTCACCTCAGGTCACGGTCCCCGGCCAAGGCCGGCGACCACCGCCCGCGGCGCGGAGCGCACAGCCTCACCGGAGGCCGGGGCGGGCCCAAGACCTGCCCCGGCCGGTGGCTACTTGCTGGCCCGCACCGGCCCCGGCACGCCGGGGCTGACCGGCGCGGAGGCCTGCTTGCCGAGGTCCCGGTAGAGGCGCCCGGGCCACCAGCTCGCCCGGCCGATGTCGAAGGAGAGCGCCGGCACCAGCAGCGTCCGCACCAGGAAGGCATCGAGCAGGACGCCCACCGCGACGACCACACCGAACTGGATCATGTCGACCACCGGCATGGAGGCGAAGACCGCGAACGTCGCCGCCAGCACGATGCCGGCCGAGGTGATGACGCTGCCGGTGGTGGACAGACCACGGCGTACGCCTTCGGCATGGCCGTGGCGCGCGGCCTCCTCGTGCACCCGCGTCATCAGGAAGATGTTGTAGTCGACGCCGAGTGCCGCGAGGAAGACGAAGCTGACCAGCGGCAACTGCCAGGCCGTCCCCTCGTGCCCGAACACGTGCTTGAAGAGCAGGTGCGACGCGCCCAGCGCGGCGAAGTAGGACGCCACCACCGTGCCGAGCAGGACCAGCGGCGCCACCAGGGCGCGCAGCAGGATGATCAGGAACAGCAGGATCACCGCGAGCACGACCGGGATGACCACCTGGGCGTCCCGGCTGGAGGCCCGGTCGATGTCCAGGGTCTCCGCGGTGGTGCCGCCGACCTTCGCGTTCGCCCCGGGTACGGCGTGCACCGCGTTCCGGATCTCGTCGATGGTCTCCTTCGCCGCGTCGCTGTCGGGCGCGTCCCGGAGCACCACGTCGATGATGACCCGCTTGCCGTCGGGGCTGGGCGACTCCTGGCCGACCGTCGTGCCGTCCACGCCGGCGGCGGCGGCCTTGACCGGCCCGGCCGCCGACGCGTCGGCGACGAGGATGGCCGGGTCGGACGCGCCGGACGGGAAGTGCCGGGCAAGCTTCTCCTGCGCGGTGACCGACTGGGGCTTGGTCTGGAACACCTCGGTCTGGGCGAGCCCCATCTTGATGTCCAAAGCGCTGACGGCGAGGCCGCCGATCACGATCAGGCAGCCGAGCCAGACCACCCGGGGGTGGCGGCCGACGGACGTGCCGATCCGGGACCAGAAGCCGCGCCCGGCCCGCGCCTCCTGGCCGAACTTCGGCACGAACGGCCAGAACACCCACCGGCCGGCGATCACCAGCAGCGCCGGCAGGATGGTGACCATCGCCAGGTACGCGCAGAGCACACCGGTGGCGCCGACCAGGCCGAGGCTGCGGGCGCTCTGCATGTCGGCCAGGGCGAGGCAGGCCAGGCCGACCACGACGGTCGCGGCGGAGGCGAGGATCGCCGGGCCCGAGCGGCGCAGCGCGATGCCCATGGCCAGGTGCTTGTCGGCGTGCCGGCGCAGCTCCTCGCGGTAGCGGGCGATGAGCAGCAGCGCGTAGTCGGTGCCGACGCCGAACAGCAGGATCATCAGCAAACTGGAGCTGGCCGGGTTGACCGGCAGGCCGGCGTTTTTGGCGAGCAGGTACGCGACCCCCTGGGTGAGCGCGCTGGCGAAGCCGACGGCCAGCAGGGGGAAGATCCAGAGGAACGGGCTGCGGTAGATCAGCAGGAGCAGCACGATGACGATCGAGCTGGTCGCGATCATCAGGTTGACGTCGAGGTTCTCGAACGCCTGCGTGTAGTCGTTGAGCAGACCGCCGGGGCCGCCGAGGTCGACGTCCAGCCCGGCCGGGGCGCCGGCCTGGGCGGCGGTGCGCAGGTCCTTGACCGCGAAGTCGATCTCGACGTCGTCACGGGTCAGCGGCACCACCAGCATGAGCGCCTTGCCGTCCTGGGACGGGATGGCCGGCTGGATGGCCGCGCCGCCGTCGGCGAACTTCGCGAACGCCGTACGGTCGGCCTCCACCTTGTTGCGGTCGGCGTCCTGGATCCCGGACTCGCGGGTGTAGACGGCGACCACCGGGACGGCCTCGGAGGCGGAGCGGTACTTGTCCAACTCCTCCATGACGGCGGTCGACTCGGCGCCGCGCGGAAGGCTGCCGGACGGAGTCCGGTCCTCGTAGTCCTCGATCTTGCCGAAGAGCGGGCCGAGCACGACGGCGAGGACTATCCACAACGCGAGGATGGCCCACTTGGAACGCCGACCACTCGGCAATTTGGCCAGTAGCCCGACAGAATCGCTCATTGAGCCGAAACCCTTCTATGCCCGTCTATGCCGATTTCATCGTCCAGGGCACGGAGATCCCGGCGTCGTCCGCCTGGGGACGGGGACAAGACCTCGTCGCTCATCGGGCCTGACGGCCATTTCCGAAGGTGCCCCACCACGCGGGGCATGCTTCTGCGTATGCCCCACGCGTACATGCTAAGCAGTACGGCGGAACAGCGTCAAGCACTTCGGCAGAGTGTCCGACCAGTTGGGAAGAAGCGCTCGTACCCCGGTTTAGCTGCGGAAATGCCGATGGCCCTGGGGTCGTCGGGCGGGCGGCTAGGGGATCCGTCGTCCTGGTTAGGGGGCGGCTGTTCTGTTCGTGCCGCCGTCGCCGGTGGTTACGTGAGAGCCCGACCAGCCGGTTGACGCGGGTCGACGTCGGCGAGCGTGAGGGGCGACGACGCATGGTGGACAAACCGCATTCCGACCTCGGGTCCCGGGTGGCCGAGCTGCATTCCGTCAAGGCCACGGCCGTCGCCGGGCCGGGTCCCCGCGCCTCGGCGCAGCAGCACGCCAAGGGCAAACTCACCGTCCGGGAACGGCTCGACCTGCTCTTCGACGAGGGCACGTTCCGGGAGATCGAGCAGTTGCGCCGGCACCGGGCCGCCGGGTTCGGGCTGGAGGACCGCCGGCCACACACCGACGGCGTGGTGACCGGCTGGGGCAAGGTCGACGGCCGGACGGTCTTCGCGTACGCGCACGACTTCCGGATCTTCGGCGGCTCGCTGGGTGAGGCCCATGCCGAGAAGATCCACAAGATCATGGACATGGCCGAGTCGGCCGGCGCGCCCCTGGTCTGCCTCGGCGACGGCGCGGGTGCCCGCATCCAGGAGGGCGTCACCGCCCTGGCCGGGTACGGCGGCATCTTCCGCCGCAACGTGCAGGCGTCCGGGGTGATCCCCCAGATCAGCGTGATGCTCGGGCCCTGCGCCGGCGGCGCGGCGTACTCCCCGGCGCTGACCGACTTCGTCTTCGCCGTCCGCAACGTGGCCCAGCTCTACCTCACCGGGCCGGACGTGGTGCAGGCGGTGACGGGCGAGACCGTGACGCACGAACAGCTCGGCGGCGCCGAGGTGCACGCCTCGGTCACCGGCACCGTCTCGTTCGTGCACGACACCGAGGCGGAGTGCCTGGCCGAGGTCCGGCACCTGCTCTCGCTGCTGCCGTCCAACAACCGGGAGCTGCCCCCGGTGCAGCCCACCGGGGACCCGCCGGACCGCCGCTGCCCGCGCCTGCTCGACCTGGTGCCCGCCGACCCCCGCGGCTCGTACGACATGCGCGAGGTGATCGGGGAGATCGTCGACGACGGGGACCTGCTCGAGGTGCACGCCTCCTGGGCCCGCAACATCGTCTGCGGCCTGGCCCGGCTGGACGGGCACGTGGTCGGCATCGTCGCCAACCAGCCCCGGATGCTCGCCGGCGCCCTCGACGGGTTGGCCTCGGCCAAGGCGGCCCGCTTCGTGCAGACCTGCGACGCCTTCAGCATCCCGCTGGTGACCCTGGTCGACGTGCCCGGCTTCCTGCCCGGCACCGCGCAGGAGCACAGCGGGATCATCCGGCACGGCGCCCAGTTGCTGTACGCGTACTGCTCGGCGACCGTGCCCCGGATCCAGGTGATCCTGCGCAAGGCGTACGGCGGGGCGTACATCGTGATGGATTCCCGGTCGATCGGCGCGGACCTCTCGTTCGCGTGGCCGAGCAACGAGATCGCGGTGATGGGCGCGGAGAGCGCGGCCAATGTGGTGTTCCGCAGGGAGATCGCGGCGGCGCCCGACCCGGAGGTGGCCCGCCGGCAGCGGATCAAGCAGTACGAGCAGGAGCTGATGCACCCCTACTACGCGGCCGAGCGCGGCCTGGTGGACGACGTCATCGACCCGGCCGAGACGCGCGCGGTGCTGATCGGGGCGCTGGAGACGCTGCGGGCCAAGCGGGTGCAACTGCCGGGGCGTAAGCACGGGAACCCGCCGACGTGACCGCGGCGGAGCAGTCCGACGCGGCGGGGGTCCCGCGGCTGGTGGTGGTCCGGGGCACGCCCACCGAGGAGGAGCTCGCGGCGGCCACGGTCGCCCTGATGTGCGCGCTGCGCGCCGCTCGGGGTACGGCCCGGACCGGCCGTCGGCGCGCCGAGGCGCCGTGGTCCCCGGCGGCGGACTACCGGGCGCCCGGTGCCTGGGCCTCGCGATGCCACTGACCGGGTCCCCGCCGACCGGGCCGACAGCGTCGGGACCGACCGGGTCGCCGTCGCCTCGCACCGCGTCGACACCGACCCGGCGGGCACCGGGGGCGGCGGTTGCCCGCCTCGTTCAGTCCTCGCGCACCAGGCCGGCTTCGCGCAGCTCGTCGAGCCACCGGCCGATGACCACGATGATCTCCGCGCGGTCCGCCTCCCAGCTGGTGGCCACCTCGTCCGCGGCCAGGTTGAGGTCGCCGCCGTGCCGTTGCAGCGAGATCCAGGAGACCGTGACAAAGGGCGGGTACCGGTACGTGACGGCGGTCGGCTGTCGGTGCAGGATCAGCCACCCGTCCGGAGACACCGTGACCTCCACGTTGTGTTCCCAACGCAGACCCACCATTCCTCCCGACATCACCCTCACCCGATCCCTGTGCGTTCCGATCACCGTCGCCCTCTCCTCCCGGGCGATGGGCGACCACCCGAGGGTGACCCCTCCCGGGCCGCCTGCGCCCTCTCGTCCGCGCCGTCTCACCGTCCGCCTCGACGACCCGCGCTGGTCGCGCCGGGCGCGAATCGACACAGGAAGTCGAACATCAATGCGACAAGTGAGAACGGAATGATTGTGGCGACTTTCCCGGCGTCAACCTCGAACCGAACAGAAATCGGCTCGGGAATAGACCCCGAAAGCTTCTGTTTATGCCGTATACCGTTGTGTGCCGACCGTACACACCGGCTACTCGACGCGTCAACCCCAGCACCGGGCGCCGGGCGGGAAGCGGCACGTCGGCACCCCCGACCAGGACCACCGGCGACGGTTCGGAACCCGGTCGCGAGCAGCACGAACGCGGTCCACCTAGGGGTCGGCGCACGCGTCGCGGGGCCACAAATCAGGGTCATCCCCCATCTGATCCCGGATGACGGAAAATGAGTGAGGACGTTTCAGAACAGCGCAGCAAGCCGGCCGTCGGCGGCGATTACGCGCATTGTCGAGCACGGGAAATCCAGCCGCGCCGCCTCCCATTGGGGGCCGTGGCCCCGCCCCCGGTCCACCCGTCGCCGACACGCCGAGCACGCCCTGCCCGCCTGCGGACCGGCACCGCCCGCGAGCCCCCACCGGAGGCGCCCGGCGCGGCGGCGAGAACGGTCTTGACCTGCGGTGACGAAGCATGTTGACAGGCGAACATCGAACTGCGTACAGTCTACACGGATTAGCGTACGAGGCACGCAGAAGACCACCGGGAGCAGGGACGGCGAGGAGTGCAACGACAATGGCCTACGAATTGGCAATAGAAGCCAGCGGGCTACGAAAGTCCTACGGCGACGTGCAGGTGCTCAAGGGCGTGGACATCACCGTCCCCCGGGGCAGCGTCTTCGCCCTGCTGGGCCCCAACGGGTCGGGCAAGACGACCAGCGTCCGCATCCTCTCGACGCTCACCTCCCTCGACGCGGGACGGGCCAGGGTCGCGGGCTTCGACATCGTCAAGGAGCGGCGCAAGGTGCGGCGGGCCATCACCCTGACCGGCCAGTACGCGGCGATCGACAAGAACCAGACCGGCGAGGAGAACCTGCGCATGATGGGCCGGCTCACCGGCCTGTCCCGCGCCGAGTCGCAGGAGCGCGCGAAGCAGCTGCTCGCCCGGTTCGACCTGACCGACGCCGGTGGCCGGCGACTGGCCACCTACTCGGGCGGCATGGCCCGCCGGCTGGACCTCGCCGCGAGCCTGGTCGGGGCGCCGTCGGTGGTCTTCCTCGACGAGCCGACCACCGGCCTGGACCCGCGCAGCCGCCTCGCACTGTGGGGCGTCATCGCCGACCTGGCCGCCAACGGCCTGACCATCTTCCTGACCACGCAGTACCTGGAGGAGGCCGACCGGCTCGCCGACCGGGTGGCCCTGCTCGACGGCGGCACCATCGTCGCCGAGGGCACCCCCACGCAGCTCAAGGAGCGGGTCGCGGGTCAGCGGCTCGACCTGGAGCTGGTCGACCGCACGGCGCTGGAGGACGTCCTGGTGCTGCTGGGCGAGCGGGTGGTCACCAAGGATCTCGACCTGCTGACGATCGGGGTCACCACCGACGGCTCGGCCAACCAGGTGCGGGCCGTGCTGGACGAGGCAGACCCGCAGCGCAACCGGATCACGAAGTTCCAGGTGCACAGCGCCACGCTGGACGACGTGTTCCTGGCGCTGACGGGCCACCCCACCCCGAGCCCGGAGGTGGAGCGAGTTAAGGAGACTGTCGGTGACTGAGTCCATCGTCCTGCGCAACCGGCCCCGGCCCACCTCGCTCGGGACCGACATGGTGACCATGATCGGGCGCTGCACCCGGCTGACCAGCCGGGACCTGGACGCCCTGATGATGGCGCTGATGCTGCCCATCATGATGATGGTGCTCTTCGTCTACCTCTTCGGCGGGGCGATCCAGACCGGCGGCGACTACGTCACCTACGTCTCCCCCGGCGTGCTGCTGCTCTGCACGGTGTGGGGCGCCGCCCAGACCGGCGTGGGCGTCGCCAACGACATGAGCACCGGCATCATCGACCGGTTCCGGTCGATGGACGTCAGCGGCGCGGTGCTGCTCGGCGGCCACGTCACCGCCAGCGTCATCAAGAACATCGTCTCCACGGTCGTGGTGATCGCGGTGGCCCTGCTCATCGGGTTCCGGCCCGAGGCCAGCCTGCTCCAGTGGCTCGCCGCCGGCGGCATCCTGGTCACCTTCATCCTGGCGATGTCCTGGCTCTCCGCGGTGGTCGGGCTGCTCACCAAGTCCACCGACGCGGCCGCCAGCTTCGCCTTCATCATGATGTTCCTGCCCTACGTCAGCAGCGCGTTCGTCCCGATCCACACGCTGCCCGGCTGGTTGCAGGGCGTGGCCGAGCACCAGCCGTCCACCCCGATCATCGAGAGCGTCCGCGGGTTCCTGCTCGACCGGCCGGTCGGCGACAACCCCTGGATCGCGCTCGCCTGGTCGGTCGGCATCCTCGTCGTCTCCGTCACCCTCGCCGCGGTCTTCTTCCAGAAGAAGACGGACTGAGCGCGGGCGTCGGTCACCGACAGCGAAGGCCCTTCTCCTCCCCGTTGGAGAAGGGCCTTCGCGCGTGCGCCGACAGCACCGACACGACAAGGGCGCCGCCTCCGTCGGGAGGCGGCGCCCTTGCGGCGTACGCGGGCTCAGGCCGTCTTGCGCCAGAACACCCCGCCGTTGTCCACCGGCCGGATCTCGTCGGTGATCCCGTGTTCGTCGCGGTACTCGTGCACCGCCGCCCGGCAGGGCTCCATGTTGTAGTCGTCGATGATGATGAACCCGCCCGCGGAGAGCTTGGGGTAGAGCGGGATCAGCGCCTCCCGGGTCGACTCGTACAGGTCGCCGTCGAGGCGAAGCACGGCGATCGAGGAGATCGGCGCCGCCGGCAGGGTGTCCTTGAACCACCCCTCCAGGAACTCCACCTGCTCGTCGAGCAGGTCGTACGCCTTGAAGTTGGCCCGGACCGCGTCCGCCGAGACGCTGAGCATGCTGTTCAGGTTGTGCAGGGCCATCTCCTGGTCCAGCGGGTGGCTGCCCTCCCCCGCCTCGGGCACGCCCTCGAAGGAGTCGGCGGCCCAGACGCGCCGATCGGTGACGCCGTGCGCCTTGAGGATGGCGCGCATCAGGATGGTCACACCGCCGCGCCACACCCCGGTCTCGACCAGGTCCCCGGGGATCCCGTCGGCCAGCACCCGCTCGACGCACTCCTGCACGTTGTCCAGGCCCTCGAGACCGACCAGCGTGTGCGCGGCGGAGGTGCCCGGAAGGCCCCCCTCGGGCACCGCGGCGCCCTCGGCCCCCGTCCACCAGGGAGCGGCGTTGTCGGTGTAGATCTCGTTGGCGATCACCTTCTTGATCAGCTCAAGGTAGAGCGTGACTCCCGTGTCGGTCATCTGTCCGTCCTCTTCCGCGGCCGGCGCGCGTGCCGACGCCGCTGTCGATCGGTCCTTGGTTGCCCTGCCGGACGCCGGTCGGGCCGCGCCGCAATCCGGCACGGCCCGACCGCCGGTGCGTCCACCACCCCGCCGTACGGGTACGGCGGGACGACGTCAGAGGTGCTGCATGGCCAGCGCGCCACCGTCGATCTTGATCTGGCTGCCGGTGACGTAGCGCGACTCGTCGGAGGCCAGGTAGACCACGGCGTGCGTCACGTCGGCCTGGGTCACGTGCGAGATCGGCATGGCGTGGATGGCGCTGAGGATCGGCGCGACGTCCTCGACGGTGGGGTCGTCGAGGTCCGGCCGGTAGGTCTGGAACATTCCCTTGTTGAACGCCATGTCGGTGTCCACCGTGGTCGGGTGGACCGAGTTGACCCGCCCGCTGGTCGGCGCGAGCTGCAGCGCCAGCGCCTTCACGTAGTCGACCAGGACGTGCTTGGCGAACCGGTACCCGGCGTACCCGGCGCCGGCCATCACGTCGGAGGGCATCGGCGGCAGGAAACTCGCGATCGAGCCGACGATGATGACCGACACGCCCTCGTTGAAGTGCGGCAGCGCCGCGTGCACGGTGTTCAGCACCCCGGCGAGGTTGACGTCGATGGTGCCGGTGAAGGCGCTGATCGGCTGGTCCGGCCCCATCGGCAGGATGCCGGCGTTCGGGATCAGGACGTCGATCTTCCCCAGCTCGGCGACGCCCTCGTCGATGGCCGCGCGCAGCGCTGCGTAGTCGCGGACGTCCGCGTGCCGGACGACCACCCGGCGGCCGGCCTCCTTGACCAGGCGCGCCGTCTCCTCCAGGTCCTCGTTGCCGGCCATGCCGTAGCCGGCCGAGTCGATGTCCCTGCAGATGTCGATCGCGATGATGTCGGCGCCCTCCTCGGCCAGCCGGACCGCGTGGCTGCGCCCCTGACCACGGGCCGCGCCCGTGATGACGACGACCTTGTTCTCCGCCCGCCCCATGTGGGTCTCCCTCTGCCGGATCGCGTGAAAGGTGAGTCGAGACCGACCGGGAGCAGCGCCGCGTGCGGCGGTGATTCTCGCGTACGGTGGCCCGCTCGGGGCCGACGCTAACCAGGTACGGGACGGGTCTGAACCCCTTCCGACCCCTACTGGTCCCTTGAAGGACGCGGCCGGCGGGGCACAGAATGGGCGGCACCGGTGTCGCGACCCCGGCGGCGATCGGGCCGTACGGGCTGAAACGTCGACTCTTCGCCGAAGGGACGACGGCATGCACCCGATGCTGCGGCGGCTCGACGACCTCGCCGCCCACCTGCGCACCCGCCCCGATGCCATGGCGCTGCTCGGCCTCGGCTCGGCCGGCATGGCGCACGACCGCCTGGACGAGCACTCCGACCTGGACTTCTTCGTCGTGGTCGCCGACGACGCGCTGCCCCGCTACGTCGAGGAGATCGGCTGGCTGGCGGCGCCGTGCCCGGTGGCGTACAGCTTCGCCAACGAGCGCAACGGTCGCAAGGCGCTCTACGCCGACGGGATCTTCGTCGAGTACGCGGTGTTCACCGTCGCGGAGCTGGCGCGGTTGCCGTTCACCGGCGCCCGCGTCGTCTGGCAGCGGGACGACGCGCCCGCCACCCTGGCCGAGTGCGGCCGGCCACCGGGCGCGCCGCCGTACGACACGGTGGAGTTCCACCTCAACGAGGCGCTGACCAACCTCTACGTCGGCCTGCACCGGGAGCTGCGCGGCGAACGGCTCACCGCGGCCCGCTTCATCCAGTCGTACGCGGTGGACCGGGTGATCGCGCTGCTGCGCCTCACCGGGGCCGGTGCGGGCCACCGGCGCGACCCGTTCGACGCCAGCCGGCGCGTCGAGCAGGCGTACCCGCCGGAGGTCCTGCCGCTGGCCGCGATGGTCCCGGGGTACGCGCGCAACCGCGAGGCGGCGCGGGCGGTGTTCGGCTGGCTGGCGGAGCGGTTCCCGGTGGACCCGGTGATCGGCGAGGCCGTCCGGCGGCTGCTGGACGCCCCGCTCCCGCCTCCGCCGCAGCGCGACCTCCCGGCGCCGGACGCACCGTGACGATCCACCCGAACGTCCAGACGACGAAGGCGCGCGGCCCGAGGGCAGGCCGCTGATCCGCTCCCCCGCCGTCGCGTCGGGCGCGGGCCGGATCGATCGTTCCGGCCCGCGCCGACCACCGGCCGTATCACGATGTTCGGGGTGGTCGGCGACCGGCGGGCCCGCCCCCGGCCGCGCGGGGCGGGCGGCGGCCGCGCGGGGCGGAACGGTCGGGACGACGCCCCGCGGCGGCGGCGTGCCGACCGCCGCCGGTGGAAGGGGTGACGTGGAGGCGCTGTTCCTGATCGTGGTCCTGGCCGCCACGGTGCTGGTCGGCACCACCCTCGGTGGCCGCTACAGCGTGGCCCCGCCGGTCCTGCTGATCACCATGGGTGCGCTGCTCGCGCTGCTCCCACCGCTGTCCCACGTGGTGCTGGAGCCGGAGGTGGTGCTGCTGCTCTTCCTGCCGGCGATCCTCTACCGGGAGAGCCTGGTCGTCAGCATCCGCGAGATCCGGGCGAACCTGCCGGCGATCACGTTGCTCGCCGTGGTGCTGGTGGGGATCACGATGGTCGCGGTGTCCCTGGCCGTGCAGCAGCTCGGGGTGGAACCGGCCGCGGCCTGGGCGCTGGGCGCGGTGCTCGCGCCGACCGACGCCGCGGCGGTCGCCGGCCTGGCCAAACGGATGCCCCGCCGGCTCCTGACAACGTTGCGCGCGGAAAGCCTGATCAACGACGGCACCGCCCTGGTGCTCTTCTCCGTCACGGTCGGCCTGATCGTCGGCGGCGCCTGGCCGGACGCACCGGCCCTGCTCGGGGAGTTCGGCCGCGCGGCCGGGGGCGGGGTCGCCGCCGGCCTGCTGGCCGGCGGAGTCGTGATCGCGATCCGCCTACGCCTCGACGACCCGCTGCGCGAGGGCGCGCTGAGCGTGCTGACCCCGTTCCTCGCGTTCCTGCTGGCGGAGCTCGTCCATGCCAGCGGCGTGCTGGCGGTGGTGGTCGCCGGTCTCATCCTGTCCTACTACGGGCCCCGCGTGATCCGGGCCCGCTCCCGGGTGCTGGCCTACGCATTCTGGGACCTCTCCACATTCCTGATCAACGGTTCGTTGTTCGTCCTGCTCGGCATGCAGATCCCCCGGGCGGCGGAGAGCATCACCAGCACCTCGACCACGCAGGCGTTGGCCATCGGGGCGGTGGCGGCGGCCGTGGTGGTGGTGACCCGGATGGTGATGGTGCAGATTGCCGGGTTCGGCCTGGAACTCGTTGAACGGCGTAAAAAGCAGCGCCGGGGCCCGATTGGCTGGCGGGTGCGCACCGCGGCCGGGTGGGCGGGATTCCGTGGCGCGGTGTCCCTCGCGGCGGCGCTCGCGGTGCCGACGACGACCGCCTCGGGGGCCCCGGTCGCCGAACGTGACCTGATCATCTTCTGCACCGCGATGGTCATCCTGCTGACGATCCTGATCCAGGGCACCACGCTGCCGGCCGTGCTCAACTGGGCGCGGCTCAGGGGCGACACCGAGCAGGAGGAGGAGGTCCGGCAGGCCCGGACGGCGGCCACCAGGGCTGGCCTGGCCGCGCTGCCCGAGGTCGCCGCCGGAATCGGTGTCGACCCCGAAGCGGTCCACCGACTCCGCACCGACTACGAGCAGCACCTCGACGACATGCGCACCGCCGAGACCGGGGACGAGGCCGCCGAGGCGCGGGAGCGCGACCGCCGCCTCCGGCTCCAACTGCTCGACCACAAGCGCCGCGAGATCAACCGGCTGCGCGACAACAACGAGATCGACGACGCCGTGCAGCGGGAGGTGCAGGCCGCGCTGGACATCGAGGAGATCCGGCTGCTGGGGCCGAGCACCAGCGAATGACGCGACGGCCGCCGTCAGGCACCCAGCCGCTGCCGCGCCAGGAACTTCGGCACGACCATCCGCCACGCCTCGGTCACCAGCTCGGTCATCTGGTCGTGGTCGAGCCGGTCGAGTCGGCAGCAGACCCAGTGAAAGCGCAGGTCGGACGCGCCGGGCAGGAAGAACACGTCCGGCTCGGCGGCGACGAGCGCGTCGCGTTCCTCCTTCGGGTAGCCGAAGCCCATCGTCGTCTCGTCGCGGGAGAACGCGACGTAGACGATGGCGCCCACCCGGAACTTCACCCGGTCGCGGATCAGGTGCTCGGTGGTGCGCGGCAACGTCAGTGCCAGCGACCGTACGTCGGCGACGGTGACCATGCGGCGACCGTAGCGGCGTGGGCCGACATCCCCGGACGTTCAGCGCCCCTGGGCCTGGTTGACCCGGACCGCGCGCAGCAGGGTGCGGGGGGCGGCGAGCGAGTTCGGGTGGCGGCGCATCTCGACGACCGCGTCGAAGCGCCGGGCGGTCACCGGGTCGGTCACCGACGCCGCGGTGATCTGGTCGGCCACCCATCGGGAGATCCGGTAGCCCGGGGGACGGGGGCCGGGCACCGACGGGCGGGCCAGGTCGGCGGTGGTGGACATCCCCCAGGCCGCGTCGACCACGACCCGCTGCAACGCGAGGAACTCCCGGGCCGGTCGGCGCAGGTCGGCGCCGGAGCGGAGGTACTCCGCGAGGCAGGAGGCCTGCAGGGCCGCCGACGACATGCCCTGCCCGTAGATCGGGTTGAACGAGGAGACCGCGTCACCGACCGCGACCAGCCGGGCCGGCAGCCGGCGGAGGCGGTCGAAGTCCCGGCGCCGGCTGTCGGCCTGCCGATAGGTGCGGACCGTCCCGAGCATCTCGTTGGCCACCACCGGGGCGAACTCCGGGGGGAAGTTCTCCCGGCACCGGCGGACGAGGTCGTCCGCGTCGCGGCCGGGCCGGTCGTCGCCGTAGCTGCCGAGCATCACGATCCACCGGTCGCCCTCGATGGCGGAGAAGGCGGCGCCGGCGATGTCGCCGCCCGCGGCGGTACAGCCAGCCAGCACCGCGACCGGCACCGGGTGCTCTTCGGTACGCCGGAACGTGGCGGTCGCGTAGTGCAGGTTGATCGCCATCCGGCGCATCGGGGGGCGTTCCCACCCGCCCTGCTCCAGCCAGTCGCCGAGGCGGCTCGACCGGCCGGTGGCGTCCACGACGAAGTCGGCGGGCGTGACGACCGGGCCGGTGGCGCTCTCGTGCCGTACCCCGGTGACCGCGGTGCCGGCGAAGTCCAGGCCGGTGACGCGTCCGGGCAGCAGGGTCACGTTGGGCAGCGCCAACGTGCGGCGGCGGAGCAGTTCCTCCAGGAAGGGCCGGCTCGCCGCGATCATGTCGACGTCCGAGCCCGGGACCTTGCGCCGGCCGTCGAGGTAGCTGCGGCGGGCGGCGGCGGGCAGCAGGACGGCACCCTCGGCCACGGCCTGGCGGGAGAAGCCGGGGAACCACCGGTCGATCTGGTCCCGGCCCGCCGGGAGCAGGACGTGCATCTGGGTGCCCTGCGGCACTCCGGCCCGGTGTCCGGTGCCCGCACCCAGCTCGTCCCGGTCCACCACGAGCACGCTCTCGGCGTGCTCGGCGAGCACCCGGGCCGCCAGCACCCCGGCCACGCTCGCGCCGAGCACCACGGCCCGGCCCATCATCAACGATGGCGCGGGCACCGGCCCGGTGGCGCCGAGCCGGGCGAAGACTCGCGCGGGCGACTGGTACATCACGACCTCCCGGGGGGCGGCGGTCCGGGTGCCGGCGTCGTGGCGCGCGGCCGGGCGTCCCCGCGGGTGCGAGGGGGAGACCGGGGCTGCGGGCATCGACGGGGCAGGCCGAGCGGGTTGGCTCTGCGGTGAGCCTCGCCGGCGAATCTAACCGTCCGGCCGCCCGCCGACCTCCGTCGCGCACTGTCGCCATTCCGACGCGGTCGCCGCGTAACGCGGATGCCCCACCCGACGCTTCCGCCGACCGGGCCTACTTCCGCCGGTTCCGGTCCGCCGCCGCCCGGTCGTACTCGGCCTGGGCCGCCAGCACGGTGCCCAGCTCGCCCTCGACCAGCTCGATCAGCCCGATCAGCCGCTCGGCCACCCGGGCGCCGAGCGGGGTGAGGCTGTACTCCACGTGCGGCGGGATGGTCGTCTGCACGTCCCGCCGCACCAGGCCGTCCCGCTCCAGCGCCTGGAGCGTCTGGGACAGCATCTTCTCGCTGACCCCGTCGACGCGGCGGCGCAGCGCGTTGAACCGGTACGCGCCCTCGTGCAGCGCGGAGAGAGCCAGGATCCCCCACTTGCCGGCGATGTTCTCCAGCGTGCGACGCGAGCCGCAGCCGCGGGCGAAGACGTCCGCGACGAGCTGGTCGTCGGCGTCCCTGGCGTCCGCTCCGCCGGGGTTGGTGAGGGGAGCAGTCATGGGCTCGACGGTACCCGGCCGACACCCTCCGATCCACCGCACTTACCTATGGGTTGGCACTTTCCGAAAGTTAGTGCATGCTTCGAGGCACCCGTCATCCCCGAGGAGTGACCATGATCGTCGTAACCGGAGCCACCGGCCTGCTCGGCCGCCTCGTCGTCACCGAACTGCTCGACCGCGGCGTTCCCGCCCAGCAGATCATCGCCGCGGTCCGCACCCCGGAGAAGGCCGCCGACCTGGCCGCCCGAGGCGTGCTCGTGCGGGAGGCCGACTACGACCGCCCCGAGACCCTGACCGGCGCCCTCGCCGGCGCCGACCGCCTGCTGCTCGTCTCGGCCAACGAGGTCGGGCGGCGGGTGGCGCAGCACCGCGCCGTCATCGACGCCGCCGTGGCCGCCGGGGTACGCCTGATCGCTTACACCAGTGTTCTGAAGGCCGACACCGCCACCTTCCCGCTCGCCGCCGAGCACCAGGCGACCGAGGAGCTGATCCGGGCCTCCGGCCTGCCGTACGCGCTGCTGCGCAACGGCTGGTACACCGAGAACTACACCGGCAACCTGGCCGCCACGCTCCAGCACGGCGCGGTCCTCGGCAGCGCCGGTGACGGCCGGGTCGCCGCAGCCACCCGGGCCGACTACGCCGCCGCCGCTGCCGCCGTCCTGGCCGGTGACGGCCACCAGAACGCGGTCTACGAGCTGGGCGGCGACGAGCCGTTCACCCTGGCCGAACTCGCCGCCGAGATCTCCCGGCAGAGCGGCACCGAGGTGGTCTACCGCGACCTGCCGGCCGAGGAGTACGCGACGGCGCTGGTCGCCGCCGGCCTGCCGGAGCCGTACGCGGCCACGCTGGCCGAGTGCGACCGGGGCATCGCCCGGGGCGAGCTGACCACCGACAGCGGTGACCTGCGCCGCCTCGCCGGCCGCCCCACCACCACCCTCGCCGACGCGGTCGCGGTGGCGCTCAAGGGCTGATGCCCTCGGCGCCGGTGGCCCTGGCGTAGCTGGGCCACCGGCGCCCGCACCGAGCACCGTCGTGATTCGGGCGTTTGCGGCAGCGTTCGGCGGGAAGGACCGACCTCCACCGCCGAACGGAGATGACGACGATGGAGGACCTGGTCCACCGGTGCCCGCGCACCCTCGCGGCGCGAGCGAGCGGGCGGACCCGACGGAGCACGTCGTGACCGGGCCGGTGCCCGACGAGCCGCTCGGTGAGCTGGAACTCGTGCACCGCTTCACCGGGCCGATGCCGACCGGGGTCAGCGTCTCGCACACCGGCCGCGTCTTCGTCAACTTCCCCCAGTGGGGCGACGAGGTGCCGGCGACGGTGGTCGAACTGCGCGACGGCGCGGAGGTGCCCTTCCCGGACCAGCGGTGGAACAGCCCGTCCGGCAACGACGACGCGACGGCGTTCGTGTCGGTGCAGAGCATCGTGGTCGACCCCGCCGACCGGCTCTGGGTGCTCGACACCGGCAGCCCGATGTTCGGACCCACCGTCCCCGGCGGGCCGAAGCTGGTCCGGGTGGACCTGGACACCGACAGCGTCGGCCAGGTCATCACCTTCCCGACCGACGTGGCGCTGCCCACGACGTACCTCAACGACGTGCGCTTCGACCTGCGGCGCGGCGAGGCCGGCACCGCCTACATCACCGACTCCTCCAACTCCGGCCCGAACGGGATCATCGTGGTGGACCTGGCCTCCGGGGCGTCCTGGCGGCGGCTGCACGACCACCCGTCCACCAAGGCCGAGCCGCTGGCGACGTTCCGGCCGGTGGTCGAGGGCCGGCCGCTGCTGGAACGCCCCACCGACGGCCCGCCGAAGCCGATCGCGATCGGCTCGGACGGCATCGCCATCTCGCACGACGGCGCCCGGCTGTACTACTGCCCGCTCGTCTCGCGGCACTGGTACAGCGTGTCCACCGACGCGCTCGCCGACCCGGCGGTCGACGACGGCCTGGTCGCCGCGTCCGTGGCCCACGAGGGCGACAAGGGCGGCGGCTCCGACGGGCTGGAGTCCGACGACGCCGGCCGGCTCTACCTCACCTCGTACGAGCACAACGCGGTGCTGCGCCGCCGCGCCGACGGCGAGTACGAGACGCTGGTCCACGATCCCCGGCTGCTCTGGCCCGACACGATGTCGGTCGCCACCGACGGGTACCTCTACGTGACCGCCAACCAACTGCACCGCCAGCCGACGTACCAGCGTGGCCAGGACCTGCGGCGCAAGCCGTACGCCCTGTTCCGGACCCGGATCGACGCCGGACCGGTGCTGCTGCGCTGACGCCGGGGGCGCGTGCGGGCCCCGCGCGCCGCGCCTCCACTCAGCCCTGCCGCGCCTTCTGGCGTGGGTCGGCCTTGTTGAGCACGAACAGCTTGCCCCGGCGGCGGACCACGATCGAGTTCGCCTTCCGCTTCAACGACCGCAGGGAGCTTCTGACCTTCATCCCGAGCCATCCCTTCCTGTGGTGACGCACAGCCGTGACCGGTGAACCGTCGACCGGCACGAGGCGGCCCCGGCGCCAGGACGTGTCACCCGGGCCGTCGGCACACCGCGGCTGGTGTACCCGACCCGGCAGCCGGCATTCGCCGTACCCGCGGCGGGCCGCGACCGGGTGCGGGCCTGACGGGCCGCCCGGGATGACCGGGCGCTGACCTCGGTGCGCGCTACGACCGGTGGTGGCTCCGCTGGCCGGTGGCGGAGCTCCACCCCTGCCGCCGGAGTCGGTCGAACCCGTCGAGCAGGAGGTCGAGAGCGAACTCGAACTCGAACTGGTCGTCACAGCCGGGACCGACGACGGACCGCCCGTCGTGGTCGGCCCGCGACGCGACCTCCGCGATGTGGGGGTACCTGCGGGACATTTCCCGCAGCGCGGCCGCCTGCGTGCCCGGGTCGGGGCCCGGCGCGCCGTCGTCGAACAACTCCTGGCTGAACCCGAGGACGCGGCTCCCGAGCGCGTGCATCACGTGGTGCGTGAGGTCGACGGAGAGACCGCCGGCCCGGAACATCCCGATCATCGAGTCCAGGTACGCCAGGGTGGCTGGCGTGGGCCGGGTACGTGACTCGATCACCCGCGACGCCCACGGGTGACGCAGGAGCGCCTGTCGGGCGGACAGGATCCGCTGCCGGACGGCGCTCTTCCAGTCGACGTCGGGGTCCGGCGGGTCGATCTCGCCGACGACCACGTCGGCCATGCCGTCCAGCAGCTCTTCCTTGTTCGCGACGTGCTTGTAGAGCGCCATCGGGACGACGCCGAGTTCCTGCGCGAGCCGGCGCATGCTGAGCGAGTCGATCCCGGTGGCGTCGGCGAGCGCGACGGCGGCACGCAGCACCCGCTCGGTGTTCAGCGGGCGACGCGCGGCCTCGCTCTGCTCGGTCACCGGCTCGCCCTTTCCGCTCCCGCTTGACAGGTGTACAGAGTACACCTATGGTCCGTGCATACTCAGGTGTACGGCGTACACCTGCCGATCGCGGACAGGAGTCGACATGAGCCCCACGAGAAGGACCGCGGTGGCCGCGGGAGTGTTCTTCCTGATCACCGAGATCGCCGCGATCGCGGGGCTGGTGCTCTACCGCCCCGTGCTGACCGACGCCGACTACGTCCTCGGGGCCGGCGCCGACCCTCGGGTGCTGCTCGGCGGGTTCTTCGAGCTGATCCTCGTCGGCGCCATCGTCGGCACGGCGGTCACGCTCTACCCGGTCGTCAGGCGGCAGCACCACGCCGCCGCTCTCGGCTACCTCTGCGTACGCGTCCTGGAGGCGGTCGTCATCGTCGTGGGCATCCTCAGCGTCCTGTCGGTGGTGACGCTGCGCCGGGACGTCGCCGGGACGGCCGGCGCCGACGACGCCTCACTCGTCACCGCCGCCCGGGCACTCGTCGCCCTCCACGACTGGGCCTTCCTGCTCGGTCCCAACGTCGCGCTCGGGGCCAACAGCCTGCTGCTCGCCCTCCTGCTGTACCGGTCGCGAATGGTGCCCCGGTCCATCACCGTGCTCGGGCTGGTCGGCGGGCCGCTCATCTGCGCCTCGGCGACCGCCGTGCTGTTCGGGCTCTACGACCAGGTCTCCATCTGGGGCTCGCTCGCCGCGCTGCCCGTGTTCGCGTGGGAGGTCAGCCTCGCCGGGTACCTCATCCTCCGCGGCTTCGCGCCGGCCGCCGCGTCCGGCGGCGACGTCCCGACGGGCCCGGTACGCGCCGAACTGTCGGCCGGGTGAGCGGTCCGGCCGCGGTGGTGCCGTGACCGGCCGGGCCGGCAGCCGCGGCACCGGCCCAGCCGGTCATGGCGTCGGACGCAGCCGCCCGCGGGCCACCAGCTCGACGGTCAGCACCACCGCGACCGCCTCCACGGCCAGCAGTCCGACCAGGACGACCAGCTGGGTGATCCCGGCGGCGAGCGGACCCGCCCCGCCGAGCAGCATCCCGACGAAGGCGCCGGGCAGGGTCACCAGGCCCACCGTGCGGGTCTGGTCCAGCGCCGGGATCAACGCCTGGCCGGCCGCCGGACGGCAGACCAGCAGCACCGCGTCGCGGGGCAGCAGCCCCAGCGCCAGGGCCGCCTCCACCTCACCCCGGCGGCCGATCAGCTCGTCCAGGGCCCGCCGGCCGGCCAACGAGGTGGCGGTCATCGCGCCGCCGATCAGGATCCCGGCGACCGGGATGACCGCGATCCCGCGCGCCGGCACCAGGCCCGCCAGCAGCAGACCCAGCACGACGGAGAGGCTGCCGGCCACGATCGGCACGACGGCCCACCATCCGCGCGCCCCGCCGGTGATCCGCCGGCCGGAGGTGCCCGCCGCAACCACGCACATCACGACCACGAAGGCGGCGGTGGCCCACAGCGACGCCACGATGGCGGCGATCAGCAGCGACACCGCCGCCAACTGGACCGCCGCGCGGACGGCGGCGACCGCGATCTGGCGGCCGTGCCCGAGCCGGCCGACGGTGGCCACGGCCGCCGCCACGGCGGTCAGCACGACCAGGGTCACCGCCAGCTTCGGGCCGACCACCAGCATCGTCGAGGACATCGGGTCAGTCTCCCGCGACCTCGCGCGCTCCGCGCAGCACCGCCCACCTGCGGCGACGGGTCAGCGGGCGGCTTCGGCGCCGGAGGCGCGGGTGATGTCCAGCAGGTGGTGTTCGGTTTCGTGGATGGTGTGCTGGCCGAGCCAGAGCAGCGTCCGGGCCCGGGGTTCCGGCCACGGGTAGACGCCGGTGCGGGCCAGGTCCGCCTGGTCGAGTGCGGAGAACCGGGTCGCCAGGTCGGTCGCGGCGGTGGCCAACGCGGCGAGCACCACCCTCGGGTCCTGTTCGTTGTAGGCGTCGGTGACGGCGCGTTCGTCGCGTCCCATCGGGGTGAACTCCGGCTGGTCGACGGTGAGCGCCAGGACCAGCCGATCGGTCTGGACCCGGAGCACGTCCCGGACGTGGCAGGTGTACTCCAGTGGCGACCACACCCCCTCGGCCGGTCGCCGCCGCAGGTCCGCCACCCCGCCCAGCGCGGTCGCGTACCGCTCACCGACCGCGCCCAAAAGCCGCCGCAGGTCGGCGGCGGAGACGCCGGCGTAGTCGAAGCCGCACTCGTCGCATTGATCCACCCGCTGAGGCTAACGGCACCAGCACGGGGAGGGGACCCCACGGCGGCCGGCGGCGACAGAACTCCCGCGCGTGGGCGGAACTCGGGCCGCGTCCGCTGGGAGCGACCGCGATCCGGCAGGATGGGTGGATGTCCGTGCTGTCCGTGTTGCCTCGCCCGATCGTCGCCGCGCCGATGGCCGGCGGCCCGTCGACACCGGCCCTCGCGGCGGCCGTCTCGGCCGCGGGTGGCCTGGGCTTCCTGGCCGCCGGGATGATCAGCGCGGACCGGCTCGCCGCCGACGTGGCCGAGGTCCGTACCCGCACCGACCGCCCGTTCGGCGTCAACGTCTTCCTGCCGGACGCGAGCGGCGGTGCGGTCGACGAGGCCGCCGTCCGGGCGTACGCCGAGCGGCTCGCCCCGGAGGCCCGGCGGCACGGGGTGACGCTCGGCGACCCGGTCGGCGGCGACGACGCGTACCCGGAGAAGCTGGCCGCCCTGCTCGCGGACCCGGTGCCGGTGGTGTCCTTCGTGTTCGGGCTGCCCGACCGGGCGGCGGTGGCCGCCCTGCGGGAGCGGGGCACCGAGGTCTGGGCCACGGTCACCAGCCCCGACGCCGCCTCCGAAGCGGTCGGGCTCGGCGTGGACGCCGTCGTCGTGCAGGGCACCGAGGCCGGCGGGCACCGCGGTGGCCTGCCGGACGACGACGACTACGGGGTGCTGTCCCTGCTCCGGCTGGTCGCCGCCCGCTGCGACCGGCCGCTGGTGGCGGCCGGCGGCATCGCCGACGGCGCCGGGGTGGCGGCCGTGCTGACCGCCGGTGCCGCCGCCGCCCAGGTCGGTACGGCCTTCCTGCGCTGCCCGGAGGCGGGCACCTCCCCGATGCACCGGGCGGCGGTGGCCGGCACCGCGCCGACCGCGCTGACCCGCGCGTTCACCGGGAAGCGGGCGCGGGGGGTGGTCAACGACTTTCTTCGCCGGCACGACCGGTCGGCACCCGTCGGCTACCCGCAGGTGCTGCACCTCACCCGCCCGTTGCTGGCCGCCGCGAAGGGCAGCGGGGACGCCTCGGTGGCGAACCTGTGGGCCGGTCAGGCGCATGCCCTGGCGACGGAGACGCCGGCGGGTGATCTGGTGGCCGAGCTGACCGCGGGGGCCAGGGCCGCGCTGACGGCGGCCGCCGAGAGGTCCGGCGCCTGGGGCTGAGCAGCCACGGCCTTCCCGGGCGGGCCGTGAATTGGGATGCGCCGCCCCGGTGGCCGCCCTACGGTGTCCCTCCGTGACGATCGACATCGTGAGTTTGGCGGACCGCCCGGACCTCGCTGCCCTGTTCGACGAGGACTTCGACGGGGCGTGGCCGCAGTTCATGCTCTGGGATCCGATGGGTGGCATCTACTACAACGTCGCCCACGACCTCTATCCCGAGTTCGTGCTCGCCGCCGTCGACTCCGCCGAGCCCGGGCGCGCCGTCGCGAAGGCGTACGCCGTGCCGCTGCGCTGGACCGAGCCGGAGCTACCGGACGGCGGCTGGGACCGGGCGATCCAGCGGGCCACCGTCACCCGCCTCACCGGGGCCACCCCGAACATCGTGTCGGCCATCGAGATCTGCGTCCGACCCGACCGGCGGGGCGCCGGGTTGTCCGCCCGGATGCTCGCCGCCATGCGGCGGGCCGTCGCCGATCGGGGGTACGACACCCTGGTCGCCCCGGTCCGCCCGAGCGGCAAGCACACCGACCCCGAGCTGCCGATGACCGAGTACGCGGCCCGGGTCCGCGACGACGGCCTGCCCGTCGACCCGTGGCTGCGGGTGCACGTGCGCGCGGGCGGACGCATCGAGCGGGTGGCCACCCGGTCGATGATGATCAGCGGCAGCCTCGAGGACTGGCGCCGCTGGACCGGCCTGCCGTTCGACACGAGCGGACCGGTGCACGTGCCGGGCGCTCTGGTGCCGGTGCACTGCGACGTGGCGCACGACCACGCCGTCTACGTCGAGCCCAACGTCTGGGTCCGGCACCGGCTGTAGGCGGCTAGGAGACTCCTGCCTCGAGCCGCTCCTTCAGGTGCCGGTAGCTCGCCGGCGCGCCCTTCGCCGCCAGCCGGCGAACCATCGGCACGAGCGGCACACCGACCCCGTGCCCGGCGAAGTCCAGGGCGAACGTCACGCGCGACCGCGCGCCCTCGTCCAGAGGTTCGACGGTGACGGTCACGCTCGGCCAGATCGGCCCGTCGACCCCGTGCACCGCCCACCGGCCGGGCGGACTGTCCTCGGTCACCTCCTGGGTCATGGTGCGCTCGACCCCGCCGATCCGGCGGGTCGTGGTGAACCGGGTGCCCAGTCCGACCGTGCCACCCGACGCCAGGCGTACGCCGACCACGTCGTGCTGCCACTCGGCGAACCGCGTGGGATCGGTGACGTACGCGTACACCTCGTCCGGCGGCCGGTCGATGTCGATGGTGGAGACGGCGGCGGTCATGGCTCCTCCTGCTCGTGCTGACGCGGCGGGTCGAGGGTGTCCCGCCCACCGCTCATGACACACCGAAAGCGGAGGATGTGACCGGGCGCGTCCGCCACCCGACGTGCAAGGGCTCAGGCGCCCGGCACCTCCATGACGTACCCGTTGATCGCGCGTACCTGGTCCGCGAGGTCCGGCAGCTCGACCACCTCGACGCCTGCCGCCGCCAGCAGCTCGACGCCCTGGCAGTCCACGAACACCGGCGGTTCCCGCATCGCCAGCACGACCCGACGGATACCCGCGGCCAGGATCAGGCTGGTGCAGGTGGGCGACCGGTGTTGACGCACGCTGCACGGTTCCAGGGAGCTGTAGATGGTCGCTCCGGACAGGTCGACCCCGCGGAGCTTGACCAGCGCGGACTCCTCGGCGTGCACATGGGAATCGGTCTCCCGGGAGTACCCCCGGGCCAGCTCGGTCCCGTCGCGGCCGACCACGATCGCGCCGACCGCGTAGGCGGTGGCCTTCGGCGGGCACCGCCGGGAGAGGTCGACCGCGTCCTGGAGCCAGCGGCGGTCGAGGGCGGGCGGTGGGGTCATGGGGTGCCGAACCGTTCCGACAACGCACACCGCAGCAGCACCGCGTCCCCCATCTCGCGTACCTCGGCCGGGCGGCGGGCCCGGTGGTCCGGGTGCCGACGTGGACCGCCGGCGACGAAGCGGCGCGCCCGGCTGCCCCCACGAAGAAGGGGCCAAGCACCAGGTGCAGCTCGTCGGCCGGACCCGCCTCGAGGACCTGAGTGTGCATCGTCGCGCCGCCTTCGACCATGAGCCGGCGCACAACCCGCTCGGACGAAGTACCGCGCCGTCGGCTCCAGGTCGGCCCGGCCCAGTGACGGTGACGGTGACCCTGACCGGTGGCGAGGGCAGCCGGCGCGGCCCGGCGACGCGGACCGCACCAGCAACCGTGGGTCGTCCCGGCGGCGCGAGCGCTCTTCTCACCCGCGCGAAAGATCGGGCAGGTGGCGGGCCACCTCGGCCGGGGCGGGCATCCGCGCGATCTCCTCGGCGATCGCGCGGGCGGCGTCCCGGTGGTCGGTCCGCCCGGCGCGCGGCAGAAGCCGCCGGGCGCGCTCGGCGATGGCCGCGGCGCTCACCTCGTCGCCGAGCAGGCGCAGCGCGGCGCCGGCCGCGCTGACCGCTTCGGCGTTGGAGAACTGGTCGGCGCCCTGCGGCACGATCAGCTGTGGGACGCCGGCGGCGAGCGCGCCGAGGGTGGTGCCGCTGCCGCCGTGGTGCACGACGAGATCGGCCTGCGGCAGCAGCTGCGCCTGCGGCACCCAGCGCCGCACGCTGACGTTGTCCGGCACGTTTTCGAGCTGGTCCAGGGGCACCCGGCCGGCGGCGACCAGCACGCGCGCGTCCAGCGTGGCCAGCCCCTCGATGGCCGCGCTCAGCAGCTCCCGGGTGCCGAAGGCGGTGCCGAGCGTCAGGTAGATCAGCGGCAGTGACCTGCGGTGGCTGTCCCAGGCGGGCAGCGCCGCCGGCGTCGAGTACGCGACGGGCCGTAACACGATCCGGTCCGCCGTGGCGAGGAAGCGCTCGTCCTGCAACGACGGTGGGCAGATGTCGACGTGCGGCCGCCCGGCCGCCTCGGCGTTCCGGGTGGGCAGTTCCAGGCCGATGCCCTCGGGGATCATCCGCCCGAAGCCGTGCCAGATTCCCGGGATGCCGGCCCGACGGGCGGCGACGGCCGCTCCCGGCACGCCCCATTCGTGGACGACGAGGTCGGGCTCCAGCCGGGCGAGTTCCGGTGCCAGGTCCTCGGCGTAGAGCTCGTAGAACGCGTCCGCGGGACGGAAGGGGCGCAGGCCGTTCGCGGCGAGTGGTGCGTGCACCTCCTCGCCGACGGCGAAGTGCACCTCGTGTCCGGCCTCCCGGACGGCCACCGCCAGTGGGATCAGCGGATAGGTGTGACCGACCGATGCGAGGCTGGCGAACAGTACGCGCATTCCGACGAAGGTACGCCGCGCCTCCGGGCACCTCGCGGCCCCGGGGCCGACACCGGCGGGCCGCGGGGGCACCGGCAGGTCGCGGCGCGGTGCCAGCGTGAACAGTCACTTCAAGACATATGCCGGTAGATCATTCGATCGGCTCGGTCCACGCCTTCAGCCGGCGGGGTTCCACCGGGCCGGCCGCCGGCCACAGCCGCACCCGCCACCGGTCGCCCGGTCGGGTGGAGCCGGGCCAGCCCCGCGACACGAATCCCCGGCCCGCGACCTGCATCCGGTACCGGCCGGGCGGTACCGGGCAGTGCAGCCGCGCCGCGGTCGGGGAGTCGAACAGCAGCAGCCCGTCGGCGTCGACGGCGAGGCCGGCCTCGAACGCCTCCTCCCAGTCGGCGAGATCGTCGGCCGGTCCCGCGGCGGTCACCTCTACCCGGACCGGCATGGCGACGTTGGCCTGGTGGGGCGAGAGCACCAGCACGCTCTGGCCGTCACCGGCGATGCCCGCCCCCTGCTGCGCCCGCTGGAACAGCGCATCGTCGGGCGGGTCGGCGGGACGGCCCCCACGGATGACGAACTGCCCGTACCACATGTCCATCCGAGGTCGTGTGCGACGACGAGTTCGGCTCCGGCCACCGGCACAGTGTGCGGCATCCGGACCCGACCGGCGGCGACCACGACGGTCACTTCTGGTGCCCCCCGGCCGGCCGAGCGGCGTGTCATCATGACGCCATCGCGGGGGGAGAAATTCATGCGGGCGTACCGGTTGGTGGGCAGTGCCGCGGTCCTGGGCGGACTCGTCGCGGCGAGCATGACGGCGAGCACCCCTCCCCCGGGTCCGGGCGTACCGACCTCGTACCTCGACCCGACGGTGGTGGGCGCCGCCCAGCCGCCCCAGCCGGCCCGGCCGGGCCCGGCCGGCGCACGCCTCGCGCCGACGGACGCGGCCGCGGAGCGCGGCACCGCGCAGGGCGCCACCGCGTCCGATGCGGCGACACGGACGCCGACCGTGACGGGGGACGTGAAGCCGGTGCCCACGAACCCTGTCGGCCGTCATTTCCGGCCGATCACGGGGCTGAACGAGGTGCGCAGCGACTTCAACGGCGACGGCCGGCCGGATCTCGCCGTGGCGGAGCTGCGCAAGGTGGTCAACGGCGGGCAGACCGGCGCCGTCCACGTGCTCTTCGGCGATCCCAGGGGTGGTTTCACCACCGCGGGGAGCCAGTACTTCGACCACACGACGCCGGGCATGCCGACCGACGAGGGCTCGCCCGACCCGCATGGCGAGATCAACGACTTCGGCCGCGGGCTCGGCTCCGGCGACTTCGACCACGACGGCTTCGCCGACCTCGCGATCGGCAGCGTGCACGACCGGTTCCGCATCCTCTACGGCGGCCCGTCGGGGCTGACCACCGCCGAGGCCCGGATGATCCGGCTCGCCGACGTGGCGCCGGAGGCCGACGTCCCCGGTGAGGGCGTCGCCGGCGAGAACCTGTTCGGCTCCGCTTTCACCGTGGGCGACTTCAACGGTGACGGCACGGACGACCTGGTGACCGGGGCACCCCGCGCCGGCCGTCCCTGGGTCGGTGGCGTCGCGCTGTTCCGCGGTACGCCCGACGGGCTAAGTCCCACCGCTGCCCAGTACGTCCCCGGCAACGCGGCCGGCCTGCCCGTCCGCCCGGAGACCGACGGCTTCGGTGCCGTGCTGGCTGCGGCGGATTTCAACCACGACGGCCGCGACGACCTCGCTGTCGGCTTCCCGCGCGACCACTTCGGCTCGGTGTACTTCGCCGGATCGGTGGTCATCCTGCCCGGAACGGGCGACGGTCTCGGCATCGCCGGGGCGCAGCTGTTCTACCAGGACACGCCGGGCGTGCCGGACGTCGCCGAGTACGGTGACGGCTTCGGTCACGCCCTCGCCGCCGGCGACCTCACCGGAGACGGCTACGCGGACCTCGTGGTGACTGCCCAGCGCGAAGGCTTCAGCTCCGACACGGTGAACCGGGGCGGCTCGGTCACCGTGCTGCGTGGCTCGTCCACCGGTCTCACCGTCAACGGCGTGCAGTACTGGACGCAGCGGAGCCCCGGCGTCCCGGGCAGCGACGACCCGTCGGCGTTCTTCGGTACGGAACTGGCATTCGGCGACTTCGACAACGACGGTCGGGGCGACGTCGCCGTCGCGAGCCCGCAGGAGACCGTCGGGGGTGTCGCCGGGACGGGCGCGATCACGGTCTTCCGGGGCAGCGCACAGGGGCTCACCACCACCGGGCTGCGCAGGCTGGACTGGAAGACGCCGGGCGTACCGGCGAGCGCCGGCAGCGCGTACTTCTACCTCGGCGACGTCCTCCGTACGGTGCGCCAGCCCGACGGCGCCGCGGGCCTCGTCGTGGGCTGCTGGAACGCGACGGTCAACGGGTTGCGGCGGGCGGGCGCGGTGATGGTCGTCCGCAGCACGCCGGCGACGTCGGAGGCGCCCGGCGGGGTCACGGTCAACGGCCTCAGGACGTGGTCGGCAGCCGATCTGCCGGTCGGGCCCGAGGCTTTCGCAGGTTTCGGCATGCATATCGGCTAGCGGTTCCGGAAGCGGCGTCGTACCCACCGCCTACGCTCCCGGTGCATGGGAGATCCCTTCACGGTGCGCATCGCGGTCCGGGGCTACGAGCTCGACACCCAGGGCCACCTGAACCAGGCCGTCTACCTCCAGTACGCCGAGCACGCCCGATGGGAGTGCCTGCGTGCCGCCGGCATCTCGCAGGACCGGCTCATCGCCACCGGCGTGGGACCGGTCGCCCTGGAGGTCACCCTGAGATATCTGAGGGAGCTGCGCGGCGGGGACGAGGTGGACGTGTCCTGCGAGTTCCACTGGGGCGAGGGCCGGACGTTCCGGATCGAGCAGGACTACCGCCGCCTGGACGGCACCCAGGTCGCGACGGTGACCGGGGTGGGCGGTCTGCTCGACCTGTCGACCCGGCGGCTCGTGGCCGACCCGCGGAAGCGGTTCCGGGAGCTGGCCACCGAGCCGGGACCGCTCCGCCTCTGACGCCGGCGTGCCGACCGGGCGGCGACCGACACGCTCGGGGTGGGCGACGGGACGCCGCCACCGGCCGCCCGGGCAGCCTTCCGACCGACTTCTCGGTGCTCTGACAGCGCGTCGACCGTCGGCCCCGGCGGCATCCGGCGGACCGGTGGCGGACCTGCCCGGACGACCCGCTCCGCACCTGCCGATCTTGGTGGGCGGGGTGTGGCATCGTGATGGGGATGGAGCCGGACGGTGACGCCGAGGCGCGCCGGAAGCTGCCCGAACCGCTGCGGCTGGGCCTGCGGGTGCTGCGCGACTACCGGCCCACGCTCGCGCGGCTGCGGGCGCTGCTGCGCAGCATGGTGACCTCGTTCGTGGTGCTCAGCCTGACGCTGTGGCTGCTGCCGGGGGTCACCGCCAGCGGCCTGGTGGCGATGCTGTGGCTGGTCGGGCTGATTGCCGGGATCGGTGCGGTGCTGCGCCCGCTGCTGTTCGCGCTCTCCACCGCGCTGGGCGGCCTCGGGGCGCTGGCCATCGGCGTGTGCGTGCAGGCCGTCGTCATGTATGTCGCGCTACGCCTGGACCCGGAGGCGCACGTCCGCGGGTTCGCCGACGCCTTCGCCGCCGCGTGGCTCGCCGTGGCGCTGGCCGCGATCCTGAACTGGCTCGCCGACGCCGGCACCGACGACGCGTTCGTCAGCGAGATGCTGTGGGTGATGAACCGGGTACGCCGTGGACCGGCTCGCCACCGGCGACCGGCCTGGCACCGCCGCGGCGCCGCCGGGGCGCCACCCGTGCGGCAGACGGCCGACGCCCTGCTCGTCGTCCAGCTCGACGGCGTGGCCGCGCCGCTGGTGCAGTGGGCCATCCGGGCCGGCAACCTGCCCACGATCGGTGGGTGGCTGCGGTCCCGCAGTCACCGGATGACCCACTGGCACACCGGCCTGCCGGCCACCACGCCGGCGGCGCAGGCGGGCCTGCTGCACGGCGAGGTCCGGCGGGTGCCGGCCTATCGCTGGTACGAGAAGGCGACCGCGGACGACACCGCCAGCCGTCTCATGGTGACCAGCCGGCCCCGCGACGCCGCCGAGGTCGAGCGGCGGCTGTCCACCGGGCAGGGGCTGCTGCGGGACGGCGGGGTCAGCATCAGCACGGTCTTCTCCGGCGACGCCCCCACCAGCCTGCTCACGGTGAGCCGGGCCGGGCTGCCCGGGCGGTCCACCCGGGGCTACGCGGCGTTCATGGCCAGCCCGTACGGGTTCGCCCGGGCCATCGTGCGCGGCGCCGGGCAGGTGGTGCGCGAGCTGTACGAGGCCCGGCGGCAGCGACTGCGCGGCGTACAGCCCAGGGGGCGCCGCAGCGGCTCCTATCTGGCGCTGCGCCCGATGGCGAGCCTGCTCAGTGACCTCAACGTGTCGCTGATCGCCGAGCAGATGGCCGGTGGCGCGCCGGTGATCTTCTGCGACTTCCTCGACTACGACGAGGTGGCCCACCACGCCGGGCCGGCCCGGCCGCAGGCGCTGGCGGTCCTCGAAGCGCTCGACCAGACGCTCGGCATCCTCCAGCGGCTGGCGGCCGAGGCGGCGCGGCACTACCACATCGTGGTGTTGAGCGACCACGGGCAGAGCCAGGGCGCCACCTTCCGCCAGCGGTACGGCGAGTCGCTGGCACAGGTGGTCGCTCGGCTCGCCGCGCCCACGGTGCGCCCGACCGCTCCCGACGGCCGGCCAGGGCCCCCGACGCCGGTGCGGGAGGCGGCGACCGCCGAGGCCGCCGGCCCGGTCGAGGAGTGGGGACGGGTCAACACGCTGCTCACCGAGGTGGCGGGCCGGGGCGGGGCGACCGGCACGGCGACCCGGGTGGCGGTGCGGTCGCACACGGACGGGGGCGAGGTCACCCTGGGCCCGGCCGACGAGGAGGCGGCGGCGGCGACCCGGACCGATCCGGAGACCGTGGTGGTGGCGTCGGGCAACCTGGCGATGATCTATCTGCCCCGCCATCCGGGGCGGCTGACCCGCGAGCGGCTCGACGCCCTCGTACCGGGGCTGATCGACGGTCTGGCCGCGCATCCCGGCATCGGCCTGGTCGTCGTCGACTCGGCCGCCGGGCCGCTGGCCATCGGGGCGCGCGGCTGCCACAACCTGCGGGACGGGCAGGTCGACGGCGACGACCCGCTGGTCCCGTACGGCCGGTGGGCGCGTCAGGACCTGCTGCGCCACCAGGCGATGGACCACGTCGGTGACCTCGTGGTGATCAGCACGGTGGACCCGGGTCTGGAGGAGGTGGCGGCCTTCGAGGAGCTGGTCGGCTGCCACGGCGGACTCGGCGGCTGGCAGACGGAGGCCCTGCTCATCCACCCCGCCGACTGGCCGCAGGAGGGCGAGCTGGTCGGCCCGGAGGCTGTGCACGGGCAGTTGCTCGCCTGGCTGCGCCGGCTCGGGCTGCGCCGGCCCGATGACCAGACCGACGAGGGGGACGACCCGGCGGGCCGCACAGTGGACCGCCACGTGGGCGACGCGTAGCGCCGGCAATCGGCTACGGTGCCACCGGCGGCTCGCCCGGCAGGGCCCGGCGCCGGGCCAGCCAGCTCAGCCCCTGGCTGACCAGCACGACCAGTAGGATCGCGGCGACGACGCTCTGCCACGGCTCGGGGAAGATCGCCCGCCCGAGGACACCGATCGCGGCGTAGAGCACCGACCACAGCAGGCTGGCGGGCGCGGCGGCGAGGGCGAAACGCCGCCAGGTCAGCCCGGACAGGGCCGCCGCCAGCAGCACCGGGATCCGGCCGCCCGGGATGAGCCGGGACACCAGCAGCGTCGAGACGAGTTCCTCGCGCACGCGCGCCGTCATCCGGCCGACCCGCTGCCGGCCACGCAGCCAGTGCAGGCGCCGGGCGAGCCGCTCGCCGCCCCAGCCGAGCATGCCGTAGGTCGCCAGGTCGCCCGCGTACGCCCCGAACGCGCCGGCGATCACGACGAGGACCACGGTGACCGGATGCTGGTGGGCGGCGAGCGCCGCGGCGCCGCTGACCGCCGCGCCGGTCGGCACCACCGGGACGACGGACCCGAAGAGCACCACCAGGACCAGCGAGCCCAGCACGCCGAGCGTCGCCGTCACGGCCGGCGCACCGCGACGGACTCGCCCGGCAGCAGCACGCGCACCCGGGTGCCCGGCGAGACCGCCTCGGCGTGGCGGGCGAAGTCGTCCCCCGGGCCGAAGAACCGGTCCGGCCGGACCCGTTCGCAGCCGACCGGCCAGAAGGTGCCGAAGTGGATGGGCACGGCCCACGCCGCCGCCACCCGCCGTACCGCCTCCGCGGCGCCCGCCGGATCGAGGTGGCCGGGGCCGAGCGTGGGTCCCCACCCACCGACCGGGACGAGCGCCAGGTCGAGCGGCCCCAGCCCGGCCATCTCGTCGAAGAGGGCGGTGTCCCCGGCGAACCAGGTCCGCAGCCGGCCGTCGATCAGGTAGCCGAGGGCGGGTGCCCGGTGCCGGGACCACGGGCCCCGGCCGGCGTGGTGGGCCGCGGGGACGGCGGCGACCGTGACCCGGCCGATCGTGGTGCGGTCGCCCACCGCGAGCTCCGTGCAGCGCCGGGCGGCCGCCGCGCCCAGCGCCTGGCGGACCACGCGGCCCGCACCCGCCGGCACCACCAGCGCGGTGTCCGGGGGCAGCCGGCGCAGCGACGCGAAGTCCAGGTGGTCGGCGTGCAGGTGCGACACGAGTACGGCGTCCGGGGCGCCCGGCAGCCGCGGGGTGGGCCCACGGCGTCGGCGCAGGTGGGCGAGCCGGTCACGCAGCAGCGGGTCGGTCAGCAGCCGGGTGCCGGAGTCCTCGATCCACACGGTGCTGTGCCCGTACCACGTCAGCCGCACGACACCGCCTCGGTCACGCCTGCCACCGTATCCGGCGGTGCCACCGCGCGGCCCGAACCTCACGTGGCCCCCCGTCGGACCGAGACGGTCCTCCTCCCCCTGACGGTCGGCGGAGGGGTCGAATCGACCATTCCGCCGGAAATGCTGTCACATACTCATACCGTCCGGCGGCGGCGGGCGGGACGGTCCGGGTGGCGGAGGCCGGCGCCCGCCCCGTGGACCGAGCGGAGGGATCAGTCAGGTGAGCGTGGACGGCGACGGGCGGGTACCGGCGGACCCCTGGCCGCTGCCCAGGGACGCCAAGGTGGCGGATCACCTTGTGCAACGGTTGGCGTGCTGGGGCGTCCGCCGCTACTTCGGCTACCCGGGCGACGGCATCAACGGGATGACCTCGGCGCTGCAACGCACCAACGAGCGGGCGCAGTTCGTACAGGTGCGGCACGAGGAGACCGCCGGCTTCGCGGCGTCGGCGCACGTGAAGTACGGGGGCGGCCCGCTGGGCTGCGTCCTGGTCACCAGCGGGCCCGGGGCGATCCACGCGCTGAACGGCCTGTACGACGCCAAGCTGGACCACCAGCCGGTGGTGGCCCTGGTCGGCCACACCGCCCTGACCGCCGAGGGTGGCGGGTACTACCAGGAGGTCGACCTCCTGGCGCTCTACAAGGACGTGGCCGCGGCGTTCCTGGCCCAGCTCGACCATCCCGCCCAGGTGCGCCACCTGGTGGACCGCGCCTGCCGGACCGCGCTGGCCAGGCGCACCGTCACCGCCCTGGTGCTCCCCCTCGACGTGCAGGACGAGCCGGCGGTGCCGGAGCCGCCGTACGCCCACGGGTACTACCACACCAGCAGCGTGCCGAGCAGCGGCCCGACCGTGCCACCGGAGGCGGAGGTACGCCGGGCGGCCGACGTCCTGCGCGGCGGCGAGCGGGTGGCCATGCTGGTCGGGCAGGGCGCGCTCGGCGCCGAGAACGAGGTACGCGAGGTCGCCCACCGGTTGGGCGCGGGCGTCGCCACCGCGCTGCTGGGCTTCCCCGCGGTCGACCACCGGGAGCCCTGGGTGACCGGCGCGATCGGGCTGCTCGGCACCCGCCCGAGCTGGCAGCTGATGCAGGGCTGCGACCGGCTGCTGATCGTCGGCAGCAACATGCCCTACTCGGAGTTCTACCCGCCGCCGGGGCGGGCCCGGGCGGTACAGGTCGACCGGGACGGCACCCAGCTGGGGCTGCGGTACCCGACGGAGGTGAACCTGACCGGCGACGCGGCCGCCACCCTGCGCGCGCTGCTGCGTGAGCTGGGGCCCGGCCCCGCCCCAACCGGCTGGCGGGAGACGATCTCCGCCGAGACCCGGGCGTGGCGCCAGACGCAGCGGGATCTCGCCGGGCAACCGGCCGACCCGGTCAACCCCCAGCTCCTCTTCGCCACCCTCAACGACCGGCTGCCAGACGACGCGATGATCTCGGTGGACTGCGGCACGACGACGGCCTGGTACGCCCGGCACATCCAGGTCCGCCCGGGCATGCTGGCCAGCCTCTCCGGCACCCTGCTGTCGATGGGCGGCGCGATGCCGTACGCGCTGGCGGCGAAGTTCGCCCACCCGGACCGCCCGCTGGTCGCGCTCATCGGCGACGGCGCCATGCAGATGAACGGCGTCAACGAACTCATCACCGTGGCCAAGTACTGGCGCAGCTGGGCCGATCCGCGGTTCGTGGTGCTGGTGCTGAACAACCGGGACCTCGCCTTCGTCAGCTGGGAACAGCGCTCCACCGAGGGGACGCCGATGTTCCCGGACAGCCAGGAACTGCCGGACATCGCCTACCACCGGTGGGCGGAGGTGCTCGGGCTGGGTGGCGAGCTGGTCGACGCGCCGGAGCAGATCCCCGACGTCTGGGAGCGGGCGCTGAACGCCGACCGGCCCGTCGTCGTCAACGCTCTCGTCGACCCCGCCGAGCTGATGCTGCCCCCGCACTTCACGCTGGAACAGGCCCGCAACACCGCCGGGGCGCTGCTGCGCGGCGACACCGACTGGGCCGGCATCATCCGCCGGGGTCTGCCCGCCACCCTCACCGCCTACCGATCACGTCGCAGGTGAGCAACGAGCGGGGCGGGGTGAGCGGCACCCGGCACCGCCCGGAGCGAGGTCCGTCCTGACGCCCGGTACGCCGCGGGCGGATCCGGGCCGCCGGCCGGTTCGCAGTTGGACGGAACCGACCCTGGGTGCCGGCCGCCGCCGCTAGCGTCGGGAGCATGCCCGCCCGTCCGTCCCGCTGGACGATGCCGCTCCGGGTACTGGAGGCGCCGTCGTACCTGCAGGCGTTCGTGCTGTCCGGGGTGGTCACCGTGCTGCTCGTCCGGGCCTTCCTCCAGGCGGCCGGCTACCCGCAGCTCGGCGGCGGTGGGCTGCACATCGCGCACGTGCTCTGGGGTGGCCTGCTGATGACCACCGGACTGGGTGTCGCGCTGGTCTTCCTGGGCAGCGCGGCGCGCAACCTCGGCGCGGTCCTGGGTGGGATCGGCTTCGGGCTGTTCATCGACGAGGTGGGCAAGTTCGTCACCGCCGGGACCGACTACTTCTACGCCCCGGCGGCCGGCATCATCTACGGCGCCTTCGCCCTGCTCGTGGTGATCACCCAGGCGATCCGGGGCCGGATCCGCCCCACCGGTCCGGAGCGGACGGCGAACGCGCTGTACGCGGTGGTCGGCGGGCTGCGCACCGGCCTCACCGACGACCGGCGGGCCGCCGCGGCCCGGCTGGTGCACGGGTGCGGCCCGGACGTCGAGGACGCGATCACCCGGCTGCTCGACACGGTGCCCCGGCGCGAGGCACCCGGCCCCCGGTTCTGGCAGCCGTGGCTGCGCCGGGCCCGCCGGGCCGTGGTCTGGGTGACCACGCACCGGTGGGTGGTGGCGCTGGTGGTGCTCTACCTGGTCGGCGAGCCGTTCGTCGTCGTGCTGGGGGTCCTGCTGGACACGATCAGCGGCCAGCTGCACGACCAGCGGGAGTGGCGTGCCGTGCTCGGGGTCTCGATCTCCGCGCTGATCACCGCGGTGCTCAGCATCCGCGGGGCGTCGCTGCTGCCTCGCGACCGGACGCGGGCCTTCCGGCTGTTCAAACTCGCCCTCCTGGTCGACCTGCTGTTCGGGCAGATCTTTAGCTTCACCGTCAACCAGTTCGGGGCGCTCACCGCGCTCGCCGTGGACCTCTTCCTGCTCGGCGTGGTGACCGCGGAACACCGACGGCTCTGCCGGCAGGGCCCGGAGCCCGACGGGTGAACTCCCCCGCCCCGACCATCCGGAATATCCCCGTGGGCCGCCGCGTGGCCGCCGCCGGGCTCGCCCGCTGGGACGGTCGCCGATTGTAGCGGGACGGGGCCTTCTCCGACCTCAGAACAGCCCGCTCCAGGGGTCCTCGCGGCGCCAGATCGTCGGCAGGTGCAGGGCGACGCCGTCGCGGTCGGCGAGGCGGCCGAGCACGCGCATGGTGGTGTCGAGGTCGTCACCGGCGTACGGGAGCGCGCGCGGTGGCCGGTCCAGGGGGCGGAAGAAGTCGTCCCAGTGGGTGAGGACGACCCGCCGGGCACCGACGCTCCGCACGGTCTGCGCCCAGTAGCTGGTGAGGTATCCCTCGTCCCGCACGCCGAGCTGACCGACCCCGAGGTACGCGACGTCGGCGCGGTGCCCCTCCAGCGCCCCGGGAACGAAGCCCGCGCTGCCCTGCACCAGGGCGGTGCGACCGCTGTCGTGCCGGACCAGGAGCGACCACGCCTCACCGCACCGGTAGGTACGGGCCCTGGCCGGCGGCGCGACGGGCTCGGTGATGTGCCCGGGGAAGCGGTCCGGAGGGCAGTGTTCCGACGCCACGAACGCGAGGGTGAACGCACCCGACGTGACCTGCTCGCCGGGGGTCACCGCGCGGATCCGGTCCGGCGGCAGGCCGTGGCCGCGTCCGACGTTGGCGGCCGACTCGCCACCGACGAGCGTGGCGTCGGTGCGCTCCGCGACGACGGCGGAGTCCAGGACATGGTCGAAGTGGGTGTGCACCGGTACGACGGCGTCCAGCCGGCGGTCGGAGAGCCCGGCTCGGGCCAGCGCGCCGGCGATCCGCTCCTGGTCGGGAACGATCCTTCCGAACGCGACCTTGAGCAGCGAGGGCCGGGAGAAGAACCCGTCGGTCAGGATGGCGGATTCGCCGTCGTCGAGCAGCAGCGTGGACACGCCCAGGAACACGGCCGCGAAGTTCCCGGCGGCCGGCGGCACGTCGAACCGGGCCGCGTAGCGGTCAAGGTCGGGACGGCCGAGCTTCAGGCGCATGGGCGGGATGCTAGTGCGGTGTCCACTAACGTTCACCGGGTGTCAGGTGGGTGTTGTGGATCCTCGCCTGTTGGGCGAGCGACTCCCCACCGGGTGGTGGGGCGGGCCTCCGCGGGCCAACTGATCCTCGCGCCACCCATGCTGGGCGCCGCGGGTCACGTCGGGACCGGCCGGCACCGGGGAGGTGCCGGCCAGCTCGACGGTGCGTGACCACCTGCGGCAGCACGACGGCTGTCGGGGTGGTGGGTCCGCCGCCCGGGGTTCGGGTGGCGATGCTGGCGGCCGCGACGAGGTCGCGGTGCCCG
>NZ_JARXXY010000048.1:0-40641 GCF_029893845.1 Micromonospora sp. A200 | reverse complement strand
CTGACCCTCTTGATCACTTAATCGACGTACCCGAACCGGCTCTGCCACCCCGACAGCCTGACGGCCCCACGCCGGCCCAGCCCTTCACTCAGGCCAGCGTGTCAACAACACCGCCAACGTTTGTGGTCAGAGCACTAGCACACCCGGGTGCCGTTTTAGACAGGCAGGAGGACGCCACCACCACCCGCCTGCCGCCTGCCGGTTGCCGGTTGCCGAGGAAGACTCGCGCCGTACGGACGCACGGCCGCCATCAGATGACCGAACGTGCCGGCGGTGCGCTGCGCGTACCACTGCTCGTCGACCGCGGCCCACGTCCGAGTCGGCGGCGTCGAAGGACAGCACGTTCGGCGCCTTGTGGTCGCTGGTGAGCGCCAGGTTGTAGACGTACGGGCTGTTCGCGATGCCGGTCCACGACAGTGTCACCGGGCCGACGGCGAGCCGGGCCCGCAGCGCGTCGCCGGTCTCCGGTCGGGGACGTACTGGCTGTTTGCGGCCCTTGATCACGTGACGCCCGAGAGCGCCGTGCGCCGCTCGGAATCGGCTCCCCCGAGCAGATCACCGGGTTAGGGACCGATCGAGGTCTCGCCGATGGTCGATTCGCGGAGAAGACCCAAAATTCGTGGACAAGACCCAGTAGATCCCGTTTCCCACTAAGGTGAGGGCTGCTCGGACAATCCCCACCCGCCTCGCTGGGCGCGGCCTGGCGTGACTCGTCGAGCGAGGTGTTGGTGCTCTCCTCATCCGTGACATCCCGGTCCGGGGCGCGACCCCTGGTCGCGGTGTGCGTGATCTTCGCCGCCGCGTCGCTGGTCGCGGTGCCGGCCAGTCTCGACCTCGGCTGGGACGAGGTCGTCTATGTGAGCCAGCACGGCAACCATGCGCCGTCGGCGTTCATGAGCGCACCGCGCGCCCGGGGCGTGACCCTGCTGGTGTGGCCCCTAGCGTCCTGGCTCGATTCCACCGTCGTACTCCGGCTGTTCCTCACCGTCACCGCGGCGGCGTCGCTCGGGCTGGCGTTCTGGGTGTGGTCGCGGGTGTCCCGGCGGCCCGGCACCGCCGCGATCGCCGCCGGGCTGTACGCGAGCCTCTGGACCGCCCTGTTCTACGCGAACGCCGCAATGCCCAACCACTACACGGCGATGGCGGCGGTGGCAGCGGTCGGCTGTTTCCTGCTGGCCGTGGCCGAGCCAGCCCGGCCCGGGGCGTACCTCGGGCTCGTCGCCGCCCTCGCCGTGGCCGCCCTGATGCGTCCGGCCGACGCCTTCTGGCTCGGGCTCCCGCTGCTCGCCGCCGCCGTCGCGGTGCCTGCGTTCCGGCGTTGGCGGCTGACCGCGGCAGTGGTCGCAGGCCTCGTGCTCGGCGGCGCACCGTGGGCGGTCGAGGCCGAGCTGCGCTACGGCGGGCTGCTGGAGCGCATCCGTCAGGCCGGTCACGTGCAGGGCGGCACGAAGCTGCAGTTCTCCCTCGGGCACGTGATCAGCACCCTGGACGGGCCGATCCTGTGCCGCCCGTGCGGCAGCCCCGTGCGGTGGCCGGCGGTGCTCTGGTGGCTGGCGCTGGCGGTGCTGGTGCCACTGGCTGTTCGGGCGGCCCATCGGGCGGGCGTGGCACGGACGGCCTGGCTGCCATTCGTGGTCGCCGCCGCCATGGCCTTCCCCTACCTGTTCCTGATCGGATACTCCGCACCCCGGTTCCTGCTGCCGACCTACGCCGTTGCTCTGGTCTGCACCATTCCGGGGCTCGCCGCATTGTTCTCCACGGCCGTCGGTCAGCGGCGGCGGGTCGTTGCCGCCGTGGTGGCGTTGGGCTTCGCCGGCCACCTCGCCATTCAGGCCGGCGTCCTGCACCACGTCGTGGCGGAGCAGGTCCGCAGCCGCGGCGACTGGACCCGCCTCGTCCAGACCCTGCGGTCGCACGGGGTGCGACCGCCGTGCGTGATCTCCGGCCACGAGGCCATCCCGATCGCCTACTACGCGGGGTGCCGGGCGCTGGAAGATCGGGGATACAACCGCAACGCGAGCACTTCGCAGCTGCGGCAGGCCGCGGCGACCGGACGCTTCGCCCTGCTGGTCAAGAACTCCGCTCCGCCCGGCTGGGCCAGGGACTGGCACCGGGTTCCGGTGCCGGACCTCACCACCTCGGGCTGGGAGGTGTACCTGCCGCCGGCGGCAGCACCGAACTGAGACGGCTGCGCGGCGGTGGGGCGCCCCGGCACCGCGCTCGTTCGGGCATACGGCGGGTGCCGGCGGGTATGTGCGGCGGATGCGCACCGGCGAGGTGACCCGGCTCTACCACCAGCAGACGAACCAGTGTCGCGGCGACCGGCCGCCGGGTGTCCCGGGGTTCGTCCCGATGGACCCGAGCAACCGGCCCCAGCCCTTCAAACGCCACCTCGGGGCGCCGGTGCACCCCCTCCCCCGCGACCTGCCGCCGACCGGGGCGCCGGCCGCGGTGACCCTGTCCGGACGGGTACCGCCGAGCGACCCGGCCATCGACGGCGAACTCCTCGCCCGGCTGCTGTTCTACTCGGCCGGCGTCACCCGAACCGTCGGAGACAACCTTTGGTTCCGGGCCGCCGCCTCCGCCGGCAATCTGCACCCCCTCGAGGTGTACGCGGTGGCCGGCGAGGTGGCCGGGCTCGACGCCGGGCTGTACCACTTCGCGCCGGAGGTGTTCGGTCTGGAGGCACTCGCGGCCGGGGACCACCGTCGGGCGCTGGCCGACGCCACCGCCGACCCGGACGTCGCGGCCAGCCCGCTCGCCCTCGTCGTCACCGGCCTCCCGTGGCGCACCGCGTGGAAGTACGCCGAACGGGGCTGGCGGCACGTCTACTGGGACGCCGGGACGATGCTGGCGAATCTGCTCGCCGTCGCCGAAGGCCACGGGCTACCCGTGCGGGTACGGCTGGGCTTCGTCGACGCCGCCGTGTCCCGCCTGCTCGGCGTCGACGGCGTGACGGAGTTCCCGGTGGCGGTGATCACCTGCGGCCGGCCCACCGCGACCGCCGCCGCCGAACCGGTCGAGCTACCTCCGCCGCAGTTCCCGCCGACGCCGCTCTCCCCCGCGCCGGTCGACTTCCCGCTGGTCGTCCGGGTGCAGCAGGCCGGTGAGCTCACCACGGGCGACGACGTGACCGGCTGGCGGGCGGCCGCCGTCGCGGGCCTGCCCCGCGCCACCGACACCGTCGATGCACCGGTTGCGGCCGGCAGCGAGCCGATCGAGTCGGTCATCCTGCGCCGCGGTTCCACCCGGCGCATGCGCCGCCAGGTCGCCCCCGCCGAGCTGCTGCACTGGGCGATGGCTGCGGCGACCCGAGCGGTCCCCGCCGACGCGATCCCGACCGGGAGCACCCTGCTCTCCCACGAGGTCGCGGTCCACGCGGTGCAGGACACGGAGCCGGGCCTGTACCAGCGGGTCGACGGCCCGCCGCAGCTGCGCCGGCCGGCGCCGGAACCCGAGGTACGAACGCTGAGCCAGGCGCTCTGCCTCGACCAGCCGCTCGGCGGCGACTCGGCCTACACCGACTTCGCCTGCGCCGATCTCGACCAGGTGCTCGACGGGTACGGCGAGCGCGGCTACCGGGTCGCCCAGTTCGAGGCGGGGGTGGCCGCCGGCCGCCTGCAACTGGCCGCCTTCGCCCTCGGTCACGGCGGCACCGGCCTGACGTTCTGCGACCAGGACGTCTCGGATGCGTTCGACACCCGTGCGGCCTGCATGCTCGCCATCGCCATCGGGCTACCCGCCTACCGGCCGAAGCCGGGCGGCCCGCCCGGCCGGCCCCGGCGGCTCACCCGCTGACGGGGTCCCGCTGGGTGCCGGGTGAGCGCCGGCAGCACGGACGGGCCCGTCGGCGACCGCCTCGACCACCTGGAAGCCGTACGCGTCGAGGATGCGCGTCAGCCCGTCCCGGAGGAGGGCGAGGTCCTCCGCGTCGACAACCCGCTAAGCCTTCGCCACGCCCGCCGGCTCCGGGGCGGCGTGCCGCCCCCTGGCCGGCCGCTCGTCGCCGTGTCCCGGCCACCACGCCTTGTGCCCGATCAGCGCGGTCAGCGCCGGAACGAAGAACATCGACATGACGAACGCCGACAGCACGATCCCGATCGCCACCGCGAAGCCCATCTGCTGCAGGAACGAGATCGGCGCGAGCATCAGCACCCCGAACGTCCCGGCCAGGATCAGCCCCGCCGCCGCGACCGTCGGACCGGCGTGTTCCACCCCGATGGCGGCCGCCTGGTGCGGCTCGTTGCCCTCCCGCGCCTCCTCACGCAGTCGGGCGATCATCAGGATGTTGTAGTCGGTCCCGATCGCCACCACGAAGAGGTAGAGGATGATCGGCAGCTGGAAGGTGATCCCGGGCTTGTCCTGCAGCCCTTGAAAGAGGTAGACCGTGGCGCCCAGCGTGGCGGCGAAGTTGAGCAGCACCGCTATCACGAGGTAGATCGGCGCGACCAGGCTGCGCAGCAGCAGCGCGAGGATCAGCGCGATCAGGCCGGCCGCCACCGGCAGGATCACCGACAGGTCGCGGTTGTTCGCCGAATTGATGTCCGCGAAGATCGCCGTGGGTCCGCCGACCACCGCCCGGGTGCCGGGCGGGGCCGCCGCGTGCAGGGCGTCGCGCAGTTCGTCGCGGACGAGCGTGATCGCCTCGTTGGAGACCGGGTTCTCGTCGAGCAACAGGTTGACCCGGGCGACACTCGGGTCGTTGCTGCGCTCCGGAGGCTGCGCCCGGCCCACTCCCGGGGCGCCGGCCGCGGCCGCCGCGAAGTCGCTGACCTGTTGCTCGGTCAGCGGCGACCCGTTGTCGGTGGTCAGGTAGACCTCGGTCGGGGCGAGCGCACCAGCGGCGAACCCGCGCTGCAGGTCCGCGGCGGCCTTCGCCGACTCGGTGTCCTGCGGGAAGCCGGAGCTGAAGTCGTAGTCGGCCTTGTAGGCCAGGGATCCGGCGGCGAGCGCGACCAGCAGGGCGCCGGATGCCGCCGCGACGAGCGCCGGACGGCGACCGATGGCGGTCCCGAGGCGACGCGCCATGGTGGCCTTGGGGGCACGCTGCCACGCCTTGGACGGCCAGAAGACGTACCGGCCGAGCAGCGAGACGACCGCCGGGATGAGCGTGAGCGAGGTGACCAGCATGACGCCGACGGCGATCGCGAGCGCCGGGCCGAGAGAGCCGAAGAAGCCCAGGGATGCGAGGAGCAGCACGAGGAACGCGACGATGACCGCTCCCGCGGCCGACGTGATGACCTCGCCGACCCGCTCGACGGAGACCATCATCGCGGTGCGCTTGTCGTCCCCGGCACGCAGCCGCTCGCGATAGCGGAAGAGCAGGAACAGGATGTAGTCGGTGCCGATGCCGAACAGCACGATCAGCAGCACGGTCTGCAGATCCTGGCTGACGTTGAGGTCGAACGCCTTACCCGCCGCGGCGACCAGTCCGCTCGTGACGGCCATGACCACGCCGATGACCACCACGGGCAGCAGCGCGGCGATGGGGCTGCGGAAGATGATCAGGATCAGTCCGATGATCAGGATGATCGTGGCGATGCCGACCACGGCGAAGGCCTGGTTGAAGGTGTCCTCGTTGTCGACGAAGCTCGCCACGTCGCCGGCCACGCCGGCGGTCAGCCCGCTGCCCGCCAGCTCCGGACCGATGGCCGCCCGCAGATCGCGAACGGCGTCGAGCAGCGCCGGGTCGTCCGGGGCGACCGCGTCGAGCCCGACGTTCACCACCTGCACCGACTTGTCCGGCGCGACGGCCTGCGGGCCGGTCAGGTAGCCGGACGTGTGCGAGATGTTCTTCGCCTTGAGCGACTGGGCGAGCTGGCCCACCCTCGCCTCGTCGGCCGGCGTGAGCGGCTGCCCGTCGGCGCGCTTGACCACGATGGTCGCCGTCGCCGTGGCCTGCTGCGGAAACGTCCTTTTGGCGAGTTCGATGGCCTGCACCGACTCGTACGAGCGGGGCAGGAAGCTGCCCTGATCGGCGGAGGTGATGTCGCTCAACGACGGCGTGGTGACGACGATGGCACCTGCCGCGAGCACCCAGCCGGCAATCACCCACCAGGCCCTGCGCACCACGAATCTGCCCAGCCGCTCGAACATGGTTTCCCCCGTTTGTTCGGCACCACCGACACCTGAGGCGTGGGGCGCCTCTGGGCGCCCGCCCGTCACTCTGCCGGGCAGCCTTCGCTACCCGTGTGCATCCTACCTACGGTGGGCAATCCTTTTCGGACGCGTGGGAGCGTGGGGCGTGTTCTACGAGCAGCTCAGCTGGCAGGGCCAGGAGGTCGAGGAGACGGGAGCCGAGATCAGGCCACCACCGCGTACGGCTCGGGCTCGGGTGACCGGCGGCGCTCGTCGTAGTCGGCGGCGAGCGTGCCGAAGAGCCGGTCCCAGATCGACGTGTAGAAGCCGAGGTTGACCGACGGCTCGACGTGGTGCCCGGCGTGCAGGGTCGGGGTGGCGACCCAGCGGAACACCGGGCTGCGCCGGGCCGCCGGCGGGAGCACCTCCACGCCGAGGTGGCCGAAGATTCCGAAGACGAGGTTCACCGCGGTGTAGGCGACGATCGCCCAGACCGAGAACGTGTGTGCGGCGAGCGCGGCCAGCCAGAGCCCACCGAATCCGAGGATCTCCAGCGGATGCAGCGCGTACAGCGTCGCGGGCTGGGCGTCGACGAAGCGGTGGTGCAGCGCGTGGGCCAGCGGGAAGATCCGGGGCCGGTGCGCCACCGCGTGGCCGGCGTACATCAGCGGGTCCATCAGCAGAAGCAGCAGGACGAAGTCGGCCAGGGCGCGCAGATTCCAGTCCGCGTTCAGGTGGATGATTCCGGCCTTCCACAGCCCCCAGCCGGCGACGGTGACCAGGGAGTTCATCAGGATCGCCCCGCCGGCGAGCCAGAGCTGCAGGCGGCTGATCCGGCCGGGGTCGGGCAGCAGCCGTACGACCGTCGGAAGCCGCAGCATGGCGTTGCCGACGCCGACGGCGACCAGGAAGAGAACCATGTTCTCGAGCAGGGCGAACCCGACCACCTGGGCGACATCGAGTCGCCACGCCCAGTCGAGCACACCATCCACGTCCTTCAGTATGCGCCCGTCGGAGAGGCTCGGGACCGACCTGATTCGCGGATCCCGCAACGGGCCGGCGCGAACGTCCATAGCCTGGCAGGCGGGGGCACTTCGAGACGTTGACGGAGGACACCGTGACCAAGGCCGTCAGGGAAGCGCTTGAGGGCGTCAGCGAGATCGAGCTGACCGTGACCGGCCGAAAGACCGGACGGCAGATCACCCACCCCGTCTGGTTCGTCCAGGAGGAGGAGAGCGCCTTCCTGGTCCCGATAACCGGCTCGGACAGCGACTGGTACAAGAACGTACGGCAGACACCGTTCGTGCAGCTGGCCGTCAACGGGACGGCGGTGAGCTCGACCGCGACCCCGATCACCGAACCGAACCGGGTCGATCACGTGGTGGAGATGTTCCGCGAGAAGTACGGCTCGGATCAGGTGGACCAGCACTACCCGAAGCGTGACGTCGCCGTCCAGGTCTCACTCACGTAGCCCGTCGGGTCAGCCGGTGATCGTCAGCGCGACGGGCAGGCCCTGCTGCACCTCCAGGCCCGCCCGCTCCCCCAGGCGGTCGGGCCAGTTCGGCTGCAGCCGTGCGCTCAGCCCCGATGGACGGGCACGCCTCGCCGCCGCCGATCAGCCGAGCACCGATGACCTTTAGCGGCACCCAGTCGGGGCAATCGCCAGGGCTCGACCCCCCGGATCTGCGCCAACGCCGCATCCGCCGAGGCGAGCGGCAGGTCGCCGGTGCCGTCGGCCCAGGTTACCTTCCCGCTCGTTCCGGGACGCCCTGACAGCCTTTCGATGGCCTCGATCCGACCGGCCCCCAGCGCCTGCTTGTGGTCTGCTTTCGCCGGCTCCCAGTCGCCGACCTGACGGGTCAGCTCGCCCACCGGAACGAACCGCGGCGGGCCGGCAACCGCTCGATCTGCCGCCCTCGTACCGGGCCAGCGCGTCGGCCGCTGGCTGGTGCAGGCCCTCCACTTCGTCGGCTGCTGGGCCGCTCCTCGCCGCAGCCGGCGAGCAGTGCCGCAGCGGTGATCCACAGCAGTAAGCGCTCGACCGGGGAAGTGGGCGTCACCATCTGACCACCGATCCGTGGTTAGCCGAGAGCTGGTTGTTCCACGGGTGTACCGCTTCATTGACGCGTGTGGACAGTCGTGCAATGCTGTCGGCCGGTACACCGAAGGAACAACCGGGAGGCTCCGTGAAGTTCTACACCGCCACCAAGAGCCGCAACCAGGGCCGTGAGAGCTGGTCGGTCATCTTCCGGCATCCAAGCAGGCTCGACATCGGTACGGGTAAGCCCGGCCGCCGGGTGCGTCGGGGACTCGGAACGACCGATGATGTCGAGGCGGGTCGCATGGTCGAGCAGCTCAACGAGATCTTGCGAACGCCAAGTCTTTGGGAGCTGACCGCTCGGGCGAGCGCCGAAGCTCGATTCGACGCGCGGGTCGTGGAGATCTTCTACGAGGGCTTGGAGGCTGTGGAGCTCAACTTCGCAGGCGTACGCGAAGAGCTCCTTCCTCTTCCGACGGCGGCCGACGGATACCGAACCGTGATGATGCTCGGCACCACTGGGGCCGGCAAGACAACCGTGGTCCGGCAGATCCTCGGCACCGACCCGGATACCGAGCGGTTCCCGTCGACGTCAACGGCGAAGACCACTGTTGCCGACACGGAGCTGATTACCAGTGCAGACGAGACTTACCGCGCCGCGGTGACGTTCACCCCTCGCGACGAAGTGATCGACTACCTCACCGAGAACGTGTCTGCGGCCGCGCTGGCCGCCTTCAGTGGCAAGGATGACGCCGAGGTGGTTCGGCGGCTGCTCGACCACATCAACCAGCGATTCCGTTTCAGCTATGTGCTGGGCCGCGCCACAGCGCCGACCGCCGAGGACCTCGTGGACGATGACGTCGAAGAGGACGACGACATCGATCCATCCGAGTACGGCCAGGTTGACCTCGAGGTTACCCGGCAGGTGATCCAAAAAGCGGCGCGCTCGGTCCGAGTGATCGTCGAACGGCATGCCAGCGCGATCCGCGACGAGTTCGATGCCAGCGAGGAAGACGAGCGGGTCGTTGCGGAGTACATCGAGGAAAACCTCGATACCGAGTTGCGGCAATCCGACGAGTTTCACAGCATCGTGGACTCTCTGGTCGACGAGATCGAAAAGCGCTTCTCGACGCTGGATGTCGGCGTCCTGCGGCGGAACCGGCAGGGCTGGCCGGTCAGCTGGTCGTGGAGCACCGACGACAGAACGACGTTCATCAAGTACGTCACCAGGTTTTCCAGCAACTATGCGCCACTGTTCGGCCGCCTGCTCACGCCGCTAGTTAACGGGATCCGAGTCAGCGGTCCGTTCGCGCCGGAGTGGGGCTCGCGGTCTGCAAAGCTTGTCTTGGTAGATGGCGAGGGTCTCGGCCACACCCCGAAGTCGGTTGCCACGCTTTCGACCCGCGTCGCCGCTCAGCTCGAGAGGGTCGATGCCGTGCTGCTGGTCGACAACGCGACTCAGCCAATGCAGGCGGCTCCTGTGGCGGCGCTGAAGGGCATTGCGGTCTCTGGCAACGCAATGAAGCTGCACTTCCTGTTTACCCACTTCGACCACGTCAAGGGAGACAACCTGCCGACGTTCTCGGCACGCGAGGAGCACGTCCTGGCGTCGGTGGAGAATGTGCTGCAGGCGATCGGCGACGAGCTAGGGCCCGCTGCAGAGCGTGTCCTGCGCCGCCGCCTGGACTGCGCCCGGTTCTTCGTCGGCGGAATCCACGAGTCGCTCAACGCGAAGAAGAAGATGGGCGGACGGTCAATCCAGGAGTTCCAGCGGCTGCTCGATGCCTTGTCTTACCCGGAGCATGCGGTCGAGGCCGGCCCCAGCCGGCCCGTCTACGACCGGATGAATCTCTCGCTCGTGGTGACGGAGGCGGCGAAAAACTTCCACCTGCGCTGGCGTGGCCTGCTAGGGCTCGATGTGAACCCGGATGCACCGAAGGAGCACTGGACCCGGGTGAAGGCGTTGAGCCGCCGCCTGGCGGAGGGCTGGACGGACGAGTACGACAACCTCAAGCCGGTCGCCGATCTCCGCTTCGAACTGCAGCGACAGGTGTACCTCATGCTGCAGCGCCCGGTGCGGTGGGATCGGGGCGAGCCGAGTGACGACGAGAAGCAGGCGGTCATCGACGATGTCTCGAATGCCGTGACCAAGAGGCTGATGGATCTGACACGCCGAAGGATGCAGGACGAAGTCAGGCTCGGCTGGCAGACGGCCTACAGCCAGAGCGGTACCGGATCCACGTTTGTCCGCGCGCGCATCATCGCCTCCGATGTCTACGACAAGGGCGCCCCGATACCAACCGTCAGCGCCTCGCCCGACCAGAATCGCTTCCTCAGAGACGTCGCGGGGATTGTCTCCGAGGTGGCGGAAGAACTGGACATCGTACTGGCGTGAGGGCCGTCGTCAGCTCAACGCCTGGCGATCGATTCACTTCTACGATGCACGTCGTGCGCGATGATGGTGAGCTCCCCGCAGGCCAGGACGGTTCGGGTCGGCGGTCGCTGGGCCGTACCCGGCTGGTCCTGGTGCTGTGTGGGGCGGTCGTCGCCGTCGTGGCCGCCACCGCGGGTGTCCGGTGGTTCGTCGGCGAGCCCGATCCGGCCGTGGGTGGGAAGCGGCCGATCGGCTACGGCTGCCCCGTGTTCGGCTCGGACCCGGGCCCTCCGAAGGAGTGCGGTCCGCCCGCGGCCCTGGACCCGCGCCGCGCAGCGGTGACCGAGGGGCAGCGGACGGCGGTCAGGGACAGGGCCAGGGCCATTCGCCTCGCCGCGTCGCACGCCGGCTGGTGCATGACCGGCACCCAGCCGGAATGTGCCCGTCAGCCGGCGTCGCACGAACCGACGCAGCACGATGTCGACGCGGCTCGGCTGTGGCTGAGCCGGACGGAGGCCTCAGCGAGCACGGCACGGCTGGCTCGTCCGGGCGATCCAGGTCATGTGGGCGCGCTGCTCTACGCGGCTCGCCTCGATGACGTCTGCGTCGTCGGCTACCTCGAGCAGGTGCCGAACGGTGTGAGCGGCGAGGAGATCGTCGGCCTGCTGCCCGACGGGACCTGCCTGCCCGACTGACGAGCCGAGTGTCCCCACCGGCGCAGGCGGGCACCCGACCGGACCCGGCTCCGCTCCGACAGCCGCCGCCCTGATCGGCGTCCGCCGGCCCGACGCGGATGCCGACGTCAGCGTCGAGTACCCGTACCGGTTGGCGGGTGGGGCCGAACCGCCGATATCCACGGCTATCCGTGACCGTCCGCGCGGCGATAGCGTGCACGCACCGCGACGCCCCTTGCGCGTCCCCACCTCGCACCACCGGATCGATCTCACGTCCGACGCCGGCGTAGTCGCCGGGAGAGAGGATCGAAGAGGATGCTCCCGACACCCACCACCTCCCGCTGGCGAGCGGCGAGAGTCACCCTTGCCGCCGCCATCGCACTGGTCAGCCTCGGCATTTTCGGCGCGCCCGTTCATGCCCAGGGACAGTCCAAAGTCACCGTGATGACCCGGAACCTGTTCCTGGGCGGCGATCTGACGCCGTCCATCGGCGCGCCGACAACGGGCGCGTTCCTGGCCGCGAACTCCGCGCTGTTCAGCCACGTCGGCCTGGTCAACTTTCCGGCCCGGGCGAAGCTGCTCGCTCGGGAGATCACCGAGAACAAGCCGGACCTGGTCGGACTGCAGGAGGTCGCCCTGTGGCGCACCGGCACGTTCGCTGACCCCGCACCCGCCACCGAGATCCGGTACGACTACCTGGCGCTGCTCATGGGTGAGCTGAGCCGTTCCGGTCACGCGTACGACGTCGCGGTCGTACAGGCCGAGGCGGATCTGGAGGCGCCCGCCGGCGGGCCGCACTTCCTCGACGTACGGCTCACGATGCGCGACGTGATCCTGGTGCGCCACGGCGGCCGGGTGAAGGTGACCGACTCCTCGTCCGGCACCTTCGCCAACAACCTCACCTTCACGCTCGCGGCAACGGGCGGGACCGTGACCAGCACCCGCGGTTGGACCGCGGTGGACGTGGTGCACGGGCAACGGCCGTTCCGGTTCGTGAACACCCACCTGGAGGCCTTCCACCCCGGTGTCCGGGTGCTGCAGGCGCGCGAGCTGCTGGCCGGGCCGCTGGCCACCGCGCCGGGTGACGTCATCCTCGCCGGTGACCTCAACACGGGTCCCGACCTGCCCGTCGCCGAGAACCGGCTCGCCTACGCGGCGCTGGTGGCCGGCGGGATGCGGGACACGTGGGAGATCCTGCATCCGGATGAACCCGGCTACACCGCGGGTCTGGGCGACGACCTGAACCAACCCGCCGACGCCGTCGAGCACCGCATCGACATGGTCCTGTTCCGGGGGGCGGTCGTACCCGTGTCGAGCCTCATCTTCGGCAACGAGCGGCAGACCCCCGACGGCCGGTGGGCTTCGGACCACCTCGGCTACCTGGCCGTGCTGGCCCTGCGGTAACCCGAACGCTGCTCCGGGCTGGCGCCGACGCGCCAGCCCGGAGTTGCCACTGGCGCAGAGCGCCACGGCGTGGCCACGGCTGCGATGACCGCCGCTCCGACGCGTCCGGCCGGCAACAGGCTGTCAGTAGGTCCCGCCCCGGGCCACCTGCGCGGCCACCCGCTCGTGCAGCGCGGCGAGGGCCGGGCTGACGGTGGCGGTGAGCGGCGCCGGGTCCGCCAGCCGACGCGCCGGCTCCGGTAGCCAGGCGAGGTCCGCGTCGAACCGGTTGCGCGCGGCGCGTACCTCACCGGCCGGGTCGGCGGCGGCCAGGCGGCGGCCGCCGCGCATGACCTGCACGAGCAGCGGCTCGCGGTCGCCCGGTGGGGGTTCGTCGCGCAGCCCCACCACGTCGCCGCCGGCACCGGTGGGGTCGCGGAAGACCTGCTTGGGACCGGGCAGGGTGGCCTTGCCGGGCGACAGCTTGAGCACCGGCCGGTCGCCGACGGCCACTAGCTTGTAGGCGCTGTCCAGGGACGGCGCGTCGAACGAGACGCCCATGCGGGTGCCGACGCCGTACGCGTCGATCGGTGCGCCCGCGGCGACAAGCGCCGCGATGACGTCCTCGTCGAGGCTGCCGCTGGCCACGATCTGGGCCTCGGTCAGCCCGGCCTCGTCGAGGATCGCGCGGGTCTGCACGGCCAGCGCGGCGAGATCTCCGGAGTCGAGCCGCACGCCCACCGGGCCGGTCAGTCCCAGCTGCGCGATGACCTCGACGGCGGCCCGCACTCCGGCGGGCGTGTCGTAGGTGTCGACGAGGAACACCGGGTTCGTCGGGAAGTCGGTCGCGAACGCCCGGAACGCGGCGCGCTCGTCCGGGAACGCCTCGACGTACGAGTGGGCCATCGTCCCGGACGGCAGCAGTCCGTATCGTCGAGCGGCCTCGACGTCGCTGGTCGCGGCGAAGCCGGCGATCGCGGACGCCCGCGCCACGGCCGCGCCGGCCTCGATCCCGTGCGTGCGGCGGAACGCGAAGTCGACCAACTGCGCGTCGCCGGCGGCGAGGCGGCAGCGGGCGGCCTTGCTGGCCACCGTGGTGTGAAAGGTGATCAGGTTCAGCACGCCGGTCTCCACCAGCTGCGCCTCGGCGATCGGCGCGGTGACCTCCAGCAGCGGTTCGTCGGCGAACACCACGCGGCCCTCCGGTACGGCCCACACGTCACCGGTGAACCGCAGCCCCGCGAGCGCTGCCAGCGTCGCTTCGTCGAGCCCGACGGTGTCGCGCAGGTAGCCGAGTTCGCCCTCGTCGAACGCGAAGCTTTCCAGGAACGCCAGCGCCTCGGCCAGCCCGGCGGCCACCAGGAAGCCACGCTGCGGCGGTAGGCGGCGGACGAACAGGCTGAACGTGGCGCGCTCCACCATGTCCCGGCGCAGGTAGCTGGCCGCCATCCGCAGCTCGTACAGGTCGGTACGCAACCCGGTCACAGTTCCTCCATCGGCACGGGCACCGCGACCACCCTGTCTGGCGGGATGTGTTGCGCGCGGGTACCCCTTCGGGTCGCTCGTACACCTACCGGCGGTGAACCCGCCGTGGCTCCCGCCCGCCAGTCCGTCGTCGACCGCCTCGCCGGGGTCCGCTCACCCCTGACGGATCAGACTGTCGAGGGCGACGGTGGGATCGGCCAGGCGATCGAGGTCGACGGGCTGCCGGGAGCGGATCAGCTGCCCGATCGGGCCGGTCACCTCCCAGACGTTGACGTTCATGCCCGCCAGCACCCGCCCCTGCGCGGTCCAGAACGCGATGAACTCGCCGCTGGTGAGCTCGCCGCGGACGACGACGCGGTCGTAGGAGCCGGGCGGGGCGTGGCCGGTGTACTCCATGCCCAGCTCGTACTGGTCGGTGTAGAAGTAGGGCAGCCGGTCGTAGCTGACGGCCTGACCGAGCATGCCGCGGGCGGCGGCGGGCCCGGAGTGCAGGGCGTTTGCCCAGTGCTCGACCCGCACCCGGGTGCCCAGCATCGGGTGGTGGGCGTTGGCCAGGTCGCCGGCGGCCCAGATGTCCGGATCGCTGGTACGCAGGGTGTCGTCGACGAGGACCCCGTTGTCGACGGCGAGGCCGGCCTGTTCGGCGAGTTCGGTGTCGGGCTGGACGCCGACGCCGACGACGACGAGGTCGGCGGGCAGGACGGTGCCGTCGGCGAGCAGTACCCCGCTGACCCGGTCCGACCCCTGGAACTCGTGGACCTGGGTACCGAAGTGGAAGGTGACCCCGTGGGCGCGGTGCAGGTCGGCGAAGACGGTGGCGAGCTGGTCGAGGAGGACGCGCTGCAGGGGCAGGTCGGCGGTCTCGACGACGGTGACGGCGGCGCCGCGGGTGCGCGCGGCGGCCGCCACTTCCAGGCCGATCCAGCCGGCGCCGACGATGACGACGTTCGCCCCGTCGACGAGGGCGTCGGAGATGCGGTCGCTGTCGGCGAGGGTACGCAGCCGCAGCACGCCGTCGAGGTGCGCGCCGGGAATCGGCAGGGTCCGGGCCCGTGACCCGGTGGCCAGCAGCAGCCTGTCGTAGGGGAAGCGCTGCCCGTCGGCCACCGTGACCTGCCGGGACCGGCGGTCGAGGGCGGTGACGCGGGTGTCGGTACGCAGGTCGACGTCGTGGTCGGCGTACCAGCCGGCGTCGTGTACGTAGACGCTGTCGCGCTCGCTGGTGCGCAGCAGCAGGCCCTTGGACAGTGCCGGCCGTTCGTACGGGCGCTCGGTCTCCTCGCCGAACAGGACGATCCTGCCGTCGAACCCCTCCTCGCGGAGTGTCTGCGCGGCTCTGGCTCCGGCCAGCCCGGCCCCGACGATCACGAACGGACGCTGCTGGGTCACGGATTCTCCTAGCGGGACGTGTCAGGCGCGGGCGCCGACTCCGGTGAGGGTGAAGAACTCGGCGCGGGAGCGCGAGTCGTCGCGTAGCGCGCCGAGCAGCGTGGAGGTGATGGTGGTGGCGCCGACCGCCTGGACCCCACGCAGGGTCATGCACAGGTGTTGCGCCTCGATGACCACCCCGACGCCTCTCGGACGTAGGTGGGCGGTGAGCCAGTCGGCGATCTGCTTGGTCAGCCGTTCCTGTACCTGCGGGCCGTGGGCGAAGAGTTCCGCCACCCGGGCGAGTTTGGACAGCCCGAGGATCCGCTCGCCGGGCAGGTACCCGACGTGGGCGACGCCGATGAACGGCAGCAGGTGGTGCTCGCAGACCGAGCGGATCGGGATGGCCCGGGCGACGACGAGCTCGTCGTAGCCCTCGTCGTTGGCGAAGGTGGTGAGCCGGAATTCGCGCGGGGTGAGCAGTTCGGCGTAGGCGCGGGCCATCCGGCCCGGCGTCTCGGCCAGCCCGTCGGCGTCGAGGTTCACGCCGAGTGCCGTCAGGAACGCGGACGCGGCCTGTTCGGCGGCGACCAGGTCCTTTGTGGCGGGCCGCCGGTCGACCTGTAGCGGACTGAGGGCCACCTCTACTCCCATCGACGGGCGGTGGGTGGTTCCATGTCGACCACCCACCCGTTTTCGCCAACCAACGTTGTCGTTATTCATGTTGTACCCGGCGCGGAAGAATTTCAATAGCCGGCGCTGGTGATAATCTCGGTGGGATGCCGGACCGATGGACAGCCGTGGCCGCGCTCGCCGATCCGTCCCGGCGGGCGCTGTACGACCACGTGCGCCATCAGGACCACCCGGTCACTCGGGAGGAGGCCGCCGACGCCACCGGGATCACCCGCGGATTGGCCGCCTTCCACCTCGACAAGCTCGTCGACGCCGGCCTGCTGCGGGCCCGCTATCAGGCCCCACCCGACCAGCCGAGAGGCCGGGGCCGCAGCCCCAAGGTGTACGAGCCAGCGGGGGACGGTCTCGCCGTCACGGTCCCGGAACGCCGCTACGAACTGATCGCCGAGATCCTCGCCGACGCGGTCGTCGACGATCCGGCCCACGCCGACGACGCCGCGCGTCGGCTCGCCGGGCAGCGCGGCCGCAGCCTGGGCGCCGGACTGGCCGAGGACGGGTGCGACGTCCTGTCGGCGCTGGGCGGCCTCGGATTCGAGCCGCGGCCCGATGCGCAGCGGCGGGTGCTACTGCACAACTGCCCGTTCCACGCCCTGGCCACCCGGCACACCGCACTGGTCTGCGGGCTGAACCACGCCTTCCTCACCGGCCTGCTCGACGGGCTCGGCGCCGCCGATGTCGACGCCCGGCTGGCCCCCCGCCCCGGTGCCTGCTGCGTGGAGTTGAACCTGCCGTCGTGAGTCCTCGCTCCACCGCACCGGCGGTCATCCCACGGTGGGCGTGGCCTTCAGGTTCAGCAGCCCGGCGTCGACGACGGCGCGGCTGAGCGGCCGCGCCACCTCCGCGAGCCGCGCACACCCGTCCTCGCCGAGCACCCGGTAGGCCGGTTCGGCGAGCGCGTCGGTCCGGTCCTCGACCGACTGACGCAACTCCCGGCCGGCGTCGGTGAGCGCGAGGTCGTCGGCGGCACCGTCGGCCAGCAGGCCGCGGGACCGCAGCCCGTCCACCGCCGCGGCCCACTCGTCGCCGGTCCAGCCGCGACTGCGGAGCAGGAACCGTACCGGTACGTCACCGGTGGCGGCGTGCAGCACGAGCGCGTCGAGGCCGGTGATGCCGGCGACGACGAGGGCGTTCACGTGCCCGTCGCCACGGAACTCGCGCAGCAGCGTCTGCGCGTGCCAGAGCACCAGCTGCGGCTCCTCCGGCCACGGCAGCGCCGCGTGCGCGGCGAACAGCGGACGCCCGGGCAGCTGCTCGCACGCCGACTCGGCGGCCCGGCGCGCCAGCTCGGCCGCCTCGGCGATGGCCTCGGCTGCGTCCTCCAGAGCCGAGAAGGCCCGGCTCAGGGCCGCGTCCGCGGCGTCCAGGCGGGCGCGCAGCACGCTCGCCGGGTCGGCGCGTTCCCAGGCAGCGGGCAGCGCCGCGCGTACCAGTGCGGGCTTGAAGTTGAAGAACGTCGCGATGACCGGCTCGGCCGGTACCGCACCGAACGCGGCCGATCGGGACGCGAAGTAGCCCGTCAGGCCGTCCAGGCCCAGCGCGTCGTACCGTTGCCGCGCCTCGGGGGCGAAATAGATCATGGCGTGGATCGGTTCGGCGCGGCGCCACGCGGCGCGGGCGACCGCGGGGTCGAGGGGGGATCGGGCCACGGGAGCTCCTTCCATCACTGGTCGACGACGGTCACGTGCGGGGTCTTCAGCAGGTCAGGGCGTCCGGTCCTGCGCGAAGCGCCACCGTAGCTCCCGCTTGAGGACCTTCATGCTCGGACCCAGCGGGAACTCGTCGACGAACTCGACCCGCCGCGGGTACTTGTGGCGGCCCACGTGCTCGCGCGCCCATTCGATGATCTCGTCGGCGGTCACCTCCGCCGCCGGGATGACCACCGCGCAGACCTCTTCGCCGTGCGTCGGATGGGGTACGCCGACCACCGCGACCTGCCCGATCGCCGGGTGGCGCAGCAGCGCCTCCTCGACCTCCCGCGGGTAGACGTTGAATCCGCCCCGGATGATCAGGTCCTTCTTCCGGTCGACGATCGTGACGAACCCGGCCTCGTCCCGGGTGCCGAGGTCGCCGGTGCGGAACCAGCCGTCCCGGAGGACCTCCGCGGTCGCCCGTGGCTGGCCGAGGTAGCCGGCGAAGATGTTGTGCCCACGGATGACGATTTCGCCGATCTCGCCCGGCGGGAGCAGCTCCACGTGGTCCTCCCGGTCGGCCCGGGCCACCTCGACGTCGACGCCCCAGATGGGGCAGCCGACGGTGCCCGGCCGCGTGCCGAAGGTCGGCTGGTTGGTGGTGGCCACCGGGGAGGTTTCGGAGAGGCCGTAGCCTTCGTAGACGGTCGTCGTGAACGTCGCCGCGACCTCGTCCAGCACGCTGAGCGGCAGCGACGCGCCGCCGGAGACGCACAGCCGCAGGGACGGGCGCGGTGCGCCCCTGCGGGCCGCGTCGAGCAGCGCGATGTACATGGTGGGCACGCCGAGGAACGCCGTCACGCCGTGCGCGACCATCAGCTCCAACGCCTGGGCCGGGTCGAAGCGCGGCTGGAGCACGAGCGTGGCGGCGGCGCGGAACGCGGTGTTCATCGCGGCGGTCTGCCCGAAGCTGTGGAACAGCGGCAGGCAGCCGAGCAGCACGTCGTCGCGGCGCACCCCGAGGTCGTCGAAGGCGTTGACGGTGGCGTTCATCGTCAGGTTGAAATGGGTCAGCACCGCGCCCTTCGGTCGACCCGTGGTGCCGCTGGTGTAGAGCACCACGGCGGGGTCGTCCGGCGCGGTCGGCACCAGCCCGGGCCTCGGCGCCAGCCGGGCGGCCGCCGCGACCAGCGAGTCCGGATCGGCCGGATCCAGTGGGACCGCCGGTATTCCGGCCAGCTCCGCCGCCTTCACGGCCGTCGCCGGGTCACCGCCGCCGTGCACCAGGGCACGGGCGTGGCTGTCGCGCAGGACGAACGCCACCTCCTCGGCGGTCAACAGCAGGTGGATCGGCACCACGACCGCGCCGAGCGAGAGGATCGCGTAGTAGGCGCGCGGAAAGTCCGGCACGTTCGCGGCCATGAGCGCGACATGGTCACCGGGGCGTACCCCCCGCTCGGCCAGCGCCGCGGCGTAGCCCCGGGTCTGCGCCCACAGCTCCGCGTACGTGACGCGTTCGTCGCCGCAGACGATCGCGGGATGCGCGGGTCGGCGTCGGGCGGACTCGGCCAGGACGGAAGCCAGCGACAGTTGGGCCATGGTTCCTCGCCGTCGAAGGGGGTGGGCGGCGTCGCGGACCGGACGCGGCGGGTGGGGGTCCACTGATCGAAGACCGGCGAGCCGGCGAAATCAAAGACGAGCCGTCACCCGCCCCATAGGCGGCGGCTATGGGGCGGCGCGCAACCGCCGCGACCACGGCGTCACGGCGTGGCCGGTCTACTCCGGCCCGGGCAGCAGTTCCAGCAGGGCCTGGGCGGCCGGCGACAGCCGCCCGGGCCGGTGGACCAGGGCGAACCGGCAGACCACCGGTGGGTCCAGCGCCCGCACGACGGCCCCGCCGCGGGCCGCCTCGTCGGCGTACCACCGGGTCAGGAACGCGGCGCCGGCCTGGGCCAGGACCATGGGTACGACGGCCTCGCGGTGCCGGGTCACCGCCGCGCGACGCATCCGCACACCGGCCGTGGCGAGCGCGGCCAGGACCGTCGCGCGCAGCGCGCTGTGCCCCTGGATGTCGATCACCGGGGTGTCCTGGAGCGCCCGCAGCGGCAGCGGCCCGTCGGGAGCGGGCGTGCCGGGCGGCAGCACCGCCCACACCTGCTGCGCGCCCAGCTCCCGCACGGGCAGCCGGAGGTCGGGGATGGGCAGGTACGTCAGGGCCAGCTCGCAGCTTCCGTCGCGGACGAGCCGGGCCAGGTCCTCGTCGTCGCGGGGCTCCAGCACGCGCACCGCGATGCCGGGGAAGCGTCGCCGCAGGGTGGCGAGCGCCGGGGTGAGGGGGTCGACGGTCAGGGCGGCGTGCGCGGCGATGTCGAGCCGTCCGGTGCGCAGGTTCACCACGTCGGCGACGGCGGCCCGGGCGGCGGTGGCGTCCTGAAGGACCTGCCGGGCCGGGGCGACCAGCGCCTCGCCGCCGACGGTGAGGACCAGGCCGCGCCCGGTGCGGTGGAACAGCTCGATGCCGAGTTCGCGTTCCAGCCCCCGGATCGCCTGGGACAGGGACGGCTGGGCGATGCGGATGGCCGCAGCCGCGCGGGTGACGCCGCCGTGGTCGACGACGGCGAGGAAGTACTCCAGCTGGCGCAGGTCGACCGTCATCGCCCCGCCCCGCACACGGCGCGGGCGTGTGCCACGAACGCACGGGCGGCCGGCGACAGTGGACCGGGCCGGTGCACCAGCCCGTACGCCTGCCGCAGCGGCGGGTCGACCGGGCGCACGACGACGCCGAGCGAGGCGGCCGAGTGCGCGGTCTCCCGCTCCAGGAAGGCGGCGCCGGCGCCGCCGAGGACGAGCGGCGCGAGCGCCTCCGGGTGCGCCACCTCGACCACCAGCCGGGTGCGGACGCCCTGATCGCGCAGCGCCCGCTCGACGTCGTCCCGTTGCCAGCTCCCGCGCGGCACCCCGAGGACGTCGGCGCCGTGCAGCCGGGCCAGCGGCACGGCGTCACCCGGACCGACGTCGGTGCCGGGCGGGAACGCCAGCCACAGTTCCTGTACGCCGAGTTCGACGACGTGGAGCCCGAGGTGCGGCAGGGGCAGGTGCGTCAGGCCCAGCTCGCTGTGCCCGTCCCGGACGAGGATGTGCAGGCCGTCGTCGGTTTCCGGCTCGTCGATGTGGACGACGATGTGCGGATTATCGTGCCGGAAGGAGCCGACCAGGGACGCTCCCGGGTAGGCCGCCAGCACGGGCACGGCGACCAGGTCGAGGGCCGGCGTGGCCCGTGCGTGCGACCCCACCGCCTCGCGGGCGGCGGTGATGCCGCGCAGCATCTGCCGAGCCGGGCCGACGAAGGCCCGGCCCGCGTAGGAGAGCACCAACCCGTGTGGGACCCGGTGGAACAGCTCGGCGCCGAGTTCCCGCTCGAGCGCGCGCACCGACTGCGACAGCGTCGGCTGGGCGACGTCGAGCGCCGAGGCCGCCCGACTGAAGCCACCGTGCTCGGCTACCGCGAGGAAGTAGGAGACCTGCCTGACGTCCAATGGGTTCCCGATGACTCAGCTGGTGCCCGGTCAGCACGGATGTTACCGGTAGGTTCTGCCCGGGCCGCCGGGCGTGCCGGGCAGAGTGTCGGAGCGAAGTTCTAGCCTGACCCGGACCCGACGCCCGCAGGAGGCAGCATGCTCGACCACCTGTCCATCCAGGTCCTTGACGTGGCGGTCAGCGCCGCCTTCTACGACGCCGTCCTGGCCCCGCTCGGCGGTCGCCGGGTGATGGAGTTCGGCCCGGTCATCGGGTACGGCACCGACAGCCCCGACTTCTGGCTCGGCCCGGTGAACACCGGCGGTGAGGCGCGCGAGGCGCACATCGCGTTCACCGCGCCGGACCGGGCCGCCGTGCAGGCGTTCCACGGCGCCGCGGCCGCCGCCGGCGCCGAGGTGCTGCACGCACCCCGGCTCTGGCCGGAGTACCACCCGAGCTACTTCGGCGCGTTCGTCCGCGACCCGGACGGCAACAACGTCGAGGCCGTCTGCCACACCGCCGAGTGACGAGGCCGGCCTAGCCGGGACCCCGCCTGGATCTCCACGGCTCAGCCCCGCCCGAGCAGGGTGGCGGCCCGTGCCAGCCAGTGCGGCACGTCGGCCTCGTGGTACACCCGCTCGCTCGGCTCGATCGCGGCGAGGAAGGCCGCGTACACGGCCGCCGACCGCAGTGCCGCGACCGGCCGCAGCAGCTCCACGGCCCGTTCCGGCTCGCAGCCGGGCACGTCGGCCCGCCACCGGGCGCACCATGCGGCCACCAGGGCGCCCGACGCGTCGGGCGGAAGCCCGCTGGTCAGTACCAGGATGTCGAAGGCCGGGTGCCCGACGAACGAGTCGCCCCAGTCGATGATGACCCGCCGGTCACCGTCGCTGCGGACGTTGCCGGGGTGCAGGTCGCCGTGCACCAGGGTGTCCGGCACGCCGCACCGCCGGGCCTGCGCCAGCCGCTCCTCCAGCCCGTCCAGCACGGCGTCGGCGTGGTGCCGGGCGAGCGCGGCGCGGATCCAGCGGGCCAGGGCGGCGCCGCGCAGGTCGGGCACCCCGGCCGCCACCAGGTCGTCGACGAGGGGCAGCGCGCGCATCTGGAGGGCGTGCTGGTCGGCGGCGATGGCGTGGCGTTCGGCGGGGTCCGCCCCGTAGCGGTCCTCCCCCGGCACGTGGTCGAGCAGCATCCGCCCGTCGTCGTCCGCGGCGAGCAGCGGCGGCACCAGGCCGGGCGTGACCGCGCCGAGCCGGCGCAGCACCGCCGCCTCGTGCCGGAAGAAGCCGGGCACCTGCTTGAGCCAGACCGGGCCGTGCGGACCGTCGAGTCGCCAGATCGCGGACAGGTTCCAGGTGCGCCGTTGCGCTGCCTCCTTCGCCGGCCGGCCGAGGCGGTCGAGGGCGGCGGTGGCCCACCCGACGGTGGCGGCCGGTCCGCCCGCCTCGGCGTAGGGCGCGCGCAGCGGGTGCGACGCGAGTTCCAGGTCCATCGGTCGCAGCGGTACGGCGGGTGGGGCAGCCACCTCGGCCAGGTACGTCACCGCGCTGCCGATCCCTGGCCGGTCGCTGACGCCGGAGAGCAGCCGCAGCACCGCGACCTCGACGGGCGCGCCGCAGACGACCGCATCGACCTCCTGCCACCAGGGCGTCGGCACCTCGTACGGAGGCAGTGCGCCGAGCAGCCGGCCGGCGGGGTCGACCAGGACGAGGGTCACGGTGCGGGTCACGGTCGCCGACGGTAGCGCCGGGGCGGGACGCGGGCGAGCGGGTTATCGCACCGGGTCGTGGGTGCCGCGCGGCACGCCGGGCCGGCACCGGCGCAGGCGGTCCGCCGCCATCCGCCCGCCGACCGCCAGGCCGTACCGCTCGACGGCGGTGAGGCCGTACGCGCTGCACGTCGGGGTGAACCGGCACTGGCCCGGCCAGCGGTGCGACAGCCAGCGCCGGTAGCCGAGGATCGCGGCTCGGCCGGCCCGGTCGACGACCGGTGCCCGGCTGACCTGGGCGGTCGTGGCGCCGAGGGTGAGCAGGAAGGAGAAGAGCCCGAGGTCGCAGCAGTTCGGACCGTCGCACTCGCAGGCGTCACAGCCGGCGTAGGCCCAGTCGCGCTTCTTCCTGTTCTTGGCGGTGCGCCGACCCCACAGTCTGTTGATCACGCCGTCCATGGTGGGACAGCCCCGCCACCCGGGTGCTGGTCAGGCCGGTCGGTCCGGCGGCGTGGTCAGGGCGAAGTGGACGGTACGGCCGGTGCGCCGCCGCCCGAGGCGGTGAGCCAGCGGCACGAGCACGCCGTGCAGCACGGGGTACTTGCGGACCAGCAGCCGGGCGGCGTGCCGCTCTTCGTCGCCGGTGAGCCGACGCGCGGTGGCCTCGACGGCCGAGCCGGTCGGTCGGCCGCGAGCGGTGGACGGGGCGACGGTGACCCTGGGCTCGTTGCGGACGCGCCGGGTCTTGCCGGCCCGCTCGAAGCTGCGCACGTACGCCCGGTCGCCGTCGACGGCGATGCTCACCGCCGTGTCGACCGGGGTGCCGTCGCGGCGGAAGCTGGTCAGCAGCACGGTCTTCTGCCGGGTGAACGGCGCCCACCCCGGTGCCGCGCCGACCTCGACCGCGCCGAGCACCCCGCCGAGTTCGCGCCACCGGGCCACCAGCGCCGCCGCCGCCAGCGCGGCGGTGAGCCCGACCAGCCAGGTCTGGCCGGCGCTGCCGCCGAGGTGCCGGTCGGCGAGGTGGGTGCCGGTGTGCGCGAGCGCCCCGGCGAGGTATCCGGCCAGGGCGACCGCCGGCGCGTCGGCCCAGATCGCGGCGAGGAGCAGGGTAACCCCGATGCCCAGCTGGAACGCGCCGACGTCGTGGACGAAGTGGTGGCTGCCGGGAAAGTCGACCGCCTCGGCGAAACCGTCCGGTCGGCGCAGCGCCCACCCTCCGACCAGCAGTGCGGTCAACCCGAGCAGGGCGCAGGCGGCCCGGACGAAGATCCTCATGCATACCTGACGGAACGCCGTGGGAGAACGTGACGGTCCCCGGCGGTACGGTCCGGGGCATGGAACAGCGGATCAGCCTGATCACCCTCGGCGTCGCCGACCTCCCGCGCGCCCGGGAGTTCTACGAGCGCCTCGGCTGGCGGGGCCAGGAGGTCGAGGAGACGGTCTTCTTCCAGGCCGGTGGCCTCGCCCTGGTCCTGTGGGGCCGGGAGAAACTGGCCGCCGACGCGGGCGTGCCGGACACCGGCCCGGGCGGACTGACGCTGGCGCAGAACGTCCGTAGCCGCGCCGAGGTCGACGCCGTGCTGGCCACGGCGGAGCGGGCCGGCGCGCGGATCACCCGCCCGGCGGCGGAGACCTTCTACGGCGGCTACGCCGGCTTCTTCACCGACCCCGACGGTCACGTCTGGGAGATCGCCTGGAACCCGGGGTTCCCGCTCGCCGACGACGGCACGCTCACCCTGCCCGACCTCAGCTGAACACGGTGCGCCGCACCCCCCGGTGCCCGGCGCAGGCGTCGCGCCGCCCTCCGGTGAGGCTGACCGCGCCGTCCTTGCACTGCACCAGGTAGCCGCGCCCCGCCCAGAAGTTCTGCGCGCAGTCGAAGAAGTCGCAGATCCGGTGGTCGGGCCGGCGGACGCGCTCGCCGCCGCAGAAGTCGTACCCCATGGGGTTGGCCGGGGCGCCGCAGCGCCGCTCGGCCGACGGCGAGGGCGCGGCCGGCGAGCGGCGGGGCTTCGCCACGGCGGACGGCGAGGGCCCGGCGGCGCGGGGCGCGGCCACCCGCGCGGGCACCGGCGTGGCGGCGACGGCGACGTCGGAGCCGGGACTGACCGGCGGGTCGGCCTCGAAGAGGACCGCGGGCACCACCAGGGCGAGCGCGGCGGCGACGGCGACGCTGCGCCGACCGCCGGGGATGCGCCCGGCGAGCCGGGCCTGCCCGGGGGTGGCGATCGCCGGCCGGAACGGCCGGGTCTGCTCGTGTTCGGCGATCAGCTCGTCGAGCTGCGCGATCACCGCCGCGCGCTGCTCGATGGCGTCGGCGAAGGCCAGGGTGAGGGTGAACCGGAACTCGGCCGCCGCCGTGGGCGGCACCAGCAGGCCGCAGGTGCGCCGCCGGTCGAGGACCTGGATCAGCGACACCGGGGCCGCCGGGTCGTGGGACAGGCCGGTCATCTTCCCGTACGCCCAGTCGCGCCGGCCGCGCCCGCCGAGCAGCACCAGTCGGCGGTTGGTGATCACGGCCACCCCGGCGTCGGTGGCCCGGACGCCGTCCGGGAGCCGGTGGCGCAGCGGCGCCGGCAGCGGCTCGACGGTCAGGTCGGGTGCGGGCAGCACCGTGGTGTGCCGGACCTCGACCAGTTGCGCGGCGGGCAGCGCCCAGAAGACCACCTCGCCGGGAGCGAGCTCCAGGGGCAGTCCGTGGCCGGCCGCCACCGAGCCGTGCAGGTCGACGGCGAGGGTACGCAGTCGCCGCAGCTCGTCGTCGCGCTGGCGCCACGCGCGCTCGGCTTCGCGGTATGCCCGCTGCCGGCGCTCGTTCTGCTTGCGCGCCCAGGTGTAACGCCAGGTGGAACCCGTCGAATCAGTATCTGCCACGCCGACTCCTTCGCCGCGCGAGCCACCAACCGGGGTGTCATCCGGATCAACGGTGGCGGCGAGTCCGGCGGACACGCCGAAGCGCGCGAACCACCCGATCGGGTGACCAATCCGGACGATTGGTGGATGCGCTGCGTCGATTCACGTTCGCCTCGGCAGGAGGCCGGCGGCGACGCCGACCGAGGCGAGATCATCCCGTGCGCCGTGCGGGGTGCCCTAACCCTCGGTAACGTCAGCCGAGCCGGACGGCGACGGGGCTACCCGGCATCGTGGCGCGGAGGTGGGCCGGTGAGCGACAGGGTCGTGCTCGGCGTCGACATCGGCACCACCAGCACCAAGGTGGTCGCCTACGACACCGAAGGCGAGCAGCTCGCCCACCATTCCGTGGGCTATCCGATGGACGAGCCGCACCCGGGTTGGTCGGAACAGGACCCGTCGACCATCTTCGACGCGGTCGTCGAGTGCGTCCGTACGGTGGCCGGTGAGCTGCCCGGGCCGGTGGCGGGCCTGTCGTTCAGCACCGCCATGCACAGCCTGGTCGGCCTGGACGCCGAGGGCGTCCCGTTGACCCCGTCGGTGACCTGGGCGGACTCCCGGGCCAGCGTGCAGGCCGAGCGGTTGCGGGCCGCCCCGCCGGGGCTCGCGCTGCACCGGCGTACCGGCACGCCGGTGCACCCGATGGCACCGCTGCCGAAGCTGGTCTGGTTCGCCGAGCAGGAGCCGATGCTCTTCGAGCGGGTCGCGCACTGGGTCAGCATCAAGGACTACGTGCTGCTGCGCCTGACCGACGCGCTGGTGACCGACCACTCGGTGGCCTCGGCCACCGGGCTGATGGACATCCACCACCTGGTCTGGGACGCGGAGGCGCTGGGCATCGCCGGCATCGTCGAGGAGCAGCTGCCGCAGCTCGTCGCGACCACCACGGTGCTGCCCGGCCTCACCGCCGAGGCGGCCGTGGCGACCGGGCTGCCCGCCGACACCCCGGTGGTGGTCGGCGCGGGCGACGGCCCGCTGGCCAACCTCGGCCTGGGCGCGGTCCAGCCGGGCGTGGTGGCCTGTTCGATCGGCACCTCCGGGGCGATGCGGGTGGCCGTGGAGCGGCCGGCCGTCGACCCGCTCGGCGGGGTGTTCTGCTACGCGCTGACCGAGGAGCGCTGGGTGGTCGGCGGCGCGATCAACAACGGCGGCATCGTGCTCCAGTGGGCCGGCGACGCGCTGGCTCCGGACCTGGGCGAGGACTCCGAGGAGGAGCTGCTGGCGCTGGCCGAGCGGGCGCCGGTCGGCTCCGGTGGGCTGATCATGCTGCCGTACCTGCTCAGCGAACGGGCGCCGCACTGGAGCGCGCTGCCGCGCGGGGCGTACGTGGGGCTGACCCACGGCCACCGCCGCGAGCATCTGATCCGGGCGGCGCTGGAGGGGGTGTGCCAGCAGCTCGCCCTGGTGCTGGCCTCGGTGCGGGCGGCCGGCAACGAGGTACGCGAGATCCGGGCCAGCGGCGGCTTCGCGCGCAGCCCGCTGTGGCGGCAGATCCTCGCCGACGCGCTCGGCATGCCGGTGCGGTTCCCCGCCGGGCACGAGGGCTCCAGCTTCGGCGCGGCGCTGCTCGGCATGCAGGCGCTCGGGCTGATCCCGTCCATCGACGTCGCCGCCGACCTGGTGGACATCGACGAGACGGTACGCCCCGACCCGGCCGCCGCCGCCACCTACGCCGCGCTGCTCCCGCTCTTCTCCGAGCTGTACGACGCGCTGGTCCCGACCTTCGCGTCGCTGCGACGGCTGGCCCCGAGCCTGCCGCCGGAACCGTCACCGACCCCCGCACCCATGTGATCGCCCGTTCCGCACGGGAGACCGGACGCCGTCCGAAGGGTCGTGATTACCGTGACCACTGTCCTCGCCGCACCGGCCGAGCTCACCGACGCCGGTGACGCCCAACTGATCGTCGCGGCGCTGCTGGGCATCGCGGCGGTGGTGCTCCTGATCGCCTGGGGCAAGGTCCACCCGTTCCTGTCGCTGATCCTCGGCGCGGCGGTGCTCGGCGTGGTCGCCGGCGTGGCCCCGGACAAGATCGTCACCTCGTTCAGCGGCGGGGTCGGTTCCACGGTGGGCGGGGTCGGCCTGCTGATCGCGCTCGGGGCCATGATCGGTGGCCTGCTCGCCGAATCCGGCGGCGCGGACGGCATCGTCGAACGGGTGGTCGGCCGGGTCTCCGGCACGGCGCTGCCCTGGGCGATGGCCGGGGTCGCCGCCCTCATCGGGCTGCCGCTCTTCTTCGAGGTCGGCGTCGTGCTGCTGGTGCCGATCGTGCTGCTGGTCTCGTTGCGCACCGACGTACCGCTGATGAAGATCGGCATTTCGGCGCTGGCCGGCCTGTCGGTGCTGCACGGCCTGGTGCCGCCGCACCCGGGCCCGCTGGTCGCGATCGACGCCCTGGGCGCCAACCTCGGCCAGACCCTCGCACTGGGACTGCTGGTCGCCATCCCGACGGTGATCGTCGCCGGTCCGATCTTCGGCAACTTCATCGCCCGCTACGTGCCCGCCACCGCCCCGGAGGCGTTGCTGCCCACCCGGCGACCGGCCGCGCTCGCCGGCGGGCGGGGTCCGGCGGCCACCGGTCGCGGCCCGCTCGACGCCGACGGCGACCTGGTCACCGAGGACGACCTGGCCAACCCCGGCGCCGGCCGCCCGGGTGCGCCGATCGACGAGGCCGCCACCGCGCGGGTACGGGCGCGCCGCGCGCCGGCCCTGTGGGCCGCGGTCATCACCGTCCTGCTGCCGGTGGTGCTGATGCTGCTGCGGGCGATCGGCGAGCTGACCCTCGACGAGGGCACCGGCGGCCGCAAGGCGCTGGACATCATCGGCACCCCGATCGTCGCCCTGCTCGCCGGCGTCATCTTCGCGATGATCTTCCTCGGCTACCGGACCGGTTTCAGCCGTACGCAGGTCTCCGCCTTCCTCGGCGGGTCGCTGCCGCCGATCGCCGGCATCCTGCTGATCGTCGCCGCCGGCGGCGGTTTCAAGCAGGTGCTGGTCGACGCCGGCGTGGGGAACCTGGTCGCGAACGCGGCCGAGGGCGCGAACCTCTCACCGCTGCTGCTGGGCTGGCTGGTGGCCGTCGGCATCCGGGTGGCGACCGGCTCGGCCACCGTCGCCACCATCACCGCCGCCGGCATCGTCGCGCCGCTGGCGGAGACCCTCCAGGGACCGGAGGTGGCACTGCTGGCGCTGGCCATCGGCTGCGGGTCGCTGTTCTTCTCGCACGTCAACGACGCGGGCTTCTGGCTGGTCAAGGAGTACTTCGGACTGACGGTCGGACAGACCATCAAGAGCTGGTCGGTGATGGAGACGATCATCTCGGTGGTCGGCTTCCTCGGCGTCCTCGTCCTCGACCTCCTCCTGTAACGCCCACGGCGAGGTGAGCCCGTGAGCCGGCGGGGGGTGGTCAGGGGGCTTCGACGGCGGAGATGCGGTAGCGGTGCACCTCGGCGCCGAGGATCGCCGCCACCTGCTCCTCCGCTGGGCCGGAACCGCGGAAGGCGAGCAGTTGGTCGTCGCTGTCCCAGCGCTCGTAGACGTTGATCCGGCCCGGCTCCACCAGGTCGGCGCTGATCGCGAAGTCGATGCAGCCGGGCGCGGAACGCGCCTGCCGGACGACCTCGGCGCAGGACGCCAGGTAGGCGTCCCGGCCGGCCGGGTCGACGTAGAGACTGCCCGCGACGATGAGCACGGTGACCTCCGGTGGTGTGGTGGGGCGGTCCGCCTGACAGGCACCAATATGCCTGCCAGGCGGCACCGGCACCGCCCACACCGGCTCAGGCGCGCGTGATCGCGTTGGCGTGGATCGCCTCGTTCAGGTACGCGGCCATGCCCGGGGCGATCGCCTCGTAGTGCGCGGTGAACCGCGGGTCCGCCAGGTACATGTCGGCCAGCCCGGTGTGGATCTCGTAGGAGCAGTCGTAGAACCAGCGGCCGATCAGCTGCCGGTGCTCCTCGGCCAGCGCCATCGCCGCCGGCGAGTCCGCCGCCGCCCCGGACGCCATCAGCTCGACGAACCGCCGCCCCCAGTCCTCGTTCTCCGCCTTGTTACGCAGCCAGTCCTCCTTCGAGTAACCGGCCACCCGCCGGTTCGACTCCCGGTACGCGTCGGTGCCGCCCCAGCGCTGCTCCGCCTCCTCGGCGTGCGCGTCCGGGTCGAAGTCCCCGAAGACCTCGAACCGCTCCTCCGGGGTCAGATTGATGTTCATCCTTCTCGCCTCCATCGCGAGCTCGATCGCGGTGACCATCTCCTGGAGCTTCCCGATCCGACCGCTGAGCAGCTCGTGCTGCCGGCGCAGGTGCGCGGCCGGGTCGGCGCTCGGGTCGTCGAGGATCGCCGCGATCTCCTCCAGCGGGAACCCCAGCTCCCGGTAGAACCGGATGTGCTGCAGGCGCTCCAGGTCCGCGTCGTCGTAGCGGCGGTAGCCCGCCGCGGTGCGTCCGCTGGGCGACAACAGCCCGATCTCGTCGTAGTGGTGCAGCGTCCGGACCGTCACCCGGGCCGCCTTCGCCACCTGACCCACCGTGTACGCCATGGTTTCCCTCCCTTCCGCGACCAAGGCTCCCGCCTGCCGTTGCGTGAGGGTCAAGCCCGATTCTGCGCGCCGCGTCACACCCTCGCCGGTGATCGGCGCGGCGGCACACGCGAACGCCCCCGGCCTCCGAGGGGGTGGAGAGGCCGGGGGCGTCCGGGGCGGGGTCAGGCGGTGGCCCGGTCCTTCGCCCGCTCCGGGGCGGCGAAGGCCTCGGTGGCCGGGGTGCGGAAGGCGTGCACCAGGCCGGCGATCGACAGCAGCAGGAGCAGCCCAGCCCCGACGAAGGTCACCAGCCCCGACCGGTCAGACCGGGGCGGAGACCGGGCGCAGGTCGGCCAGGCGGCCGGGGCGGCCGTAGCGGTAGCCCTGCCCGTGCACGCAGCCGATCGCGGTGACCGCCGCGTGCTGCTCCTCGGTCTCCACCCCCTCGGCCACCACCGTCAGGTCGAACGCGCCGGCCAGCCGGGTCACCATCTCCACGGTCGCATACGCCCGGGCGTCGGTGTCGAGCCGGGAGACGAACGATCGGTCGATCTTCAGCTCGGTGGCCGGGATGCGGTGCAGGTAGCTCAGCGACGAGTAGCCGGTGCCGAAGTCGTCGATGGCGATCCGGATGCCCAGTTCGCGCAGCTGGCCCAGCCGCTCCAGCACCGCCTCGCTGCCGTCGATCAGCGCCGACTCGGTCAGCTCCAGGGTCAGCGCGCGGGGGGCCAGTCCGGCGCTGGCGGTAGCTGCGGTGACGGTGGCGATCAGGTCCGGCCGGCGCAGGTGGGCGGCGGCGATGTTCACCGCCACGGTGGCCTCCGGCGCCCGTTCCCGCCAGGTCGCGGCGGCCCGGCAGGCCTCGTGGATCACCCAGCGGTCGATCGGCACGATCAGGCCGGTCTCCTCGGCCAGCGGCAGGAACGCGGCCGGCCCGAGCAGCCCCAGCCGGGGATGCCGCCAGCGGACCAGCGCCTCCGCGCTGCGGACCGCGCCGGTGGCCAGGTCGACGATCGGCTGGTAGTCGAGGTGCAACTGCTGCTCGTCGACCGCCCGGCGCAGGTCGGCGATCAGCTCCGCCCGGGTCACCGCCGACTCGCGCAGCCCCGGCGTGCAGGTCCGGTACGCGGACTTCCCGGCGGCCTTGGCCGCGTACATCGCGATGTCGGCGTCGCGCAGCAGGTCGGTGTGGGAGGCGTGCTGCGGGCCGTACTCGGCGATGCCGATGCTGGCCGACGGGTGGATGCCGACGTCCTCCTCGCCGGCGGAGGGTTGCAGGGCGGCGAGCAGCCGTTCGGCGAGCCGTTCCGGCGCGACCGGGCCGTCCCCGTCGACCAGCACGGCGAACTCGTCCCCGCCGAGCCGGGCGATGGTGCCGTCGTCGCCGACCGCGTCCCGCATCCGGTCGGCGATGCTGGTCAGCAGGGTGTCCCCGGTGGCGTGCCCGAACCGGTCGTTGACCTGCTTGAACCCGTCCAGGTCCAGCAGCAGGACGGCGACCGGCGGCCCGTCGCGCAGCGCCCGGCGCAGCCGCCGGTTGAACATCAGCCGGTTGGGCAGCCCGGTGAGCTGGTCGGCGTAGGCGAGCCGGCGCAGCCGCGCCACCAGGCGGAGGTTCTCGTTGGCGGCCAGCCCCTGCCGCAGCGCCAGAGCGCCGAGCAGCGCCATCATGCCGATGAAGACCAGGTGCGGGGTCTGCCCGGTGGGGTGCCGGGCGAGCACCACCGCGATGATCGCCCCGCCCACCGGCAGGTACGGCAGGGCGACCCGCCACCAGGGCGGCAACGGCGACTCGATGCCCTCGTCGCCGCCCTCGCCGATCGGCGGCGGCGGGTACGTGGTGGCCACGCCGATCAGCAGGTAGCTCAGCGGCCAGCAGACGTCGATCACGTGCCCGGGGGCGTAGGTGCCGTGCGCGACGAGCGAGACGTAGACCGCGTCGGCGCCGGCCCGGGTGGCCAGGCTCGCGCCGATCAGGGTCAGCGGCCGCCAGATCGGGCGGGACGGGCCGGCCACCGCCACCAGGATGGTCAGCTGCATCAGGTCGAGCATCGGGTAGAGCAGGCCGAAGGTGCGCAGCGGATCGGCCAGGTCGGCGTCGGCGATGTCCCGGAACACCACCACCCAGCCGATCGGGATCAGGGCCAGCGCGACGATCACCCCGTCGAGCAGGGTGCGGGCCCGGCCCACCGCGCTGCGCGGGGCGGCGAGCGAGCAGAGCAGGGCCATGGTGCCGGTGAGGATGCCGGCGGTGAAGACGGCACCGATCAGCGGAGTGTGCGGCAGTGTCTCGCCGCCGAGGCGGTCGACGGTCCACAGGGTGCGGCCGGCGGCGGCGAGCGCCATGGTGACCGCCAGCAGCGTCCAGAACCGGCGCAGCGTCGCGGGGTGCCGGCGGGCCGCGCCGGCGCAGGCGACGGTCGACCACCCGGCCACCGTGATCGCGCCGACGTCGCCGGCCAGGGCGGCGCCGGGCAGCGCGGCCGTCAGCCAGACCGTCTCGACGAGGACGACCAGCGCCGCGGCAACCGCGCCGACCCGTCGGGCGCGGGTCGAGCGGGGCGGCGCGACGGCCTCTCGGCGGGCGTCATCGGGCAGCACGATGGTCGCTCCGGCTCTCTCTCCTGTGCGCACCTCGTCGGTGAGGACCGGTCACGGGCGGCGAACCATCGCAGCCTAGCCAGCACCGGGGCACCTCGCCAGGGCCGCTGGACCCGGGCCGGACCGTCCGTCCAGGACGGTCGGACCGGCGCGGCGGCGGGCGAGACGAGCTGTCCGGCCAAAAGGGACGCGGGGCGGCGCGGCGGTCAGCCGCCGCCGTCGCTGGCGGCGGGCGCGTCGTCGGCGCGGGTGGGCGGCGGCCCGCCGTGCGTCCACGGCGTCTCCTCCGGCGTCGGGAAGGCCCCGGCGGGCAGGAACGCCTCGGACAGGGTGGTGTAGCAGAGCCGCTCCCCCACCTCCGGCACGCTGCCCGGCGCCGCGGTCAGCCCCCGGCCCATCGCGCCGGAGAGTTCCAGCACCACCTCGGTCTTGCCGTCCGCCGCCGGGGTCAGGAAGACCACCCTGGCCTTCTGCGTCGGCCGGGCCGGCGAGTAGAGGGTCGTGCCGACCGGCACCAGCACCGGTTCGGTGGTGACGAGCTGGATCCGGGGGCGCAGCACCGGCCGCTTCCCCGTGTCGTCGACCCGCTTCGGGTCGGCCAGCGTCACGTCCCCGACGAACGCCTCGCCGGTCAGCCGGTGCTCGGCCATCACCAGCGGGTCGTCGTAGGCGCGCTGCACCGCGTACGTGGTCAGGGCGCGTTCCAGCCGGTGCAGCCGCTGGGCGGCCACCACCGCGCCGTCGCGCCGGGGCTGCGGGCCACCGCCGGCGTCGACGTGCTCGGCGTGGCCGGTGAAGGTGTCCTTGTCGCCGTCCCAGCGGCCGGCCACCCGGGCCCCGGGCGGCAGGGTCCGCAGCAACCCGACGCCGCGCCACATCAGCTCCCAGGTGGGCGTCAGCTGGTCGCGCAGCACCCGTTCCAGCTCCGCGTACGCCGCGCCGCGCGCCACCGGGTCGTCCCCCGCGTCGGCGTACGCGGCGACGGCCGGGGCGAGCACCCGGTTGTCGAACTCGGGGTCGGTGGCCGGGCCGGCGGGCGGACAGACCGCCGGGTCCTCGGCCCGGGCGGCCGCCTGCGCCCCGGTCATGCCCGCCGGCGGATCGATCCAGCCGAGCAGCGCCGGCAGGTGCAGGTCCTCCACCACGCTCTGGCCGGTGGCCCAGTGCAGGCTCAGCGCGTCGGTCATCGCCACCAGCGCCGACGAGCCCGGGTGCTCGGCCCGCTCGGCGAAGAAGGCCAGCCAGCGCCCGAGCAGCGGCACCGACGGGTGCACCGGATGGTCGCCGTCCGGGCGGCGGAACCGGGTGGAGCGGCCCAGCAGCCGCAGGAAGGTGATCCCGGCCGGGTTCGGCACCAGCAGCTGCGGCGCGTCGACGTACCGGTGCCGGACGTCGCGGCCCCGGTCGACCGGCACCGCCTCGGTGCCGTCGCGGAACTCGTCGAGGTAGGGCAGCACGGTGGCGGCCAGCTCGGCGGCGAAGCGGAAGCGCTGGTCCCGGTTGCGGGGCTGCGGCACGACCAGCAGCCGCGCCGCGTCGGGGGCCGCGCCGACCAGCGCCGCCAGTGGCGCGTTCGCCTCGCCGGCCATGGCCAGCGGCACCACCACCAGCGGGCGCGCGGACAGGTGCAGGTGCCGGACGGTGGCCACCGGCTGGGCCACCCCGGCGGCCAACGCCTGCGCCCTGGCGAGAGCCCGGAGCGTACTCATGCGGGCCGCCGGATCGGGGCGGCCGGCGCGCGGCGGGCGCGGGGCGTACTCATGCGGGGTTTCCGGCGAGGGCGTCGGCGCGCAACCGGGCGGCGGCCCGCAGCAGCGCGGCGGCCTCCTCCTGCTCAGGTTCGGGGGCGCGCTCGCCGGTCGCCAGCGCCAGCACCTCGGCGACGGTGGCGACGCCGCCCAGCGCCTCCCGGACCGGCCGGCCCAGCGCCCCGGTGTGCCCGCCCGCCTCGTTGCGGCAGAAGTACGCCAGCTCGCAACTGGCCAGGCACTCCGGCGCGTAGCGGGCCGGCACCCCGCGCAGGCCGGCGGCCAGCGTCGCCGGGTCGGCGGTCGGGTCGGCGGTGAAGTCCGCCGGCACGCTGTCGAGCAGCGCGTCGAGCTTCGCCATCCGGTCGAGCTGCCGGCGCAGCACCAGCAGCTGCTTGCGGACGTCGAGCAGGCTGGCCACCGGTCGGTTGCCGAAGTCGCGCGGGCAGATCAGCACCACGTCGTGCGAGACCAGCTCCTCGGCGTGCCCCTCGGCGGCGAGCAGCTCGCGCAGCGCCAGCACGTAGACGGCGGACTGGATGGCCGCGGCGGCCACCTTCGCCGGGTCGGCCTGCCCGTCGACCACCGGGAACGACTTGATCTCCACCACGTGGAACCGGCCGCCGAGCCGGGCGGCGACCAGGTCGGGCTCCAGGTGTACCCGCTGGCCGGCGACGTCCAGGCCGAGCAGCGGGTGGTCGAAGAGCGCCGCCTCGGGCCCCTGGGCGGTCAGCGCCCGGCGGGACCGCTCGTGCCGGTCCGGCAGGTCGTCCGCGCCGCCCAGGTCCGTCCAGCCGGCCCGCTCCGGCACCGGTACGCCGAGCCGCTCCGCCACCAGCCGCAGCAGCTCCGCCCCGCCGTCGGCCTTCACCTGCGCCTCGAAGGCGTTGCCCCGGGTGATGGCGAACCGCGACTGTCCGAAGCGGGCCGGGAAGCCGATCGCCTCCGCCAGCCTCGGCTTGTCCACCCCGGCGCCGTCCAGCACCGCCCGGCGGGCGCAGCCCGGGTTGCCGGTGAGCGCGGCGAGGGTCCGGGCGTTGTGCCGTTTCGGGGGCAGGTCGCCGCGGATCGCGGCCAGGCGCTGCGCGGTGCTCGTCACGATCCGCCAGGATAGGCGCTCAGCGCCGGTTCGGCCGGGACGCTGGCCCGGTGGACCAGCACGGCGGTCGCCACCGCGGCGAGCAGGGCCACGCCGGCCATCGCCCAGAGCACGGTACGCAGGCCGCCGGTGAAGCCGGGGTCGGCGAGCCGGCCGGCGGTGGTGCTGGCCAGCACCGCGCCGACCACCGCGATGGCGACGGTCTCGCTGGCGAGCCGAGCCGTGTTGATCATTCCGGCGCCGGTGGCCGCCCGGTGCGCGGCGACGCTGCCGATCGCCATGGCGTCGAGCAGGCCGATCGACAACCCCACCCCCACGCCGATCGTCAGCAGCGGGCCGGCCAGGGCGGCGGTGCCGCTGTCCGGGGCGAGCACGGTGGCCCAGGCGGCGCCCACCGCGACCACCGCCACCGAGGTGACGATCACCGCCGGGGCCGGCACCAGCCGGGTCAGGGCACCGCTGAGCAGCGGCAGCACCAGCGTCGGCGCGGTCAGCAGGATGAGCGTGGCGCCGGCCGCGCCGGGGCTCATCCCGACCACCGTGGTCAGGTACGACGGCAGGTAGACCAGCAGCGGCACCAGCACCGCGACGATGGTGGCCGCCGCCAGGCAGATGCCGAGGAAGCGGGGGCTCGCCAGCAGGGCCAGGTCGAACATCGGCTCCGGTCGCCGGCGTTCCACCCGGACGAAGGCCACCAGCAGGGCCACCGCCGCGGCGAAGGCCGCCACGATCACCGGGGCCGACCAGCCCAGCTCGGGGCCCTGCACGAAACCGAAGATGAGCAGCAGCAGCGCGGCCGTGAAGGTGACCGTCCCGGGCCAGTCGATCCGCCCGGCGTGCGGCTGGCGGGACTCGGGCAGCAACGGGGTGAGCGCCAGCACCGCCACGGCGGCCAGCGCCGGCGCGGCGAAGACCGCCCGCCAGCCGAACGCGGAGATCAGCAGGCCGGCGATGGAGGGCCCGAAGGCGAGGCCGACGCCGATGGTCGTCCCGAAGATGCTGAACACCCGGGCCCGGGACCGGGCCGGGAAGGCGTGGGCCAGCAGGGCGGAGGCGCTGGTCGCGGCGGCAGCGGCGCCGACGCCGGCCAGCGCGCGCAGCAGGTCGAACAGCACGATGTTCCCGGCGACCGAGGCGAGCAGCCCGGAGCCGGCGAAGATCGCGACCCCGGTGGCGAAGACCCGACGCCGGCCGAGCAGGTCCGCCAGCGCCCCGGTGGCCAGCATGAAGCTGGCGAAGGTGGCGTTGTAGCCGTTCACCACCCACTGCACGCCGGCCAGCCCGGCGTCGAGGTCCCGCCCGATGTTCGGCAGCGCGACCGACGCGCCGGTCAGCGAGACCGGCAGCGAGAGGGTGGACAGCAGGACGGCGACCAGCACGACGGCCGGGTGGTTACGCAAGGATTCTCCCCGTTCGGACGGCGGCCCCAGCCTAAAACGCGGAGGTGGGCAGGCATCCGGTACGGGCGGAAGATCACATGGTCAGCGCTCGGCGGACCGGTTCCAGGGAGAGCGGGGCGAGCGGGCCCCGGCCAGCGGGCGGCTGCGACGGCGGTGCCGGCGACGGCCCGGGGTGCAGGGCGGACGGGAGACGGTGTGCACCGGCGCGAGGGCCGGCACGACCGGCTGCCGGCCGATCAGCCAGCAGAGGAAGCGGGCCATCGCCGGGTCAGCCGACCGGGAGGCTGCGGGCCTCGTCCTTGGCGATCCCGTACTCGGCCCCGCAGAACGAGCACTGCTGCACGTAGCGGGTGCGGACCGGGATCAGCGGAATGAAGAAGAGGGTGAACTTCGTCGACCGGCGGGTGATCACCTGCGCGGCCCGGTTGCCGCAGTTGCGGCAGACCGCGGTGACCACGCCGGACCGGTTGACGGACGTGCGCAGTCCGAAGATGAAGAACATCGCCGGCCTGTACCCACGGGAGGGGGCTCACACACCCGTTTTCAGGAAATGGTTCGCCGCCACGGCCGACGGGCGTCGAGCTGGACGGCGAGCAACTCCAGGAATTCCCGGAACCGCTCCTCGTCGTGCGGGGTGGGCAGCTCGTCGGTCAGCGGACCGCGGTGCCGCCGGGCCCGGGCGATCGCCGCGGCGTAGACACGCGGACCGGCGCCGAACAACCGGCGTTCGACCATCGCCTCGGCCATCCGGGCGGCGGCCGCCTCGTCCAGCTCGACGGTGAAGATCAACCCGTAGAGGATCTGGTTGACGACACCCTTCCAGTCGTCGCGGGGCATCGCGGTCCTCCTCGGTCACTCCGTCGCCGGTGAGCGGTGCCGATGACATGATCCACCCGTGTCCGGCCCCGACCCGGTGGACCCGCCGTACCGGTGCGTCGGCGAAGATTTCCCGTCGGTCGGTGTCCGGATCCGGGTCGACCGTTCGTCACCCTGGTGAGAGACCACGACACCGAGGAGCGCCGACCGATGAAATTCATGATGTTCGTCTGCACCGACACCGAGCCGGACACCGACCCGGACGCCGCGCCCGACATCGAGCAGTGGGTGGCCGAGCGGGACGCCCGCGGCCAGCGCCTGGAGGGCAGCGTGCTCGCCCCGCCCTCGGGGGCGACCACGGTCCGGGTACGCGGCGGCGAGCTGCTGCTCAGCGACGGCCCGTTCGCCGAGACCAAGGAGGTCATCGTCGGATTCGACCTCCTGGAGTGCGCCGACCTGGACGAGGCGATCGAGGTCGCCCGAGCCCACCCGATGGCGTACGGCGGGCGGATCGAGCTGCGCCCCTTCGCCGACCTGGACTGACGCGGTGGTGGACGCGGCCGACGCGGTGGCGGACGCGGGTGCCGAGGCGTACCCGCGGATCGTCGCCGCGCTGATCCGGGTCACCGGCGACTGGACGCTCGCCGAGGACTGCGCCCAGGAGGCGCTGGCCTCGGCGCTTCAGCGGTGGCCCCGCGACGGCGTGCCCGGCAATCCGGGCGGCTGGCTGATGACGGCCGCCCGGAACCGCGCCGTGGACGTGCTGCGCCGCGCCGCGGTGGAGCGGCGCAGGCTGCGGGACCTGGCCCTGTTGACCGATCCGGAGCCGCCGACCGGGACGGCGGGGGACGTGGTGGACGACCGGCTGCGACTCGTCTTCACCTGCTGCCACCCGGCGCTGGCCCTGGAGGCGCGGGTCGCCCTGACCCTGCGCACGGTGGCCGGGGTGCCCACCGCCGACATCGCCCGCGCCTTCCTGGTCAGCGAGTCCACCATGACCCGGCGGATCACCCGGGCGAAGACCAGGATCGCCACGGCCGGCATCCCCTACCGGGTGCCGACCGGGCCCGCGCTGGTCGAGCGGCTGCCGGGCGTGCTGGCCGTGCTCTACCTGCTATTCACCCGGGGGTACGACGCCGACGGCGAGCCCGCCTTCGCCGATGAGGCGATCCGGCTGGCCCGGCTGCTCGACCGGCTGATGCCCGACCAGCCGGAGGTCGCCGGGCTGCTGGCCCTGTTGCTGTTCCAGAACTCGCGCCGCGCCGCCCGCCGTGACCCGGCCGGTGACCTGCTGACCCTCGACGCGCAGGACCGCTCCCGCTGGGACCACGCCGCCATCACCGAGGGACTCGCCGCCCTGGACCGCGCCGGCCACGGCCCGTACGCGCTGCAGGCCCGGATCGCCGCCGCGCACGCCACCGCCCCGACCGCCGCCGACACCGACTGGGCCGCCATCGCCGGCTGCTATGACGAGCTGGCCCGGATCCGGCCCACCCCGGTGATCCGGCTCAACCGGGCGGTGGCGCACGGCTACGCCGACGGGCCGGCGGCGGGGCTTGCCCTGGTCGCCGAGGCCCGCGCGGGCGGCGCGCTCGACGGCTACCCGCCGGCGCTCGCCGCGCAGGCCGAGCTGACCGCCCGCCACGGCGACCCGGTACGCGCCGCCGCGCTGTTCCGCGCCGCCGCCGACCTGGTCGGCTCCGACCCGGAACGCCGGGCGCTGCTGCGCCGGGTCGGCGAGCTGGACCACTGACGGCGCCGCCTGTCCCGTCGGCACCCACCGGGTTCAGGGCTGGCGGCACCGGCGGGATGGCCGGCGGGTACCGGCGGGATGGCCGGCGGGCGGTCCGACCGGCGCGAGCGCGCGGGGCGACCGGACGCCCAACCGGATCCGGCCGAACGTTCGTGGTTTCCGGCCGCGGCGGCCGGTGATGGACGAGGTCCGCGCACCCACCCGTCCGGCCACCTCCAAGGCAGTCCCCTACCCGCCGCCACCATGCCATGGGGTATGCGAGCCCTTTCGACCTGATGACGTAAACGAATCGGGGCTGAGCGAGGCGACCACACCGCGCGGCGCCCCGTCGCGGACGACCGGGCCTCCCGGGCCTCCCGGGCCTCCCGGGCGTCGGGCTCGCCGCGCGCCGTGGACCGACCGGCGGACGACGCGACCCGGGCCGCCCACGCACCTCGGCTCGGTCCGCCCCTCGGCCGTAACAGGCCCCGGCAGCGCAACCCCGCCTCTCTGCCGAACCGCGCCGTGAATCGGCCCGCCAAGCGGTCAACAGTCACCAACGCCGGCCAACGACGACCGCCGACTCTCACGGCCGGCGGCTCCCGGGGACCGAATCCCGGCGCCGGTGCCGGTGAATCGTTTGCGTCATCAGCTCGAAAGGGCACCGACACCGTCCATACCGCCCGGCCACCGCCGGGTCCACTCGCCGGGAGTCACGCCTGGACAGGAACACGGTGCACGGACGGGGCGGGGCGCCCCCCCCCCGGGGGGGGCCCCCCCCCCCCCCCCGGGGGGGGGGGGGGGCCGGGGGGCGGCCGCCCCCCGGCCCAAAAGCGGCCCCGGCGGCCCCAACCCGGTGGGGGGCCCCGCGGC
>NZ_JARXXY010000047.1:0-41638 GCF_029893845.1 Micromonospora sp. A200 | reverse complement strand
CGGCTCCGCGGAACGCGGAGCCGGCCCGGCCGGTGTCGGTCGACTGCTCAGCAGTCGAAGTACATGGCGAACTAACCGCGCATGGCGGCTGACCTGGGGGAGAGGCGTCGATCAAGCCGCTGAGCAGGTCGTACGTCGTATATCAACTTCCATCGTTGTCCAGTGTTTCCAGGCGGCATCTGTACCCCTCGTGTACCTAACGATCATGGGGTGGTGGTGTGTGCGAGTGGTTCCGAGGGGGGCCGGTGCGGCATCCCGTCGCGCAGGCTCCGCCCTGCCAGACCGCGCCGACCTGGTCCAGGTGGAGCGCCCCACCGGACGAACGACCTGGACCAGGTCGGCGCGGTCTGGTGGCCTCCGGTGTGCGACGGGTCCCCGGTCGCGGCCGGGGCATCCCAGAGTCGCCGAGGGTCCGGGGCGAGTAGCCCCGGCCGCCGGAGGCCATCTCCGGGTCGTAGGGCCGGAGGCCCTACCCGCCGGAGGCAGATTCCCGAAGCGTGCCGCTTGGCGTCAACGCGGAAGAGCCGGCAGTCCGTCAGCGTGCGTCACGGCCTGGCTTGTGGCCTATCGGTGCTGGCGACGCTGGGCGCTCCACTGGCTCACAAGGTGGGCAGAGAGCAGGACAAAGAAGGCCAGCATCAGCACACCAAGGAGGTCATGGGTCGATTCCTGCCAGCTTCGGGGCATGATCTCCCGCGCCTCGAAGAGAAGTCCGGCAGCACCACAGCAGGCGGCAGCCGACGCCCAGAGTCGAGGACGGTGCACCACTCGACCGAACAACCTGGCAGGTTCGGTGCGTCGACTGCGGACCAAGACAACACCGGCGAGCACGATCACAGCGCCACTGCCGCCAAGGACCAGCGCAATCATCACCGCCCAAGACACGTCCATGGCCGTCACGGCGCCAGGGTAGCCGTAGCAAGCGATGCCCCTGGGTATGGGTGTCCCCGCCCGAGATCGTTGATTCCGCGTCAGCCCCGGTCATCCGTAGATGAGGATGGTCGGGGCTTCGGCGTGTCCGCCGGTCTCGCGGTGGCCACCGCCGGGCCGCGCCGGGAGCGAAGCGGCAAGGCGCGGACGGCCGGCGAAAGTGGCCCCGCGTGCGGCCCGCAGGGCCGCCTTGAAGACGTATGGAAAGTTCTCACCGGGCCGAACCGGCGGCAATGTCCTACTTCGGTTGATGCGCACCTTGACTCCGCTTGATGGGTTACGCGGTCCCCGATCCGCTGGCTACCGACTGTGAACCTCTGGCCGAAGACGCGAATGCGGCAACATCCGCTGATCTTCCGGCGGTCATGCTGGTATGCGTTTACCGTGACAACCCGGGGGCTTCCGGCGGGAACTATGGCCCGCCATCTTGACGGCGACCAACCGGGCGGCGATGGCGGTGCCGGCCATCCTCGTGCCTTTGCCCGCACCCACGCAACCGTGGCTGGCCTAGCCAGTCCGTCACCTCAGCCAACTCGGCGAGCCCACCCGTCTGCGGCCACCGTCGTATGTGGGTGAACGAGACGACGACTGAGACGATCGTCTGGCGCCTGCACGAGTTCTGACCGCATAGCGACAGAACCCCCCATCAGCGCGTCCTGCCCTGTACCGTCTGCCCCCTCTGTAGCCGTCCAGACTGGCCCTGGGGAGATCATGGACGAGTTCGCAAGCGCCAAGCAGAAGATCAAGGAACTCGCCGCTGAGCTAACGAACTCCCCATTGAACGAGGCAACGACGCGCATCAGGATCATCGATCGACTCCTGATCGAATGCCTTGGCTGGAAACACGGCGACATCACAAACGAGCCCTACCATGCGGGCGATTATGCCGACTACGAGTTGGGTCAGCCGGCAACAGAGATGATCGTTGAGGCCAAAAAAGAAGGCTACTACTTCTCTATACCGGCAGGCTTAGAGGGTCGACGGCAGATAGATATTGCGACCCTGCTGGAGGACGCGAACGCAGGAAAGGCTGTAAAACAGGTATTGAAGTACTGCCAGGAGCGCGGGGTGCCCATCGCTGTCGCGACGAACGGGCGTCAATTAGTCGCTTTCTACGCGTCCCGCCAGGATGGAGTACCGCCCCTCCAAGGTCGCGCCCTCATATTCTCCTCTATGCAGGAGATGCACGACGACTTCCAAGTTCTCTGGGGCAACCTCTCGCGAGAAGGTGTCGCGATGAAGAACCTGCAACGGGCGCTCTTGGGCCGGTCGATCCAAGCAATGGCACCAGGAAAGCTCTCTGACGAGATTTCGAACTATCCTGGCTTCAGAGCAAGAACTTCACTCGAAACCGACCTGAAGACTCTGGGTGACCTATTTTTGCAAGACCTTGGCTCATCATCCGGGCCGCTGTCTAAGGAGTTCGTCGAAAAGTGCTACACCCAAAACGACGCACTCTCCCAGTATGCAACGGTTAGTAAAGAGATTCTCCGCTCTCGGTACGCCGCTTTGAGAGACGCGGCCGAGGTGGAATCAGAACCAGCCACCACCCGTAAGGGCATCAACCAGAAGCTAACTGCCACAATCATGACCGAGGCGCTTAGCCGGCGACCGCTAGTGATAGTCGGAGACGTGGGCGTTGGAAAGACTATGTTTCTTCGGAACCTGATTGAGGTTGAGGCACGTGAGCTTTTGGGCAACGCCTATGTCTTCTACATCGATTTCGGCCGCGAGCCCGCTCTATCTAACGACCTGAAGGCGTACGTTCTTGAGAGATTGGTGGACCAACTCAGAGAGGTCCATTCGATAGACATCGAAGAAGGGGCGTTCATCCGAGATGTCTACAAAACGGAGCTTGCTCGGTTTGCAAAAGGGGTTTTCGGCCCGCTCGCGCAGTCTGATCCAGCGCAGTTTCAGATGCGCGAAATCGAGCGTCTTCAGCAGCTTGCGGGAAGGACCGACGAGCACCTCAAAGCATCTTTTGACTACCTCAAGACCAGGAAGCGGCGCTCACCTGTAATTGTTTTAGACAATATAGATCAGCGCCCGCCAGAGTTCCAGGATGAGATATTTCTCATCGCGCAATCTCTGGCCGACGGATGGCCCGGCACAGTTTTCGTCACTCTGAGGCCGAGCACCTTGTACGAGTCCAAGACAAAGGGATCTCTAGCGGCTTACCAACTGAGAGTGTTCACCATCTCGCCCGCCCGGGTCGACCGTGTCATCCTCAAGCGTCTCGAATGGGCGTACGAGCAGCTTACTGAATCTCAGGAGTCGGGCGCTTTTGCAACTCGTTTTACAATCAATGCAAGTGCCATGCAAGCCTATTTGGACGTGCTCATCAAGGCTTTCACTGAGGATCGGGAGCTGAATGAGATCCTAGATAACCTAAGTGGAGGGAACGTACGAACGGCCCTTGAGTTCCTTACTACCTTCATCGGCAGTGGTTATGTCTCCACTAGTCGCGTCCTAGAGGTAGCGGGCCGGGGCTCGATCTATACCGTACCTACGCACGAGTTCATCCGCGCTATTGTTTTTGGGGACTACGACTACTTCTACCCATCTGCAAGTAAGATTTGCAACGTATTCGACATCTCGACAGATGACGGCAGGGAGCACTTCCTGATGTGCCTAGTGCTGGCTCACATTGAGAGAGCGGGGGTGGCGGCGGGTCGAAGCGGCTACATCGATGTTGCCAACGTTTACCGGTACGCGCAGGAACTCGGCTTCACCCAGGAACAGACCGGATCGCAGCTGGTGCGGGCTAAGGATTGGAACCTAATTCACGCGCCAGAGGGGCGAAATATGGAGGGTCCGTTCCGTATTACGACAGTTGGTAGTTACATGCATAAATCAATGGTGAAACGGTTCGCGTACGTCGATGCAATGATCGTGGATACTCCGATAACTGATATCGCCTTCCGTCGGCTGATCACTAACATCTTCCCCGTGCGGGAGAGGATCGACCGCGCGGAGAAGTTTCGTTCGTATCTTGACCAGCAATGGCTTAAGTTGGGATCTTCTGATTCCGGCACCGCCTTTGACTGGCCCACGGCGTCAGGTCAGCTAAGAGCCGATTTGGAATTGGCCAAGGAAAAGGCCGAGCGTGCCGTATCGCGTAGAACCAATTGGTACTAGCTGGTAAGATCCTCGGTCTCGGTAGGGCATCCATGAAGGCTTGGGCGACGTCCCGCATTGTGGTCACGATGGCGTCGACCTTCGCCGCTCTGAATAGTTGTGCTTTGTTGGGTCGGTTGGCGTAATAAATTGCCCGGACACCGGCTCGTCGGGCTCCTTCTATGACAGCTAGGGAATCGCCAACTAGCACAGAGCGTCTCGCTACCCCGCCTAGGGCCAGCACGGCATGCACAATCGGCGTAGGTTTACGGGGCTGCCGGCCTGGTGACCGGCGTTATCCTCGCTCCCATGGATGAGGGCCCCGGCGGTTGGCCGGTTCTTCGGCGTGCTGGACGACCTTCCCGGCACCGACCGCGTGTTGCCCGCGAGGACCTAAGCGCAACGTCGGTGAAGCTTGCGAAGCGCCTCCGCCAGCTGCTCAACGAGATGGGCTTCGATTACCGCTACACGCCGCATGCGGACTGGTTCGGCGTCGCCTGACCCACGGAGGTTCGCCGGATTGCCCGGTGGGCCACCTGATTTCAGACTGGGCGGCCGCAATCGCATTTCCTATGCTCGTAGCCGTGACGGGGCTGTTCGAGATCGCGGTGTTGCTGCTCGTGCGAGCACAATCAACACGCGAGATCCGGTGCGCGCTCATGCCCCGATCAGCGCGCCGAGGTGTCGCAGATCAGTTGGCGGACGAATGTCGCACATCAGTCGACGGAGGATACGCCGCGCTGTCCGCGCGTTGCCGAATTCCGCTCTATAAGATCAAGGCGGCCCGCAAGCGGGCCGCGCCGGCCCGGCCCCGGCCTGCTGGCGACCTTCGGCCGGCATCGGCCGGGCCGGCCGGCCACGTTGAGGGACGACACGATCAGAAGACCTCGGGGCTCCGCCCCGAACCCCGACCCTCCTCAGAGATCAGCTCCGGATCCCCTCGCCGGGCACCACAAGGGCTACCAGCCTTCCCGGACGGGGCCAAGGTCGTTCGTCCGGTAGGGCGCTCCACCTTGTCCCCGTCCGGGAAGGCTGGACGGTCTGACGACTGCCCGACGAGGAGATCCTTCACCCCCACCGCGCACGCCAAAAGCCCTGTTCCCCGCGCATGAGCTCCGCCGCCCTTTAGCCATCAGCTCGCCCGTTCTGCCGGCTTTGTGTATTCGTGGGTCATGTTGGTCCGCCCGGTGGCATCGGCAGTTCGGATGGTCTACGTCGGGAGCGGGCGGCGTCGGCGACGGCGATCCCGGCCAGGACCACCGTGGCGGCGGTGCTGACCAGCAGCGGCGGTGCATCCTGCATTGCCGGCAGCAGGGCGGCCAGCACGAGCAGCCCGATCCACCGGGCCCAGGACACTCGATTGAACACCGCGTACTCGAAACCGGCCCGCCCGGCGAGGAACAGCGCGGGTCCGCCGAGGATAACGGTGATCCAGGCCGGTGGGGCGTGCCCGAGCGGGTGGGCGATGACGAGTTCGGCGCCGACGGCGATGGCGACTACGCCAGCCACCATGACCAGGTGGGCGACGAACGTCGCCCGGGCAGCGCGTTGCGGCTTGCGCGCCGCTGTGAGCGCCGTGGCCAAGACCTCCCCGGCGCGGTAGATGTAGATGCGCCAGAGCAGCACGGTGGTGGTGATTGCCAGCAGGAAGGCTGCGGTCCGGTCGGGCGGGAAGCCGGAGCCACGCAAGGCCAGTCCGGTGACCAGGATCAACTCGCCGAGCGCGATGATGAAGAACTGCCGGTGACGCTCGGCGAAATGCCCGGACACGAGCGAGAATTCCGGCTGGGACGTAGGGCCTAGCCCCGGCGTGGGCCAGCGGAGGACGAATCCCGTGTAGTCCACGACCACGGCCAGGGCCCACAGCACCTCCCGCCCGGTACCCGGCGCGAGCGCCCCGGCGATCCACGGCACCGCGGACACCCCAGCCCAGGCGAGTACCCGTAGGGCGTCGCGCTGCCGCTCCCGGACCCGCGCGGCGACCAGCAGGAGGAAGCACCGACCGACCCGGATGGCGAGGTACACGCCAGCGAAGACCAGGCCCTGCGCGCCGAACGCCTCGGGCAGTGCGACCGCGACCAATACCGTGCCCACCATGCTGACGGTGACCAGCACCTGGACCACCGACCGCTGCGGGCTGTAGACGTCGGTTAACAGCGCCGTGTCGGACCAGATCCACCACACTGCCAGCAGCAACAGCAGCGTCTGAAAGGCGCCGCGCCAGGTGAGGTTCTGGATCAGCCCGAACGAGAGCTGGGTGAGTGCGAAAACGAATGCCAGGTCGAAGAAGAGTTCCAGGAACGTTGCCTCTCGCGGATCCTCGGGTCTCCGTACCAGGTCGGCTGCCTCATTGCTGGCCATCTCGTCCGTCCTGTCGTATTCGCGCCCCCCGAAGGTGCGGCATTCGGACCACGCCGCTGGCTGCGGGTAGCTGGCGTGCGGCTACCCGTTGCGAACACACATCAGGCATGCCGTTTCGTCTCGGCGCGGTCCGCGTCTGCTGGAGAGCCGGCCTGTCCAGGGCGGAGTGCGCCCCGGAAGCGCGCTTAGCCTCTGGACAGCGTCGCCGAGGCTACGGATCAGATGGCTGTGTGCCAGCCACGTGCCAGTAGCCGGTGCACGGAAGGGGCACGAGCGGGCAGGAGTTGTAACCCACTCCCCTGCCATGAGCAGACGTATCGGGCATCCCGGGGCCGTGATCTTCGTCCTTCCAAACTGAGCATCTATGGCGCGGATCGGGTGGCTATCGCGCGCTGTAGGACCACATCCAAGCCAGAGCCTGAGCCGCCTCCGCATCAAGCTCAGGGTGACGGACGGCCATCGCTGCACCAACACGATCTGCGGCCTGCGCTAGCCCTCCGGGACCGACATCCCAGACCGGGAACTGATCGAACATCTCCTGAACGACGCGTTCGGCGTACCGAAGGAGATGCTCAGGGGATGCGGCGGACATGCCGAGCACCGCGTCCGGGTTGGTGCGGGGCCAGGGATTGCGGCCCCAGCTCATGTAGAGCCGGACAGCCTCGCTCTTCGCCGAATCAACCATGGCGGCGGTGGTGCAGATCGGTTGCCACATGTTGGATCGTGTCACGTGATTGTGGGTGTACAGCCATCCGTACAGCCAAGCCAGCCGACGAGCGCGGGTGACGAGCGGCCGTAACAGACAAGCCGGGCAGGTCAGCCGCAGTAGTCGACGCCGGCCGACAACCGTCTTGATCTTTGCAAGGCAGGGGGCTGGCCGGGCCACGTAATGCGTAGGTCACCAGCCCTCGCCCGGCATGAGCCAGCGGGCCATCCACGGGCCACAAGGCGCGGCGTCGAGTGGTGGATAGACCAGTCCGGCCCTCACCGGAGCATGTCGGCGCTACCTGTCTCCTGATCAACGCCGATCCGGATCGGCCACCCGAAGCTCACGATGTGGCAAAGTCGCCCACCGTCTGCAGTCTGCACCCGCCCGGTCGTTACCTCTTGCACCCTCGGAAGCTCCCGCTGGTCGCCAAGCTCGGAACGGCGACGGGCCAGGAAGTCCGTCGCGATCTGGATCGCCTCGTCAACGTCGATCACGGCAATGACCCTATTCCGAGCTGACAATCTGGGAGCCACGGGTGGGAGCCACCGGGGCGAACGGAGCCGGACGAGCCCGGACCGATTCAGTTGCCGAGAGCGTGACGACCAGGGCGACGCGGACGCCGCCGAACGGCTGCGAAGCGGTCTTGGAAATCTACGGATCAAGAGGTACCGCCTTGGCCGTTGAGGCCGATGCGTCGAGCATCATGCGAGACCAAGCATCAAGCTGGCGGCAAGCGCCCGAGGGGGCGACGGGATGCATAGGTGCGCTGATCGTTCAGCGCAGGCAGAATGGCGTATGTGACGAGCCCTGACCCAGACGCGGAGTGGTGGACGACGTCGGATGTCGCCGAGTACCTCGGCGTCCAGGTCGGCACCGTCAGCTCCTACCGGAACCGCGGCCAGATGCCGGAGCCTGACAAGACGTTTGGCCGCACACATCTGTGGCGCCCGCGAAGGATCGTGTCCTGGCACGAGGGTCGCCCCCGGCTCGGAACTCGCGCCGCTGACCCGAGCAACGATCAGCCCTGGGCCGTCTTGCAGGTCTCCACGGCAGTGGAGACGCGTGACGCGGCGGTTGAGCTGGCACGCCTTGTCGTCGAGGCGAGGCTTGCGGCCGGCGCGCAGATCGTCGGGCCTGTCGTCTCAGCCTTCTGGCACCAGGGCGAGTTCGGCACCGGCGAGGAGTGGCAGCTTCTCCTGAAGACCCATGCTCAGCGGTTCGAGGACCTTCGAGCCTTCCTCCTGGACCATCACCCGTGGCAGAACCCCGAAATCGCCGCCGTACCCGTCGTGATGAGTTCGGACGAGTATGCCGTGTGGGTCGGCAGGACCCTCCTGCTAGACGTGGAGCCCTAGGGGTTAAGCCCTGGCGCGTTCCAACACTTCTCGCACTCCCGGCACAGCGCCCTGATCGCCCAACCGTTGCAGGACCGGGCCCAGACGTTGGCGAGGTCGCACGGAGGCGACGCCTTCCGATAAGTCCAGCACGCGGCCAGCGACCCGGGCGGCCTCCTCGGGCTCCCCCGCCGTGACGTAGGCGTCTGCCAGCCAGCACGAGTACAGGGCCTTGTCTCGGGCGTGAGCGTCATCGAAGCCTTCAAGTACGTCCTCCAAGAGGGGGACGGCACGCAGTGGTCGGCCAAGCTCTGCCCAACAGCGGCCCGTCATGATGGTCACCTCCTGGTCGTCAACCCAGGTCGACCAATCGGGTTCCTGGCTCTCGTTGCGACGCTCCAGCGCGGCGCGCGCTGTTGCCAGCGCCGCATCGGTCTCGCGGGCGTTTCCCATGACAGCGTGTGCCCACGCCCGGCGCTCGTGCAGCAGCGCGGTGACGGTAGCCGGCGCTTCAGTACCGGCTGCGGCGCACGATGCTTCCGCAATCGCCACGGCTTCGCGGGGATCGCCGCCAACTGTCTGATAGGCCATGAACGCTAGGGCGTTTCCGGCGAGGTCGGCCGCGTGCGCTTGATTGGCAATCCTGTGGCTTTCGCCGTACAGCTGCTTCGACAGGTCGAGTTTCCCTGCGTCGAACGCCGCCCAACCAGCTTGCTGCGCCTGCTCCGCCAGAACTGCTTGCAGTCGCTGTTCGACCACATCCGTGTAGCTGCCGCCCGCGACGAGTTTCTTGGTCGTCTCGTACTCCGACAGGTACAACCGGAGCGTATCGCCTCCGCCGAGGACGTCATCGAGCCGGCGGAGTCGCGCAGTCCGTCGCGCTAGAACCTTCGGCAGCTCCGCGCCAAGGCGTCGCCCGGAGGAAAGGTCGGCGATGTCAACGGCACCGAGCAGGGTGCTGGCACCGACGGCAGAGACACGCAGGAAATCTCGCCGATTCACGGTCTCACCTCTGGCATCTGGGGTCGCCGTCTGATTGGCTTCCCAATCTCGTGGAGCCAAGCCCAGCATATGTCCCGGAATTCGCATAGCGTCTGCGATTAAGCTGATCTTTTCGTATGTTGCGATACTTCCCTGCCCACGGGCAAGTGCGCCGACTCTTTCGGCCTTGATCGCGCACGCCTCAGCGATTCTTGAATAGCTGATGCCAGCCCATTTTCGAGCCAGCAGGAACACTGTTCCGAAGTCATGCTGCGCGAGCGCTGCGCGCATATCCTCGCGCTCCAAGACATGGCGCGGAATAGCAGCCCCCCCGACCTTCTGCGACATCTGAGTCTCCACCCCGTCGGTCGTCACCCATCCGCACCCGTCAGTGGCCTACCCATCATGGGTACCCCCGTCGAAGGGTCGAAAGAGTGCTTCCCAGCCTCGCACTCTTACATCCACGGATCAACACAGCGCGATGCCTCAGAGCCTTGACCGGGTACCGACTGACTCAGTACGGTCGAGTCGGTACTGAGTGGCCGCGCTGGGTCACACGGCAGGGGAGGTTGGGCATGGCTAGGTCGAGGTTGTTTGGCGAGCGCCCGGTGGGCGCGGTGACGCTGGTGGAGACGCCGGTGTCGCGGTCGTACGCGCAGAAGGCTCGGGTGGCGTTCCTCGTCGTGGCGGCGTCCGTCGCCCTGGTGGTGGCCGCCACCGCGTCGGTGACGCTGCCGCTGGTGCTCGCGATCGTGGTCGGGTTGCTGTCCGGCGCGGTGTGCGGCCTGGTAGTCGCGTGCCTGGTCCGGGTGTGGCCGGCGCTGCGAGTGCTGTGGTGGTGGGCGTTCGAGATCGCCGCTGCTCTCACCCTGTTCATGGGCATGGCGTACTTGTCTCGGGCGACGCATCCGGCGGTGCCGCTGGTGCTCCTGGCCCTGGTGCTGGGTGTGGTCTTCGGCGTCGGCCGGGTCCGGCGGCGGGTGTCGGCGTGGGTGTGGTGCGTGGTGGTGCGGCATCGGCTGCGGTTGTGCTTCGCGGAGTTCATCCGGTCCGCGTCGCGGCTGCACCCGGGTCGGTTGCCGCTGATCCTGTGGGCGCGGCCGACGCCGGCCGGGGAGCGGGTGTGGGTGTGGCTACGGCCGGGCCTGGACCTGACGGACCTGGACGGCAAGGCGGACAAGCTCGCGGTGGCCTGCTGGGCAGGCGAGGCGCGGATGGTCCGCGCGTCGGCCCGGCACGCCGCCCTGGTGCGAGTCGACATCACCCGTCGTGACCCGCTGACCGGCCTGGTGCCCTCGCCGCTGTCGGCCCTGGTGACGTGGATGCGCGACGAGGAGGCCCCGGTATCGCCGGCCATGCCGCCGCTGGGCCTGGATCTGCTCGACGTGCCGGAGCCGGCACCGGAGCAGCGCAACTCGCGCCGCTGAACCAAGACTCACACGCCCTGACCGGGGTGTGTGCGGTGACCGCCAGCAGGGCGGTTCACCTCCAACACGAAGGAGATCGCAATGGCAAACGACACGACCGTGACGGTGGTCGGCAACCTGACCGCCGACCCGGAGCTGCGGTTCACCCCGGCCGGGGTGGCGCTGGTGAAGTTCACCGTGGCGTCCACGCCTCGGGTGTTCGACCGCACCTCGGGTGAGTACCGCGACGGTGACCCGCTGTTCCTGACCTGCACCGCATGGCGGGACCTGGCCGAGCACATCGCCGAATCATTGGCGAAGGGCACCCGCGTGGTGGTGGCCGGGCGGCTGCGGCTGTCGCGGTGGGAGAACGAGGAGGGCGAGAAGCGCTCCGCGTACGGCCTGGACGTCGACGAGGTCGGCCCGTCGCTGCGGTTCGCTACGGCGACGGTGAAGAAGATGGCCCGCACCCGCAACGGGGACGGGTTCACTCCGGAGACGCCGGCGGATGACCCGTGGTCGACCGCCGCGCCGGCGTCGGCGGCCTGAGCGGAGGGTCGCTGATGTCGACGCTGACCGTTCCCGCCGTACCGGGTGGCATGCCCGCTGACACGCCCGTGTCGATCTTCGACCCGGTGCATGTCGGGGTGGACGAGTTCGGCCACCCGGTGCGGGTCCCGCTGATCTACCGCAACCTGTTGATCGGTGGGGAACCGGGCGGCGGCAAGTCGACCCTGCTGAACCTGATCGTGGCTCACGCCGCCCTGTCCCTGGACTGCCGGCTGTGCCTGCTGGATGGCAAGCAGGTCGAGTTGGGCCAGTGGAAAAGCTGCGCCGACGTGTTCGTCGGCCCGGACATCACGCATGCCCTGGCCACGCTGCGGCGGATGCAGATCGTGATGGACAACCGGTACGCCTACCTGGAAATCGCCGGCCGCCGGAAGACCCAACGCGATGACGTGTTCAGCCCGATCCTCGTCGCCATCGATGAGATCGCCTACTTCTCGGCCACCGTCGGGGACAAGAAGACCCGAGAGGACTTCGCGGGTCTGCTGCGGGACCTGGTGGCCCGGGGCCGGGCGGTCGGCATCATCGTCGTTGCGGCGACGCAACGCCCCTCGTCCGACATCATCCCCACCAGCCTGCGGGACCTGTTCGCCTGGCGGTGCGCCTTCCGGTGCACCACCAACGTGTCCAGCGACATCGTCTTGGGGCACGGGTGGGCCGACCGCGGCTGGTCGGCCAACACGATCAGCCCGACCAACCCCGGCGTCGGCCTGCTCATCGCCGAGGGCGGCACCCCGCAACTGATCAAAGCCGCCTACCTCGATGACGCGGCCTGCGCCCGCATCGCCACCCACGCCGCCCGCATGCGGGCCAACCGCAAGGAGCGTGCGGCATGAGTATCCGTATCCGACCCCGGCCGGACACGTCGCCAACCTGGCCGACCACCGACAACCACCTCCACCCGGACTGGTGCGCCCGAGGACACGCCTGCGGCCTGGGCGAGCACCGGGCACAGCCGGTGACCCTGCGGGTTCCCGGTCACGGCGTGGTGGTCCTGACCCGGGTGCTGGCCGCCGACGGCAGCCAGCACGCCGAGATCCGCACCCGCATCAACCTCGCGGCCGGCGACACCAACGCCCGGGCGCACCTGATGCGGATCGTCACCGAGTTCGACGCGGCCCTGCGGCGGATGGTCCGCCCCCAGCGCCGAACGCCATAAGAACGGGCCGGTAGCACCGGGATCAGCCCTGAGAAAGCACCCCGGACGCCGCCGACCCGCCCCATCAACAGCCCGGAAGGAGCTGCCGCGATGCACGCTACCCAAAACACGGTCGCCGAGCAGGTGACCACCCCGGCCCGCACCCTGCGGGACGCCGCCCTGTACCTGTCCCGCCACGGCTGGACGCAGGGCGCCTACTACGACGCCACGTCGGGGTCGTTCACGCCTCCGGCCTGCCTGGTCGGTGCGGTCGGCATGGTCTGCTACGGCGGACCTGTCGACGCCCCGGCCCAGATGTTCGATGCCCCGGAGTTCGCCGACTTCGAGGCTGCGTTGACCTACCTGGACTGGTACTTGGCTTGTCGGTTCGGCAACGGCCAGTACTACGAGGGGCTCGACAACGCCTACGACTTCAACGACGCCAAGGGCCAAACCGCCGACGCTGTCATTGCCGTCCTCAACGCGGCGGCCGACGCGTGGGACCGCACCAACGGTGGTGCGGCATGAACAAGAACACCGTCAAGCCCGGCTTGACGCGCACCCGCACCAAGCGCGCCAAGCGGTCGGTGGAAACCACCGAGTTCGACGCGTTCGTGCGGCGCATCCTGCGGGCGTACGCCCGTCGGGTCGCGGCCGGCGACATCGAGGCACTGCGGTCACTCGCGGTGCTGTCCACCGAGGTGGACGCCATGACCCGGCTCGCTGTCGCTGGTCTGCGGCAGCCTCCCTACCGCTACTCGTGGGGAGAGATCGCCGACCGGCTGGGCGTGTCCCGGCAGGCGGTGCAGATGCGCTACGGCGACCGCGCCGACCGCGTCGCCTTGGACGAGCGGATCATCCGCGCCGGCCTCGGCGTCACGGTGGCGACCCTCGCGCAGGTGTTCGCCGATCACCACCCTGGTAGCCCGGCCGCTTCGGTGTGCCCGGGCTGCGGCTTCCGCTATCCCGATGGGGTGACGGACTGCCCGACCAACGCCACGGTTCGCCCGCTGCTGTACCGGCGGCGTGGCGAGGACAAGCAGGCGCTCAACGTGCTGACGCCTGACCAGCTCGCCGACCTGCACAACCTCAAGACCGCCCGGACCAACCGGACGGCCACCCGCAGGGCGGCCCAACCCACGCCGCCGGCCTCCCGTGAGGAACCGGCCCTGTTCGGCCTCACTGACAGGAGGGCCACGGCGTGACAACCAATCCGACCAGCCTCCGGCCGGCGGCCGGTGAGCCCCGGTTGGCGTCGATCGCCTCGTGGGCGGTGCTGGCCGCGTCGTTCGGCCTGTCCGCCTCCACCTGGATCGCGCTGGCCGAACTCGCCGGCTTCACCGACCGCATCACGATCCCCGGCACCTCGGTCAGCCTCGCCCTGGCCTGGCTGATGCCCATTGCGGTCGACGGCTACGTGGTCGTCGCCCTGGTGCTGTGGATGGCTCCCGTGCCCGCACGGGTCGCCGCGTTCGCCAAGAAGAACACCTACGGTGCGGCCGGCATCGGCATCGCTGCCCAGTCGGCGTATCACCTGCTCCAGACCAACGCCAACACCGATGAGACCTGGCGCGTGGCCATGGCCGCGATCGTTGGCGCACTGCCGCCGGCGGTCGCCGGTCTGGCCGTGCACATGCGCGCCCTGATCCGCCGGGAAAGCGGCCGAACCCTGACCGCAACCGGCACCGTCTCGGCACCCGCCGAGGCGCCGACCCCAACCGTGTCCGTTCCCGCCGTCCCGGCACCGACGCCCGGCCGGCCCGAGCTGCCCATTGTTCCCGCCATCGAACCCGCCGCACCGGCACCGACGCCGGCCCGGCCCGAGATCCCGACCCCGGCGCAACTGGCCGACCGGATGACCGCACCGCGACCGGCCGTCATCCCGGAGCCCTCGACGCCCCGGCCCGATGCCACTGCCCGCCCCGCCCGTCCCCGACCGAGCGAGCCCGAGAACACCCCGGCACCGACGTTGGCACCGTCCACCACCGACACTCCTGTCACCGCGTCTGACGCTGCCCACCTTCCGCTGCCGATCGTGGCCCCGGACCTGCTCGCCCGAGCGACCCGCGTCGCGAAGCAGTACCGCACCGAGCACGGCACGCCGATCACCCCGGGCCAACTGGCCGTCCGCCTCAAGGTGACTTCCGACGAGGCCACGCAAGCCCTCGCGGTCCTGGACCTCGGCCCCACCAGCAACCGACCCGTCCAGCCCGCCAACGGACGCCCCGTGAAGGCGACCCGTTGACCGTCTCGACGCTGACCGTCGTACCCGAAGCTTCTGCTTCGGGTACGGCCCCGTGCGCCGAGCCGACCGCCCCACCCTGGTACGCCACCTCCACCGACATCCGGCTCCAGGCCGCCGCTCGGCTCACCCAACCCGACCTCACCGAATGGCTGCGCCACGTCCGCCCGGCCGCCGGTTGCACCCGCCCGATCCGCCTGGTCGGCACCATGGCCACCGTCGAGGCCGCCACCGGCCGCCTCCTGTCGGAGCGGTCGACGGCCGACATGCCCGACGGCGTCATCTACAAGCCGTGCGGCAACCGCCGCGCCGCCGTCTGCCCGACCTGCTCCAAGCTCTACCAGCGCGACGCCTACCAGGTCGTCCGCGCCGGCCTCGTCGGCGGCAAGGGTGTACCGGAGCAGGTCGCGCACCACCCGGCGGTCTTCCCCACCTTCACCGCCCCGAGTTTCGGCGAGGTCCACACCCGGTACGTCAAGCGGCACACCTGCACCCGCCGCGCCTCCTGCGACTGCAGGCCCGAACCCTGCCACCCCCGCCGGGAGTCGACCGTCTGCCCGCACGGCGTCCGGCTGGTCTGCTTCGCCCGCCACGAGGACACCGACGCCCGGTTGGGTACCCCGTTGTGCCTGGACTGCTACGACCACGACGCGCAAACGGTCTGGAACCTCTCGGCCGGGGAGCTGTGGCGGCGCACCACCATCGCCATCAACCGCTACATGCACCGCCTGGCCACCGCTCGCGGCATCCCCGACATCCCCTTGACCTCGCCGCGTACCGGTAAGACCCGCTGGGTGTCCCCGGTGCGGCTGTCGTTCGGCAAGGCCGCCGAGATGCAGCGACGCGGCGTCGTGCACTTCCACGCCATCATCCGCCTCGACGGCCGCGACGCGGACGACCCCGACGCCATCGTGCCGGCCCCGCCGCAGCTCGACGCGGCCGACCTGGTGGCCGCCGTCGACCACGCCGCCGCCACCGTTGGCTTCACCACCGCCGACCACCCCGCCCGCCCGGGAGGCTGGCGCATCGCCTGGGGCACGCAGGTGTTGACCAAGGTGATCACCGTTGCGGGGCGGGGCGAGGTGACCGACGCCCAGGTCGCCGCGTACCTGGCCAAGTACGCCACCAAGTCCACCGAGGTCACCGGCCACGCCTCCAACCGGCTCACCGGCGACAGCATCGACATCTACGCTGACCCGGCCGGCAGCCACACCGAACGCCTGATCGACGCGTGCTGGATGCTCGGCACGCCGCGCGACTGGCGGCGGCTGCGCCGCTGGGCGCACATGCTCGGCTTCGGCGGCCACTTCCTCACCAAGTCCCGCCGCTACTCGATCACCTTCGCCCTGCTGCGCAACCAACGCATCGTGTTCCGCCGCACCCAGAGCAGCGGACCGCAGCAAGCCGCGGCCGGCACCGAGCCGACGACGCTGGTGGTCAACTTCCTGCAATTCGTGGGCGCCGGCTGGCACACCACCGCTGACGCCCTGCTCGCCAACGCGTCTGCCGCGATGGCCCGAGAGCACCAGGACTCCGCCCGCGAGTACCTACAGGCCCTCGTCGCCTGACGCGCGATCGAGCGTCAAGCCCACCTTGACACCAAACCGGCCGACCGTCGGCCGTCGCACTCGTGGAATGGAGCACTGGACCGATGAGCACCCAGCGGCAGACAAGCGCTGTCGACCGGCTGTGGACGGTGGAGGATGTCTCGGCCTTCCTCGGCGTTCCGGTAGGCACCCTGTACCAGTGGCGGCACCGCCGTTTCGGGCCACCAGCGGCCAAGGTCGGACGGCACCTGAGGTACGACCCGCAGGATGTGCGGTCCTGGGTCGCCGAGCAGGTGGCGTAGGCCATGCCCGTCGATGACCTGTGGTACCTGAACTCGCGTGGACCTGACGGGGGCCGGCTGCCATCGAAGCGGCACGGGCGGGGTAAGCGGTGGCGGGTCCGCTGGACGGACAACCTCGGTGAGACGCGTACGCAGTTGTTCGAGCGGAAGGTGGATGCTGACCGCCACGACGCCAACGTGCGCGCCGACCTGAGCCGGGGCCAGTACATCGATGACCGGGCGGGCCGCATCACCGTTGCGGCCCTCGCTGAGCTGTGGCGAGACGCCCAACTCCACACCGACAGCACAACCGTCCGGGTGGAGCATGCTGTCCGGCTCCACGTGCTGCCGGGGCTGGGTCGGCAGCAGATCAAGGATGTCCGCCCGAGCCACATCCAGGTATGGGTACGCGACCGGTCGACGGTCCTTGCTCCGACCACGTTGCGGGTGGTCTACACCTACCTCAGCTCGATGTTCGCTATGGCGGTCCGGGACCGGCTGATCTCGGCCAGCCCGTGCGACAAGGGCATCCGGCTTCCGCCGATCAGCCGGGGTACCCGGGTCCTTCCCACGGCGCAGCAGGTGCACGACCTGGCGCGTCTGCTACCGGCTCGGCTGGCAGCGACGGCTTATCTCGCGGCCGGTTGCGGGCTGCGCATGGGCGAGATTCTGGGCCTGGAGGTGGACGACATCGACTTCGATACGCGAGAGGTGCATGTCCGCCGCCAACTCAAGGTGCTCAAGGGTCGTCAGCCGTTCCTTGGCGCGGTCAAGACGCACACCAGCGCCCGCAGCGTCGAGCTGCCTGAGGTGGTGGCGGTGGCCTTGCGTCAGCACCTGGCCGACGGGTGCGACGCGGTCGAGGTCGACGACGACACGGACCGCCGCCGGCCGGTCCGCCGGGCCGCGCGCCTGCTGTTCCGGGGTGTCGGTGGCGAGCCGGTCAACGCGGCGACCTTCTCCCGGACGTGGGCGACCGCTCGGGAGGCGGTCGGCCTGCCGGCGCGGTGGGGGATACACGGACTGCGGCACTACTACGCGACGGTACTGATCCACGCGGGCGCATCGGTGAAGACCGTCCAGCTCGCGCTGGGGCACAGCACGCCGACCGTCACGCTCAACACCTACGTCCACGAGTGGCCGGACGTGCTCGACCGGACCCGGCTGCTCATCGACGGCGCACTCGGTCAACACGAAACGGCGGCCACGCCGGCTGTGAGCCGGGCATGACCGCCGTCCGTGAGGTTGTACCCAACCTGTACCCAAGATCAGTGGCGATCCTGTTGGTCCAGGTCAGCGCCTTGATCGACCTCAGCAGTCGAAGTACATGGCGAACTCGTGCGGGGTCGGGCGCAGGCGCACCGGGTCGACCTCGTTGGCGCGCTTCCAGCCGACCCAGGTGGAGATCAGGTCCGGCGTGAAGACGCCCCCGTCGAGCAGGTAGTCGTGGTCGGCCTCGAGGGCGTCGAGCACGGCCGGCAGCGAGCCCGGCACCTGCTTGACGTCGCCCCACTCCTCCGGCGGCAGGTCGTACAGGTCCTTGTCGATCGGCGCCGGCGGCTCGATCTTGTTCTTGATGCCGTCCAGGCCGGCCATCATCATCGCCGAGAAGGCGAGGTACGGGTTGCTGGACGGGTCGGGGACCCGGAACTCGACGCGCTTGGCCTTGGGGTTGCTGCCGGTGACCGGGATGCGGGTGCAGGCGGAGCGGTTGCGCTGCGAGTACACCAGGTTGACCGGCGCCTCGAAGCCCGGAACCAGCCGGCGGTACGAGTTGACCGTCGGGTTGGTGAAGGCCAGCAGCGACGGGGCGTGGTGCAGCAGGCCACCGATGTACCAGCGGGCCGTGTCGGACAGGCCGGCGTAGCCGGTCTCGTCGTAGAACAGCGGTTCGCCGTTGAGCCAGAGGCTCTGGTGGGTGTGCATGCCGGAGCCGTTGTCGCCGAACAGCGGCTTGGGCATGAAGGTGGCGGTCTTGCCGGCGGCCCAGGCCTCGTTCTTGATCAGGTACTTGAAGAGCTGGAGCTGGTCGGCGGAGTGCAGCAGGGTGGAGAACTTGTAGTTGATCTCCGACTGGCCGGCGGTGCCGACCTCGTGGTGCGAGCGCTCGACGGTGAAGCCGGCGTCGATGAGGCGGCGGACCATGCTGTCGCGCAGGTCGGCGTAGTGGTCCACCGGGGGTACGGGGAAGTAGCCGCCCTTGTAGGCGGTCTTGTAGCCGCGGTTGCCGCCGTCTTCCTCACGGCCGGTGTTCCACGCGCCCTCGATCGAGTCGATGTAGTAGAACGACTGGTGGGCGGAGGTCTCGTGGCGGATCGAGTCGAAGATGTAGAACTCGGCCTCGGCGCCGAAGTACGCGGTGTCGGCGATGCCACTGGCCGCCAGGTACGCCTCGGCCTTCTTCGCCACGTTCCGCGGGTCCCGCGAGTACGCCTCGCGGGTGAACGGGTCGTGGATGAAGAAGTTCAGCGCGAGGGTCTTCTGCGCGCGGAACGGGTCGATGAAAGCGCTCGCGACGTCCGGGAGCAGGAGCATGTCCGACTCGTGGATCGCCTGGAAGCCGCGGATCGACGAGCCGTCGAACGCGAGGCCGTCGGTGAAGACGCTGTCGTCGAAGGACTCGACCGGCAGGTTGAAGTGCTGCATCACGCCGGGCAGGTCACAGAACCGTACGTCGACGAACTTCACGTCCTCGTTCTTGAGGTATCGCAGGAGTTCCTCGGGATTGGCAAACACACGTCCTCCTGGCACGTCCACTCCGGTGGCTGGGCACTGACGACGCTATGGCCGTGCGGTTGCCCGGCCGTGTCTCCTCTGTTTCCGCCGTGTTACGTCGCTCGCGGAGCGTCATCGGCGCCGCTCAGCCCTCGGCGGGTCACCGTTCGGACGATACCCGCTGGGAGGGTGTATGGCTAATTGATGCGGTTGGCCCGATTCTGCGATACGTGCCGATCCGGCGTCCGCCGCCCGCCCCGGCCGCCGTCGGCAGGGCGCTGACTACCCTTGACCGTCGTGACCAACCCGCACGCCGCGGCACCGGTGCCGCCCGCCGCCGATCCGTCCTTCACCCCGCCGAGCCTCGGCCGCCGGTTCGGTGCCCTGGTGATCGACTGGGTGCTCTGCCTGCTGGTCGCCCGCGGCTTCGCCGACCCGGTCAGCGACGGCTGGGCCCCACCGCTGGTGCTGATCCTGGAGTACGGCTTCTTCCTCGGCCTCTTCGCGCAGACCCCCGGCATGTTCATCACCAGGGTGCGCTGCGTCGGCTGGGCCGACGGCGGCCGGATCGGGCTGCTCCGGGCGCTGCTGCGGGGCCTGCTGCTCGCCCTGGTGGTGCCCGCGCTGCTCATGGACGAGCACCGGCGCGGCCTGCACGACCGGCTCACCGGCTCGGTGATCGCCGACGCGCCCCGCCCCACCCGCCGCTGACGCGCCGCCGGCCGTTTCCGGGGGCATGATCGACTCCAGGTCGCCGACATGGGCCTGTCCCGGTCGTCCGGATCCCGTCGCATCGGCGGAACGGAGTGGATCATCGCCTCCGGGCGCACGAAAGAGCCGGGCCCGAAGGGGCCCGGCTCTTCGCGTACGTCGGGGGTCAGCGGCCCCGCGTCTGGCGGAACGCGCGCGGCGGCCGCATGTTCTTCGGGATCGCGCCCTTGGGCATCTGCGGGCGGGCGGTGAGCGCCTTGAGGCGCTTGTCCAGGGCGTTGACGTCCTTGCCCTGGAGGTTGCGCGGCAGCTTCATCAGGGTCATCCGCAGCTTGCGGATCGGCAGCTCCCCCTCGCCCTGGCCGATCATGTAGTCGTAGAGCGGCGCCGAGCCGATCACCTTGGCCAGCCGGCGCTTCTCCTGGCCGAGCAGGCCGCGCACCCGCTGCGGGTTCCCCTCGGCCAGCAGGATCACGCCGGGGCGGCCGATCACCAGGTGGACCATGTCCATCTGCGTGGTGGAGCTGACCGCCGGGGTGACCCGCCAGTCGCCGCGCATACTCTCCATGATCTGCGCCGCCGCGCCGGGCTGCCCCTCGGCCGCGTTCATCATCGCCTTGTTCGACCGCAGGTTGAGCACGATCAGCACGGCGAGCAGGGTGATCAGGATGCCCACCGGCAGCCAGATCCAGCTCCAGAGGATCACCGCGACCACGGTGAGCGCGAGCGGGATCAGCACCGCCGCAGCGGTCAGCGGCGCGAACCACCTGTCCTGCTTGGCGGTGAACCGGAACACCATCCCGATCTGCTTCAGCCGCTGGCCGAACGAGACCTTCTCCTGGGGCTTTGCCATGCCCCAGAGTCTAGTGGTCCCCGCCGCCGCGAATGATCCGCGGCCGGCTGAGTACCTTACGCCGCCTCAGCGGGCGTTTCCGGCCCCGGTAAGGAGGGCGCAGGCCCGAAGATCAGGCACCGCACCCATGCCACAGGGGCACCTTCGCGCGGAAAGTCGACATCAGCGAACGACGACCCCGAAGGAGCCCGACATGTTCGGCAACGACGCAGACTTCCTCCTCTCCATCCACCGCAGCCACGCCGCCGAGCTCCAGGCCGACGCCGAGGCGGCCCGGCTCGCCCGGTCCCTGCCACGCCGGCACGGCCGTAGCTGGCTGAGCCGCCGCAGCCGCCCGGGCCGCACCGACGCCGCCCGCCGGTGACGACCGTGGCCACCGCCGCTGCGGCGGCGAGCACCGGCCCCACCGGGGTGGCGGCGACCACCGGCCCCACCGGGGTGGCGGTCGCGGACCGCCCGGTCGGTGGGGCCGGTGCCGGTGGCGGGCGTGGCATGCTCGGTGCCGTGACCGTACGCGCCGCCAGCACCGTCCTCGTCGGCCGCCAGGGCGAGGTCGGGTCGCTGCGCACCGCCCTGGCCCGCGCCCGGGCCGGGGAACCCACCACCGTCCTGGTCGGCGGCGAGGCCGGCGTCGGCAAGACCCGGCTGCTGGAGGAGTTCGGCGCGCTGGCCGGCGCCGCCGGCGCCCGGCTGCTGGTGGGCCAGTGCCTGGAGCTGGGCGAGGCCGGCCTGCCCTTCGCGCCGTTCGCCGCCGCACTGCGCGAGGTGCTGCGCCGCGACGGTCCCGGCGTCTTCGACGGGTACGAGCCGGAGTTCGCCCGCCTGCTGCCCGAGCTGGGCCGGGGACCGGCCGCCGTCGCCGTGCCGGCCGGGCCGGCCCTCTCCGACGCCCCCCGGGGCTACCTGTTCGACCTGGTCGGGGAGCTGTTCCACCGGCTCGCCGCCGACCAGCCGCTGGTGCTGGTGATCGAGGACCTGCACTGGGCCGACCGGTCCACCCGCGACCTGATCGGCTTCCTGGTCCGGGCCGCCCGCACCGCCCGGTTGCTGCTGGTCTGCACCTACCGCACCGACGAGCTGCACCGGGGTCACCCGCTGCGGCCGTTCCTGGCCGAGCTGGACCGGGCCCGCAGCGTCGAGCGGATCGAGCTGGGCCGCCTCGACCGGGACGGCACCGCCGCGATCCTCGCCGACATCCTCGGCGCCGAGCCGGCCGCCCGCGCCGTCGACGACGTCCACGAACGTACCCAGGGCAACCCGTTCTTCATCGAGGAGCTGGCCGCGGCCGGCGACCCGGTCGGCTGCGCCACCCTGCCGGAGACCCTGCGCGACCTGCTGCTGGCCCGGGTCGACCGGCTCCCCGACGCCGCGCAGCGGGTGCTGCGGATCGCCGCCGCCGGCGGTACCCGCTTCGCGCACCAGCTCCTCGCCGAGGTCGCCGGCCTGCCCGAGCCCGAGCTGGAGGACGCGCTGCGCGCCGCCGTCGCCGCCCAACTGGTCGTCGCCGACCCGGACGGCGACTACGAGTTCCGGCACGCCCTGGTCCGCGAGGCCGTCCACGACGAACTGCTGCCCGGCGAGCACGCCCGACTGCACGCCCGGTACGCCGCCGCCATCGAGGCGCAGCCGCACCTGGTCGCCGCCGGCCGCGCCCCGGCCGAGCTGGCCCACCACTGGTACGCCGCCCACGACCACCCCCGCGCCCTGGTCACCGCCCGCGCGGCGGCCTGCGCCGCCGCCGACCGGTACGCGTACGCGGAGCAGAGCCGGCTGCTGGAACGGGTGCTGGAACTGTGGGAGCTGGTGCCCGACGCCGCCGACCGGCTCGGGATGGACCACCTCGCGGTGCTGGAGGAGACCCTGGACGCCGCCACCACGGCCGGCGACTACAGCCGCGCGCTCACCCTCACCCGGGCCGCGCTGGCCGAGGTGGACGCCGACGCCGCGCCGCTGCGCGCCGCCCGGCTGCTGGACCAGCGGGGCCGGCTGCTCGCCCTGCTCGGCAAGAGCGACGGCAGCGCCGAGCTGCGCGAGGCGTACCGGCTGGCGGGCGGGGTGCCGGACGGACCGGAGCGGGTCCGACTCCTCGCCGACATCGCCGCGCACCTGGTGAAGATCGATCCGCAGCTGGCCGCGGCCGTCGCCGCCGAGGCGCGCACGGTCGGCGCGGCGGTCGGCGAGGACCTCGCCCTGCTGCCCACCCGGATCGCCATGCTCTGCCGCACCGACCGGGCCCCGGACCTCGGCCTGGCCGAGCTGCGCCGGGCCGAGGCGCTGGCCCGCGCCGCCGGCAACGCCCCGGCGCTGGTCAGCGCGTTGGTCCACCTCTCCGACGTGCTCTTCGAGCTGGGCCGTTACGCCGAGTCCGCCGACGCGGCCGCCGCCGGGGTGAGCGAGGCGCGACGGGTCGGCATCAGCCGCTCCACCGGGGCGTACCTGCTGTCCAACCAGGCCGAGGCGCTGCTCGCCCTGGGCCGCTGGGACGAGGCCGACGCGGCCTGCGCCGACGCGGCCCGGATCGACCCGCCCGGCGTCTCCGGCCTGCACTGGCTCCAACTGCGCGCCGGGCTGCGGCTGGCCCGGGCCCACCCCGCCGCCGACGAGCTGGTCGGCCGCGCGTTGGGCTTCCTCGCCCGGCCGTACCTGTGGCCGAACCACCGGCTGCCCCTGCACGAACTGCGGATCGAGGCGGCGCTGGCGGCCGACGACAAGGTCGAGGCCGTCCGGGCGGCCCGCGCCGCGCTGGCCGACGACCGCCTGCCGCACCTGCCCCGCGAGGGGTGGCCGGTGCTCAGCGCCGCCGCCCGTACCGCCGCCCGGGTCGAGGACCGGGAGCTGGCCGCGGCGGTCACCGCGCTCGCCGCCGAGCTGCCCGTCCGGCAGCCCGCCGAGCAGGCCCACGCGGCCCAGGTCGCCGCGCTGCTGACGGCCGGCGGTCGCGCGCTGCCCGCCTGGCGTACGGCGGTGCGGGCGTGGCGGGTCGGCGGCCAGCCGTACCCGCTGGGGCGGGCCCTGCTGGCGCTGGCCGAGGCGGCCGCGTCGGCGGGGGAGCGGGACGAGGTCGCCGAGGCGGTGGCGGAGGCCGCCGGGATCGCCCAGCGGTTGGGCGCGACCCCGCTGGCCGAGCAGGCCGCCACCCTGGCCCGCCGGGTCGGTTTGCGCGGGGCGAGCCGGGGCCGCCCCGGCGCGGACCTGCTCACCTCCCGCGAACAGGAGGTGCTGCGGCTGGTCGCCGAGGGGCACAGCAACAGCCGGATCGCCGAGCAGCTCTTCATCTCGCCGAAGACCGCGAGCGTGCACGTCTCACGGATCATCGCCAAGCTGGACGTCACCAACCGGGTCGAAGCCGCCGCCCTCGCCCACCGCCTCAACCTCCTGGACCCCCCACGCTGACCCATCCGCGGCGGCAACACATCGAATGGCCGCCGACCCCCCGCCAGCCTGGTCGTGCCGGCGTGACACGGAGCGGCTACGGGGCTGAGCGGGTGGCGTAGCCGGCGAGTGAGGGTTCGAGGGCGTCGAAGGCGATGTGCGCGTAACGGGTGATGGCCTGGGCGATGTCGTCGTTGTGGTGACCGGCAAGGGTGCGGCGCATGGTTTCCTCGAACAGCAGCCGGTGGACGCCGGCCAGTTGGGTGGCGGCGACGCGAGGGGTGATGTCGTCGTGCGGGGCGTCGGTTGCCTCGGTCAGGGCGGCGGCGAGGGCCTTCTCCCGGTCGTCGTGGAACTCCCGAAGGCGGGCCACCAGCGCCGGGCTGTCGGTGATCATGCGGGCGAACCGGGGGCCGGAGAACCCGATGACCGGGTCGTGCGCCGCCACCGCGGTCAGGTAGGCGCGGCGCAGCGCGGTGAGCGCCGACTCGCCCGGTTGGCGTTCGCGGACGGTCGTGGCGAGCTGCTGGACAAAGACATCGTGCATGTCCAGGGCCAGGTCTTCCTTGCGGGGGAAGTAGTTGGTGACGGTCATCTTGGCGACCTGGGCTGCGGCCGCCACGTCGGCGATCGTCACGTTGTCGAAGCCGCGTTCGAGGAACAGTCGGGTGGCCTGGTTGGAGATGTTTTCCCTGGTCTGCTGCTTCTTGAGGGCTCGGAGGCCGGTGGGCGGGGTGGTCATGCCGCCGACTATACATGGCATGGACCAAAACTTTTACTTGACATACCTATAGGTCGGACCTAAGTTTAGGTCTGCAGGGGAACGGCCAGCTCGGAAGGGACCACCACCAATGCCAGACAACGTCCGCACCGTCCGCACCAGCACCGCTACCGGACCTGGCGGCGCCGGGCCCGGGGGGCGGCAGTCGCGTACCGACCACCGGATCGCCGCGATCCGGCAGCGCACCGCACTGCCGGTTTCCCGGCACCGCCCGCGCCGGATCCCCGGCCGCCGCTGACCGACCGTCCCGACCAACTCCAGTCGCCGATCCGGAAGGACACCGCTTCTTGCCTGCCACTACGCGCGCCGTGCCCGCTGGCCCCACCACCGATGCGGTGGCCGACTACCTCAAGACGATCGGCCGTAGGCCGCTGCTGACCGCGGAGCAGGAGGTTCGCCTGGGGGAACGCGTCGAAGCCGGAGCCATCGCCCAGCAGCGACTCGACGCCGGCGGCGACCGGCTCGGCTCCGCCCAGCGCGCCGAACTGCGGCGGCGCGCGGCGGACGGACAGTGCGCCAAGCAGCACATGGCCGAGGCCAACCTCCGGTTGGTCGTTTCGATCGCCAAGCGGTACGCCGTGGCCGGGCGGCTGCCCCTGCTCGACCTGATTCAGGAGGGCAATATCGGGATGATGCGCGCGGTGGAGAAGTTCGACCACCGGCGTGGGTTGAAGTTCTCCACCTACGCCACCTGGTGGATCAGGCAGGCGATCGGGCGTGCCCTGGCCGACCAGGGCCGCACCATCCGGCTTCCCGTCCACCTGGTCGAGGAGCTGAACCGGGTCAACCGCACCCGCCGCGCGATGGCGCAGGAGTTCGACCGGGATCCCACGCCCGGCGAGATCGCGGCGCGTCTGGACCTGTCCGTGGACAGGGTGGAACTACTGCTGCGCCACGACCGCGAACCGGTGTCGCTGGACACCCCGGTCGGCGCGGACGCCGGCACCGAGCTGCGCGACCTCATCCCCGACGACGGGCCCGACCCCGCCGCCACGGTCGCGGCCGGGTGGCGGCGCCGCTACCTGAACGCCGTGCTGGCCACCCTGTCCGAGCGGGAAGCGGCCGTGATCTGCCAGCGATACGGCCTGGACGACGACCGACCCCAGACCCTGGACCAGATCGGCAGGAAGCACGGGCTGACCCGGGAACGCATCCGCCAGATCGAAAGCCAGGCAATGCGAAAACTGCGCCATCCCACCCGGGCCCGCATGCTGGCCGACCTGCACGCGTGATGCACCGCCCGCGCCGGACGCACGGCACCCATCTCACCCCGAGGACATCCCTTGACACCTGATCCCATGACCGTCCACCCGCTCCCCGCCTTCGACCGCGTGGTGTTCCTCAAACCCTTGGTCACCTCGCCGAAAATCGTCGTCGGTGAGTACACGTACTACGACGATCCCGACGGCGCGACCGGGTTCGAGCACCGCAACGTGCTCTACGGCTACGGGCCGGAACGGCTGATCATCGGCAAGTACTGCGCGATCGCCGCCGGCACCCGGTTCCTGATGGCCGGCGCCGAACACCCCACGATGGGGGTGTCCACCTTCCCGTTCACCATGTTCGGCGGTGACTGGGCCGAGCGGACGCTGGACATCGTCACCGGCATGCCCAGCCGCGGCGACACCGTCGTCGGCAACGACGTGTGGTTCGGCTACCAGGCCACCGTGCTGCCCGGCGTGCGGATCGGCGACGGCGCCATCATCGCCACCGGTGCGGTGGTCAGCGCCGATGTGCCGCCGTACACCATCGTCGGTGGCAACCCGGCCCGCCCGATCCGCCAGCGGTTCGATGACGCCGACGTCGAACGGCTCCGCCGCGCCGCCTGGTGGGACTGGCCCGCCGACCTCGTCACCGAACACGCGCGCACCATCATGGCCGGCGCCCCGGCCGACATCGCCCGCATCGCCGCCGAACACGGACTGGAGGTCGCATGAGCCAGGTATCGATCGCGCAGTACGCGGTGGCCGACGGGGGGCCGTACGCGATCACCACCGGGACGGACGGTGCGCTGTGGTACACGCTGGTCGGCAGTGGGCGGATCGGTCGGCTGGTGCCCGGCGGCGAACCGGAGACCCACCAGCTCGACCCGGCGTGCGGACCGACGATCATCACGTCTGGTCCGGACGGTGCGCTGTGGTTCACCGAGTACCAGGCGCACCGCATCGGCCGGATCACCATCGACGGCACCCTCGCCGAGTTCCCGCTGCCGACACCGCAGTGCGGGCCGTTCGGCATCGCCGCCGGACCCGACGGCGCGTTGTGGTTCACCGAGACCGCAGCCGACCGGATCGGCCGCATCACCATCGATGGCCAGGTCACCGAGTTCCCGCTGCCGGCCACCGGCGCGTTCCCGTCCGCGATCACCGCCGGAGCCGATGGCGGAATGTGGTTCACCATGAACCAGGCCAACGCGATCGGCCGGATCGGCCCCGACGGTGCGATCACCGTTCGTCCGCTGCCGACCGAGGCCGCCGCGCCGGTCGGGATCACCACGGGACACGACGGCGCCGTCTGGTTCGTCGAAATCGCCGCCGGGCAGATCGGGCGGATCACTCCAGATGGCGGGATCACGGAGTTCCCGCTGCCTGACCGTGCCGGCCGGCCGCACGCCATCACTCCGGGCCGCGACGGCGTCCTGTGGTTCACCGAATGGGGCGGCAACCGCGTCGGCTCCATCACCACCGACGGCGTCATCGAGGTGCACGACCTGCCCACGCCCGGCTCGGAGCCGCACGGCATCACCCTCGGCCCGGACGGTGCCCTGTGGACCGCGCTGGAGACCGGAGCCCTCGCCCGCATCACTGCCTGATCAGGAGATCATTGCCCGTCACGTTCATGACGCAGCACGGCCAGCACGATCAGGGTCGTCAGGGGTGGGGGAGCCAGATGCGCCAGCCGTCCACCGTCGTCACCTGCCGTGCCGGGGGTGGGGAGCGGTCGAGGCCGCGGGCGAGGGGGGAGCCGACCGGGGCGACGTAGGCCGGGGCCGGTGACTCGCGGACCGCGCGGGGGTAGGCGGGCAGCCGGTCGAAGCCGGGGCGCAGCGTCTCGTCGAGCACCGCGCAGACGATCCCCTCGCCGGTGGCGTAGGTGAGCCGGTTGCAGGTCCAGTACTCGCCGTACACGTGGCGGACGCCCCGCTCGCGCAGCGCTTCCACCAGCGCGCGGTGCCGCTGCGCCTCCGCCCGGTTCGTGGGCACGGTGGCCAGCGCGCCCGCGGTGGCGACCGTGGCGGTGCCGAGCAGAGCGACCAGCGCGCCGACGGCCGCGAGTCGCGGGAGGTCGACCCGACCGCGTCGCCGCGCCACGGTCCACAGCGGCCAGAGCAGCGCCGGGAGCGAAATGGCCAGGCAGGACAGGTAGCGGGAACTCTCCACCGGGGTCCGCCCGGCGGCGCTGCTCACCGTGTACGCCGCCAGCGTGCCCACCGCCCCGGCCAGCAGCGCGAGCCGGACCGCCGCGCCGGCCCGCACCGCCCGACCGTCGTCAGCCCGCACCGCCCGCACGCCGTCGACGCGCACCGTCCGCCAGGCCGACAGCCCCGCCAGCACCAGCAGCACCGGCAGGGCGAGCGCCCACCAGAGCTGCCAGGTCGCGCAGTGCCCCGGGGAGCAGAGGCCCATGCCCAGCGCCGGCCCGAGCACCAGCCCGCCGTGCAGCCGGTCCGCCCAGCTCGCCACCGCGTCCCCGCCGCCGGCCGTGACGGCCGCGGCGAGCGGGTTGTGGCCGTGCGCCAGGCCGTACCCGAGCAGTGGCGCCGCCCCCACCAGCGCGGCCCCGGCCAGCAGGACGCCGTGGCGCCCGCGCAGGTCCCGTCCGGTCATCGTGACGAGCACCGCCCCGAGCGCCAGCACGTACGGCAGCAGCAGCGGGTCGACCCAGACGATCAGCCCGGCGAGGCAGCCGAAGCCGGCGAAGCGCCACCGGCGTCCCGCCGGCCGTCCGGCGACCAGGTCGAGGGTCAGCAGGGCAAGGCCCGCCCCGATCGGGTTCAGCTCGGGATAGCCGCCCCCGGCGATGAGCTGGTTCTTGACGATCCGGTCCGCGCCCAGCGCCAGCAGCCCGACCACCAGCAGCGCGAACCAGCGGTCCCCGCCGAGGCGGCGGGTCAGCCGCCAGCTCAGCAGCAGGAAGAGCGCGTACAGGGCGAGCAGCGGCAGCCGCAGCGCGAGCACGGAGGGCCCGGCCAGCGCGACCAGCGGCGCGGCCAGGTACGCCTCCAGCGCACCCATGTACGCCTGCCCGTAGAAGAAGACCGGGAAGTCCTCGCCCCGGGCGATGTGCAGCGCGGCGAGCCCCATGGTCGCCTCGTCGCTGTTGGTGCGCGGGGTGTCCCCGAGCAGCAACGCGAGCCGGTACCCCACCCCGGCCAGGCCGACCAGCAGGGCGAGCGCCACCGGCGCGGGCCATCGGGGCGCGCGCGGGCGGGTGTCGTCGCGCGCCGCCTGGCGTACCCCGGTGGTCATGCCTGCGATCATGGCATCCGGACCGGGGCCGGCGGCCGGTGACGCGGCCGTCGGCCGGCCTCAGCCAGCGGCGGTGACGCCCTCGCGGGCCTCCAGCGCCTGCTTGTAGAGCCGCCCGGCCCGGTACGACGAGCGCACCAGCGGCCCGCTCATCACGCCGGCGAAGCCGATCTCCTCGGCCTCCTCGCGCAGCTCGACGAACTCCTCCGGCTTGACCCAGCGGGTGACCGGGTGGTGCCGGGGGGAGGGGCGCAGGTACTGGGTGATGGTGATCAGCTCGCAGCCCGCCTCGTGCAGGTCGCGCAGCGCCTGGGAGACCTCGGCCCGCTCCTCGCCCATGCCCAGGATCAGGTTGCTCTTGGTGACCAGGCCGTCGGCGCGGGCCTGGCGGATCACGTCCAGCGAGCGCTCGTAGCGGAACGCCGGCCGGATCCGCTTGAAGATCCGCGGCACCGTCTCGACGTTGTGCGCCAGCACCTCGGGGCGGGAGCTGAACACCTCGGCGAGCTGCTCGGGGACCGCGTTGAAGTCGGGGATCAGCAGCTCGACGCCGCAGCCGGACTGCAGGGCGTGGATCTGCCGGACCGTCTCGGCGTAGAGCCAGGCCCCGCCGTCGGGCAGGTCGTCGCGGGCGACGCCGGTGATGGTGGCGTAGCGCAGCCCCATCGCGGCGACCGACTCGGCGACCCGACGCGGCTCGTCGGCGTCGAACTCGGCCGGCTTGCCCGTGTCGATCTGGCAGAAGTCGCAGCGCCGGGTGCACTGGTCACCGCCGATGAGGAAGGTGGCCTCGCGGTCCTCCCAGCACTCGTAGATGTTGGGGCAGCCGGCCTCCTGGCAGACGGTGTGCAGCCCCTCGCGCGAGACCAGGCCGCGCAGCTGGGTGTACTCCGGGCCCATCTTGGCCTTGACCTTGATCCACGGCGGCTTGCGCTCGATCGGCGTCTCGGCGTTGCGGGCCTCGATGCGCAGCAGCCGCCGCCCCTCAGGTGCGGCAGTCGCGGTGCGGCCGGCCTGCTCGGTCGTCGGCGTGGAGTGCTCGATCGTCACGAAACCGAGACTACGCCCGGCGGTGGCGGTCGATGAACCGCGGGCGACCGGCGTCACGCCGCAGATGTTGTGACACCGGACACCGGGGGCCGAAAAACCACGTCACACCGGTCCCGGGAGTGGTGCTAGCGTCTGCCGCAGAGCTGTGACGGAGCCGAGTAGGGCCCCGACCCGCCAGTGCAGAGAGCCGCCGGATGCTGGAAGGCGGTCTGGCGCCGGGGCGCGAAGACCTTCCTGAGCTGCGGGAAGAACGGCGTTCGCGCCCAGTAGAGCCCGCCCGGCCGGCCCCGGTGAAAAGGCGACGAACGAGGCCCCCGCCCGCGGGGGCGAAGGTGTGGTGGCACCGCGAGGTTCCCGCTCGCCCACACCTCCCTGGGATCGCGTTGCGATCGATCGAGGAGGTACCACCGTGCAACGCATCCTCTCCACCCAGCTCCCCGCCCAGGTGGGCGAGACCGTCCGGATCGCCGGCTGGGTCCACCGCCGCCGACTGCTCAAGTCGGTGGCCTTCCTGATCGTGCGGGACGCCGCCGGCCTGAGCCAGGTCGTGGTCACCGACCCGGCCGTCCGTGCCACGCTGGAGAAGCTCACCGAGGAGACGGTCGTCGAGGTCACCGCCACGGTGGTGGCGAACCCGACGGCGCCCGCCGGGGTCGAGCTGACCGACCCGACGGTACGACCACTCGGCCCGGCCGCCGTGCCGCCGCCGTTCGACCTGTACCGGCCGACGCTGACCGCGACCCTGCCCACCCAGCTCGACCACGCGCCCACCGCGCTGCGGCACCCGACCCGCTCGGCGGCGCTGCGGATCTCGGCGGCGGCGGTGGCCGGGTTCCGGGCCACCCTCGACGCCCGTGACTTCGTGGAGATCCACACCCCGAAGGTGGTGGGCTCGTCCACCGAGAGCGGGGCGAACGTCTTCGCGCTGGACTGGTTCGGCCGGCCGGCGTACCTGGCGCAGTCGCCGCAGTTCTACAAGCAGCTGATGGTGGGCGTCTTCGAGCGGGTCTACGAGGTCGGCCCGGTGTTCCGGGCCGAGCCGCACGACACCGTCCGGCACCTGGCCCAGTACACCTCGCTCGACGTGGAGCTGGGCTTCGTCGCCGACCACCGGGACGTGATGGCCGTGCTGCGCGCCACCCTCGCCGGGATGCTGGCCGGCGTGGCGGACCGGGCCGGCGCGGCGGTGGCGACACTCGGCATCGGGCTGCCCGAGGTACCGGCCGAGATCCCCGCGGTGCACTTCACCGAGGCGTTGCGGATCGCCGGCGCGCCGGCCGACGAGCCGGACCTCGCCCCCGCCCACGAGCGGGCGCTGGGGGAGTGGGCGCGGGCCGAGCACGGCTCGGACTTCCTCTTCGTCACCGGGTACCCGATGGCGAAGCGGCCCTTCTACACCCACCCGGACCCGCGGCGGCCGGCGTACTCCAACGGCTTCGACCTGCTCTTCCGGGGGATGGAGCTGGTGACCGGCGGGCAGCGGCTGCACCGCTACGAGGACTACCTGGCGGCGCTGGCCGCGCGCGGGGAGCCGGTCGAGCCGTACGCCGGCTACGTCGACGCGTTCCGGCACGGCATGCCCCCGCACGGCGGCTTCGCCATCGGCCTGGAACGCTTCGTCGCCCGGCTGACCGGCGCCGCCAACGTCCGCGAGGTCACCGCCTTCCCCCGCGACCTGCACCGCCTCACCCCCTGACGGGTCCCCGCCCCGGCCCGGTCCGTACCGGGCCGGGGCGGGGCGGGGTCAGGTGTGCGGGCGGAGTCTGGCGCGCAGGGTGCGGCGGGCCAGCGGTCCGAGGTCCTCGACGACCTCGATGAGGACGGCGAGGCGTTCCAGGGCGTCGAACGCGTCGTGGGCGCCGGCCGGGTCGACGCCCTCGAAGAGTTCCAGCCCGACGAAGGCGGCGGAGATGGCGCGGGCCAGCCCGGCCGGGTCGGCGACCGGGGCGACCGGCGAGTCGCGCAGCAGCCGGCGCAGCACCGTCTCGATCTCGGCCGTCCAGAGCCCGAGCGCGGCGGCCGTGGCCTGCGCGAGCGTCGGATCGGTCTGCGCCCCGGCCAGCAGCTGGGCCAGCACGGCCACGTTGCCCGCGGAGCGTTCCTGCTCGTGCAGGGCGCGCCCGAGGTCGAGCAGCTCGCGCAGCGATCCGACGTCGGCGAACCGGTCCCGGTAGACCGCCACCCGGGCCGCCGTCGCGCTGCGGCACGCCTCGGCGAGCAGCGCGTCGACGGTGCCGAAGTGGTAGAAGACCAGGGCCTGGTTGACCCCGGCGGCCGCGGCGATCGTGCGGGCCGAGGCGCCGGCGATGCCGTGGGACCGGATCGCCGCGAGCGCCCCGTCGATCAGCTTCTGCCGGGTGGCGGCCATGGTGATCCTCTCCGTCAGTCCCGGGGATTCTCTCGCAGCGGCCGCACGGCGGCGGGCACCGGAGCCCCGTCCGGCGGCACATAGTCGACGGTGAAGCTGCCCGTGTACCCGAACAGCGGCCCGAAGCGGCGGTTGGTGACCCGTACCTCGATGTGGAACCGCCCGGTCCGGTCGTCGTACCACTCGCGCAGGTGGGCCTCGCCGCTGAGCGCCGGCGGGCAGGGCAGCCCGCCGCGGAAGCGCTGGGCGCCGCTGCGGATCGTCAGCGCCCCGGCGGCGTCGACGCCGAGGTGCAGGTCGACCGCGAGGTGCTGGTGGGTGCCCAGGTAGTCCACCAGGACGCCGCGCCGAGGGCTCCACACCATCGTGGCGTCGAATCGGCGGCGGCGGTGCGCGGCGACCTCGAAGGTACGCACGAAGGTCAGCGTCGGGCGGCGGTACGAGTCGGTGTAGGCGTAGTTCTCGATGGTGAACGGCACGCCGGTGCCGGTCTCCGGGAACAGCACGTGCCGCAGGGTGCCCAGCCGCAGGAACGGCGCGGTGAAGGCGGCGCCGCGCCAGACCCGGTCCATCACGCCGGTGCCCACACAGCCCAGGTCGGTACGGCCGTCGACGCCGAAGCGGCGCCGCAGTCGGGGGTGCAGCCGGTCGAAGTCGGCGCCCAGGGCGCGCTGGAAGACGGAGGTCACAGCTGCTCCAGCAGCGACGGCGGCCGGGCGGCGAGGCGGTCCGCCGGCCGGCGTCGGCACCGGCGGGCGGCCGGGGTGTGCGGGTGGGGCGGCACCGCCAGCGCGACCGCCGCCGTGGCGAGCACCGTGCCGGCGAGGCCCGCGCCTCCCGCGCCCAGCCGGGCTGCCAGCGCGCCGACGCAGGCCACCGCGAGCGCCCGCAGGGCCACCTCCCGCCACGCCTGCCGCCGGGCGCGCTCGGGCGGTACGCCCCGTTCCAGCCAGAGCCGCAGCCGGTCGAACGACCACGCGGTCGCCCAGCCGAACAGCGGCCGGAAGGCGAGATCGGCCAGCCGTCCGGCGAGTCCCCAGCGCGGGTCGTACGTGTAGCCGGTCAGGAACCGCACGCCGTCCGGCCCGGGCAGGTAGCGCCAGTACCCGGATCCGGTGGCGATCAGCGAACGCGGGTCGTCGGAGCCGAAGCGCAACGCCGACGTGCGGGTGCCGTCCGGGCGGTGCTGCTCACCGGCGTGCGTGCCGTGGCCGGCGATCCGCACGCCGGGCAGCACGGTGGTGGCGTACCGGAACCGGGCGGGGGTGCTGCCCGGCACCGGGTCGATCCGGCCGAACCGCGCGTCCCAGCGGCGGTGCGTCGCCGGGTCCTGGGTCGCCTGCCAGAGCCGTTCCACCGGCGCGTCGATCAGTGTCTCCACGTAGATGCCCCGCACGTCAGCCTCCCTTTTGAGCGGTCGCTCAACGAACGGTATCGGTGTTTGAGCGAACGCTCAATCCCGCGCATGGGGGAGCGTGGCGGCGCGTCCCACCACCGACAACTTGCATTGTCTTGACAAGAAATATTGTCGGTGAGAGGCTGTGGGCATGTTCGACATCGCAGTGATCGAGGATCCGGCCGCCGCCGAGGCGTCGCTGGACCCGGTACGCGCCCGGCTGCTCGCCGCGCTCGCCGAGCCGGCCTCGGCGACGATGCTCGCGGCCCGGGTCGGGCTGGCCCGCCAGAAGGTCAACTACCACCTTCGGGCGCTGGAGCAGCACGGCCTGATCGAGCTGGTCGAGGAGCGCCGCAAGGGCAACGTGACCGAGCGGGTCATGCGCGCCACCGCGGCGTCGTACGTCATCTCGCCGGCCGCCCTCGCCGCGGTGCGCCCGGACCCGGCCCAGGCGCCTGACCGGCTCTCCGCGCGGTGGCTGCTGGCGCTCGCCGCCCGGCTCGTCCAGGACGTCGGCGCGCTGATCACCGGCGCGGACCGGGCCGGGAAGCGGGTCGCCACCTTCGCCGTGGACGCCGACGTCCGGTTCGCCTCGGCGACCGACCGGGCCGCGTTCGCCGACGAGTTGGCGGCCGCCGTCGCCGCCCTGGTCGGCCGGTACCACGACGAGCAGGCCCCCGGGGGCCGGCGGCACCGGGTGGTCCTCGCCCTGCACCCCAGCGTCGACCTTTCGACCGGCGCCGCCGAGGACTCCTGACGGTCACCCCGGCCCGCGCCCGCTGAATTTCCGCTCGACGACCCACTCCGCGCACCACACAGAGAGAGGCACCACCATGGGACACCCGTTCGAACTCGGCAAGGACATCGCGCTGCCCGGCACGCCGGAGCAGGTGTGGGCGGCGATCGCGACCGGTCCGGGCATCGACTCCTGGTTCATGGGTCGCAGCGAGGTCGAGCCCCGCGAGGGCGGCCGGACCCGGTTCACCATGGCCGGTGAGGTCGCCGAGTCGACCGTGACGGCCTGGGAGCCCGGTAAGCGGTTCGCGTACCGGAGCGACCCGGGGCCGGACGGCACCTTCATGGCCATCGAGTACCTGATCGAGGGCCGCGAGCAGGGCGGCACCGTGCTGCGGCTGGTGCAGAGCGGCGTCCTCGGGGACAAGTGGGAGACCGAGTACGAGGCCATGCGGACCGGTTGGGACATGTACCTGGAGACGCTCGCGGCGTACCTGGCGCACTTCGCCGGCCGGGCCGGCACCCCGGTCGCGGCGTTCCGGCCCGGGGCGGGCGAACCGGATGAGGTCTGGGCGGCCGTGGCCGGCGCGTTCGGGCTCACCGGCCCGGTCACCGGGGGTGAGCCGGTCCGGCTCGAGCTGCCCGGGCTGCCGCCGGTCGACGGCGTGGTCGACCTCGTCGGCCTGCCGACGTACTTCGGCGTACGGACCTCGGACGCGCTCTACCGGTTCCTGCACTCCGGCACGGACCGGGGCAACGTCCTGGTGCTCGGGCACCACCTCTTCGCCGCCGACCCGGCCCCGGCCCGCGCCGAACAGGCCTGGCAGGACTGGCTGACCCGGCTGCCGATCGGCTGACCGGGGTCGGGCCCAGGTCGGGCCCGGGGCCGCCTCGTCCGCGTCAGCTGCCCGGGATCGGCTGCCCCGCTCGTGGGCGCCACCCGGGCGGCGGGTCCTCACCGGTCAGCCCGTCCACCGCCTCGCGGAGCAGGTCGGCGTGCCCGGTGTGCCGGCCGTACTCCTCGATCAGGTCGCAGACGAGCCGGCGCAGGCTGGCCCGGGTGCCGTCGGGGGCGGAGGCGTGGACGAGCTGGTCGAGCCCGCCGTCGGCGAGGGCCGCCGCCAGCCGCGCGCGGGACCGGGCGACGGCACCGTCCCAGAGCGCGTAGAGCTCGTCCGGGCTGTCGGCGGCGGCGGAGGTGAACGGCCAGGCCTCGCTGTCCCAGGCGGCAAGGTCCCACGGTGGTCCCAGCGGCGCGCCGCTCAGCCGGACGGTGAACATGTGGTCCTCCACGACGGCGAGGTGCTTGAGCAGGCCGCCGAGGGTCAGCGCGGAGGCGCCGACCCGGGCCCGCAGCCCGGCCGCGTCGAGGTCGTCGGCCTTCCAGCGGAAAGTGGTACGCAGGCGGTCCAGCGCGCCGACCAGGTGCGCGACCTCGGTGCCCGCGAGGGGTGGCTCCCAGGGGGTGTCGTTGTCCGTCATCGCACCACCGTAGAGCGGGGGTGCGACCGTCGGACGGCGCGCGTCCAGGGCCTGTGTCAAAGTCCTCGTCGAGCCGAGGCGGAGTCCAGGCGGCGATCCGGCAAGGCGGAGATTGGTCCGGATACCGGTGTTGTATCCGGACCAATCTCCAACGCAGGCGGTCGTCGTCTGGGCCCGCCGCAGGCCGGCCAGGGGCTTTGACACAGGCCCTACGCGGGGCCGAGCAGATCCCAGCGATTGCCGGCGATGTCGCGGAAGACGGCGACCCGCCCGTACGGCTCGGTGCGCGGCGGCCGCACGAACTCGACGCCCGCGTCGACCATCCGCCGGTGCACCGCGTCGAAGTCGTCGACCTGGAGGAAGAAGCCGACCCGGCCGGCGACCTGGTCGCCGACCGCGCGCTCCTGGCGCTCGCCGTCGGCGCGGGCGAGCAGCAGGCCGGTCTGCGCCCCGGGCGGGCGGACGACGACCCAGCGCTTGGGGCGCCCGTCGGTGGTCAGCGAGGGAAAGTCCTCGACCAGGTCGAAGCCGAGCACCTCGGTGAAGAAGGCGATCGCCGGGTCGTACTCGGCGACGACGACGGTGACGAGATCGACGTGCACGCGGCTCAGCCGAGCAGGGTGGGCAGGCGACGCTCGACCACCGGGAGGACGTCGGCGACGCTGACCGGTCGGCCCAGCTCGGCGGTGAGCGAGGTGACCCCGGCGTCCCGGATGCCGCAGGGCACGATCCGGTCGAAGTACGTCAGGTCGCAGTCGCAGTTGATCGAGAAGCCGTGCAGGGTCACCCCACGGGCCACCCGGATGCCGATGGCGGCCACCTTGCGGGCCGGACCCCGGTCGTCCTCGGGCACCCAGACGCCGCTGCGCCCCTCGACCCGGCCGGCGGCCAGCCCGAACTCGGCGCAGACGTCGATCAGCAGCTGCTCGGTGCGGCGTACGTAGGCGACCACGTCCACCGGGTCCGGCAGGCGCAGGATCGGGTAGCCGACGAGCTGGCCCGGCCCGTGCCAGGTGATCTTGCCGCCCCGGTCCACGTCGACGACCGGGGTGCCGTCCATCGGGCGGTCCCACGGCTCGGTGCGCTTGCCGGCGGTGTAGACGCTCGGGTGCTCCAGCAGCAGCACGGTGTCGCCGCGCTCACCCGCCACCACCGACTCGTGGAGGCGGCGCTGTTCGTCCCAGGCGGCCTGGTAGTCGAGCAGGCCGGCGCGGACGGCCGTCAGGCCGGAAGTCGTCGCGGTCACCTCACCAGCCTAGACCCGCACCCGGAACTCACCGGGGGTGAGCCTCGTCGCGTCGGGCGGCGGGAACCTCCCAGAGCCAGACGTCGTCGACCCGCCGCGGGGGACCGAGCAGGGCCGTCGCGGTACGGCGCAGGGCGTCCTCGTCGAGGTCGTACTTGGCCCCGTGCACCTCGTCCGGCAGCACCACCGCCTCGACGCCCCAGTACCGCAGGTCGGCCAGGCAGAGCTGGATGCTGCCCTCGGTGACGATCGGCACCAGGCCGGTGCGGCCGGCCTGGTCCATCAGCGTGTCGAAGGTGCGCGGCGGCGGGCCGATCCGGCCCCGGCCGTCAGGGCCGCCGGGGCCGAGGAAGAAGCCGGCCGGGATGCGGAACTCGCCCTGCCGGTGCGCCAGCGCGTACGCCTGCCAGCGCTGCCCGTCCGGCGTCACGTCCAGGGTCAGCGGCAGCGGGGTGAGCACCCCGCCGGGCGAGACGTGCTGCCGCCAGGTCCCGGCCGTGATGAATTCCGGCACCGGCGGCCGGGCGCTGGTCGCCAGCGGCGTGGGCAGCAGCGGCACCAGCGCGACCGCGAAGCCGGCAGCCCACGCCGCCGCCACGCGCCGTCGCCGGGGCGGGTCGGCCCGGAGCTGGTCGACGGTGTACGCCAGCAGCAGGCCGATCACCGGCGCGACCACCAGCGCCAGCCGGGACGGCAGCGCGGCGTTGACCACCGGCAGCCCGTCCAGCAGGCCGAACGGCAGCAGCTGGTCGGTGCGCCGCCCGGCCCACTTCGCCAGCGAGCCCCAGGAGAGCACCGAGAAGAGCGCGGCGGTGACGCCCAGCGCGGCCAGCGTGGCCCGGCGGCCCGGGTCGGCCCGCCGCCACAGCGCCACGAAGCAGGCCACAGCGAGCAGCAGCAGCGGCAGTCCGAAGAAGGAGTTCTCCTCGGTCGGGTTGGGTGCCAGGTTGGTGCCCAGGCCCGCCGCGCCGGCCAGCGAGCGCTGCGGGTACGCCCCGAACGCGGCGATGTCCTCGGAGTGGATCACGGCGTCGAAACCGGTGCCGTGGAAGCGCTGCGGCCCGGCGAAGTGCAGCCAGAGCGGGTACGCCAGCAGCGCCCCGGCCACCAGCGCGGTCACGCCGAGCCCGCGCAGGAAGGTGGGCAGCGCCGCGCGCGCCTCGGCCCGCCGGGCCGGGTGCAGCGCCCAGACGGCGAGGAAGACGGCGAGCGCCAGCGCGGTGAAGAAGAGCCCCTCGGCGGCGATCGAGAAGGCGACCGCCACCAGCACGCCGAGCACGATCCCGCCGCGCAGCCAGCGCCCGGGCCGGCGCAGCGCGAACACCCCCCAGGTCAGCAGCGGCACCAGCCAGCCGGCGGTCCAGTTCAGGTGCGCGTTGGCGTGCGAGACCATGCCGGGGGAGTAGGCGATGAACAGCGCCCCGACGCCGGCGGCCAGCCGGCTGCGGACCAGGTGCCGGGAGAGCAGCCAGTACCAGGCCAGCGCGGTGGCGACCAGGTTGAGGGTGAGGATCACCAGGAACGTCGCCGGGGGCCCGATCAGGTACGTCAGCGGGGCGAAGACCGCCGCGTAGACGGTGATCGAGGTGTTGACCGCGAGGTTCACCCCGTCCGGGACGTTGACCAGGTGGGTGAAGAACGGGTTCTCCCCGTGGGTCAGCGCGTGCCCGCCGAAGGCGAGCAGCCACTCGAAGAGCGCCTGGTCGCTGGAGTTGACCGTGATCGCCCGGCTGTTCGGGTCGCGCCAGAGGCCGCTGGTCACCCAGACGGCCAGCGCCACGGCGGCCAGCACCACGCTCAGATCGGCCCGGCGACCTTGGCCGGTGGCGGGTGCGGCGGCGGGCGGCTGGTCGGCGGCCAGGGTCGGGGAGGTCGGCACGGAGCGGACGTTACCAACCGGATCTGGCGGCACCGCTCAGACACGAAAGCCGGTCGGGCGCAGAATCTTGATTCCTTGTTGGAAATGACTTCCAATTGCAGGAGTCGCGCCATCGCGCAGATCGCGCGTCAGTGCGCAGATCGGAGGAGCACCATGTCTCTCGACGTACCCACCGCCCTGTTGGAGCGGGCCGAGGCCGGCCGGGTGGACGACGAGGAGTTCGTCGACTGTGTCCGGCGGTCCCTGCCGTACGCCTGGTCGGTGGTCGCCGACGTCGCCGCGCGCGCGGCCGGCGGTGGCCGGATGGCCGAGCACGCCGTGCCGCCGCCGTCGGAGGTCGAGCGCGGGCAGTTGCTGCGCGCGCTGGCCAGCGACGCCATCCGGGGCGGGCTGGAGCGGCACTTCAACGTGACGCTGGCCTTCCAGAACTGTCACCGGGTGGCGGCCTTCCCGCCGGCGCTGGTCGGCGGCGACACCCACCGGCAGTTCGTCTCGCCGCTGGCGCAGATCCGTAACCAGAGCCCGGAGCTGCGCAACTGCTGAGGGGTCGGGTCGGGGGTCCGGGCTGCCGGGCCCCCGACCGCCACATCGGCAACGACGAATGTGTGAGCGGCGACCATGTCGCTGGTCTGAAACACGGACGTAACGTCTCGGCAACTCGGGGGTGACCCAGTTCACACGCCGCAACAGGAGGTCGCCGTGCACCGTTCCCCATCCGTCCTCGCCCGGCTCGCCGGGGCGCTGGCCGGGGCCGTCGTCGCCGCGGCCGCCCTGGTCGCGGTCGCCGTGCCCGCCCAGGCCGCCACGCTGACCCAGGTCACCGGCTTCGGCTCGAACCCGGGCAACCTCGCCATGTACGCCTACCGCCCGGACGGGCTGCCGGCCAACGCGCCGGCCGTGGTGCTGCTGCACGGCTGCACCCAGAACGCCGCCGGCTACTTCGCCAACTCCGGCTGGCAGAAGTACGCCGACCAGTGGAAGTTCGCCCTGATCGTGCCCCAGCAGTCCAGCGCCAACCAGCCGCTGAGCTGCTTCAACTGGTTCGTCGAGGGGGACATCAGCCGGGGCCAGGGCGAGGCGCTGTCGATCAAGCAGATGGTCGACCACGCCAGGACCAACTACGGCCTCGACGGCAATCGGATCTTCGTCAGCGGGCTGTCCGCCGGCGGGGCGATGACCTCGGTCATGCTGGCCACCTACCCGGACGTCTTCGCCGCCGGCTCGGTCATCGCCGGGCTGCCGTACCGCTGCTCGCCGCCGGCGTCGACCAACACCTGCCAGTACTCCGGGGTGGACAAGAGCCCGGCGGCCTGGGGCGACCTGGTCCGCAACGCCTACTCCGGCTACACCGGCCGCCGCCCCCGGGTCGCCATCTGGCACGGCACCTCGGACACCACGGTGGTGCCGATGAACGCCACCGAGTCCCGCGACCAGTGGACCAACGTGCTCGGTGTGTCACAGACCCCGAGCAGCACCGCGTCGCTGACCGGCGGCACCAGCCTGGAGGTGTACGGCAACGACGCCGTCCGGCTCTACCGGGTCTCCGGCATGGGCCACGGCACGCCGGTCGACCCCGGCTCGGCCGCCGACCAGTGCGGCACCGCGACCTCGTACTTCCTGGACACCATCTGCTCGACCTACCGGGACGCCCTCTTCTTCGGCCTCGGCGGCGGCGTCACCCCCACCCCCACCGCGACCGCGTCACCGACCCCGACCACCGCCCCCACCTGCGTCACCGCCAGCAACTACGCCCACGTGACCGCCGGCCGCGCCTACCAGTCCGGCGGCTACGCCTACGCCCTCGGCAGCAACCAGCGGATGGGCCTCTACAACACCTTCAACACCAGCACCCTCAAGCAGACCGCCCCCTCCTACTGGATCATCGGCTGCTGACCCCCCGTCCCCACCCCGTGGAGGGCTGGAGTTTTTTAGCGCGCCCCCCCCGGGGCGGGGGGGCTCCAACAGATT
>NZ_JARXXY010000046.1:0-42319 GCF_029893845.1 Micromonospora sp. A200 | reverse complement strand
ACGCCTGCCCGAGACCCGCTGCCGGAACCGGAAAAATCAACGTCAGAGGGTCAAAACCCGAGCCTTGACCGGCCCCGCTCCTTCATGGATGACACCGCGGAGCTGAGTCGGGTCGCGCAGCTAGCTGGTTCTTTGGATGATCATCTGAACACTCGCCGTCTAAGGGATTGGCAAATCGCTGCGTTCTGGCACGCCGTTGACCGGTTGCTTCACGTCAGCTATCACACGACCACCCGCGAGATGTCCGACAGTCGGCGTGAATTCCTGCCTTACATGGACCCGACAGATGCAACCGTCCAGCTCACAGCTGCCCTCGAAGGCTTGTTTGATGACGAGGGCAGCCATGACGACGTGACGCGACGTCTCGCTCAACGAGTTGCGATCCTCGCCGCAACCGAGACGGATGATCGTCGCCAGTTAAGAGACAGGGTCATTCGTCATTATCGGATTCGCTCGGCCCGAGCCCACGGGCGACTGAAGCCTCCGCAAGGCGTAGACCTGGTTGACCTCCGTCGCTTGGTGCGTGCCGCCGTCTTGGGGTGGGTCGCACTCGCTCCCATGTTCGTCACCAAGGGCTCGATGGCCAAGGCGCTGGATGACGCCCTAGTCTCGCCAGATTCCGTCGGTCGCGAGGTCATGTCCCACATAGCCAGCTTCCGGCCAAGTACATAGGAGTCGCCAGCAGGAAGGGGTTGTTGGCAGCGAACTTGCCCCGGCCTGAGTGCACGGACCGGCCCGGATGGAGGGTGCAGTGCTTGAAAGGCGGAGAGCCCGGGCTTTGAGGAGCAGCCAACTGAGCAGCCAAACCGGCGAGCTTGAGCGGACGACGGCGGATCGGGGCGCCAGGTTGCGCAGGAGGACCGGGCGGTGGACCAGCCCGGCGGGGCCGACTCGTATTGCGTAGATCCCTAGCCGGGGTTGGCAGGCGGTGTGCGGGGAGGCGCACCGTCCATCGACGCCGAAGGGCGCGGCTAGTGATGACGCCGAGGCGGCTCAACCTTCCTCAGGATTGTTGAGCCGGCGCCTGCACCCCTACCAGAACGGCATGTCCTGATTGCAGGCTCTCTTGAATAGCTGTCTGTACAAGGGCACTGCCTCCTCCGCGGCTGCCGATCCAGCCGTCGCGGACCAGATCTACGAACATGGTGTTGTTGAAGTAGCGGTCCACGTTGGTGTAACTGATGCGGGTTCCCCCGCGCGGACCCTTGCAGTTCTGAAGCAAATGATCGAAATGCTCCCGGGCAAAGTACATGCCCCCGATGAGCTTTGATGGGTCCTTGACCACGGGTTTTGGGTCGCAAAGCTTAAGCCAGCATGGCGTTGCCAACAGGCGAAAGTCGCCGTCCTGCACTGCGCACGCTTCGTCTACCGCGCGCATGCGCTGCAGTTCGGCCTCGATATTCGCGTCAGGGCGATAAGTCAGCTGACGCTCATGCCCCTCGCCCTCTGGTCTCATCTTCTTGTACTGAACTAGCACAAAGGCGTCGAAATGCTCATTCCAGTACACCACGTCAACGCCAAGTGTCTTTTCCACCGAAGTGCGGTTGGCGTTCATCACGAAGAGTCTGCGTTGCCCGTCGGTAAACGACCGCCAGGCCACGTCCGATGTCGGCAGCTGTGACCATGGCTGAAATACCTCCATGTCGTGGGCGATCAGCAAATCTTCGATCGTGTCACGCTGTGGAATTCCTTCCAGGAATGGCACGCCGACGGGAGGAACGGACCACGAGCGGACTGGTCGCCGCCCAATGCCTGCGATGTCCAGCAGCAGCCCCAAGCCGTCACGCTGCTCATTTAGCAGCTCGCCCCGCTTGCCGCTGGGAAGAAGCAGCGAGCCCCTTTCGAGGCGATCAAGCAGTCCGGCAAAATCAGGCAGGGCTTGCGTCAGCGCGTCCCGTACTGCAGCGGCGGCACCGGACGGCAGGATGCCCCTACGATTGAGGGCCTCGTGATGCCGTTGGGGCATCAGGCGCTTCAGGGTCGCCAAGGCGACTGGTGGAACCTCCTCGATCTCGGAGACATTCACTATCCGGTCGCGGCTCGTGACTGTCTTGCCGCCCTCAGCCCGACCAATCCACCGGACCTGATCCTCGTCGATGATCACGGCAAGATGGCCTCCGCCACCCTCCCAAGACCCCCGCCGCCAAGCCTCAGAGAACTGCAGTGGTTGGCCGTACGCAGCTTGCCGATCGAGTCGGTCCGCGATGTCGAAGTCGCTCCAGAGAACAGCCACCATGGTCAGAGACTGCATGGCAGATCGAGGGATGCGCATCGTCTGGACGTCTAGATGATCCGCGCTGACAGCAACGCCACCGGACGGCAGCACGCTGACAGACGCCGGCACGGAGGAAGCTCCGAAAGTGCAGTGTTGTCGACGTGTCACCGCCTGCCAGCCGGGAAGTATGAACGTGAACCTGCTCGGCCTGGCCCGCCGTCTCGGTCTCATCGGCCAGGTCGTCGCCGTCGCCGGCGGACTGGTCGCTGTCGGCTTCGGGGTGGCCCTTGCTGCCAACGACTCGTCGGCGCTCCTGATCGGGATCGGCGTGGGCCTCCCTGCCGCCGCAGTCGCCTTCATCGCCGGCTCGGTCCGGCGATTCATCACACGAGCAACCGGCTCCCGCTAGGACTGCGAAGAACGACAGCTTGGGGCAAGCGAGCCGATCAGCCTGCTCACAGAGCGCCTATGATCGGCACGTGCTTCGATGGCGGCCGGGCAAGGTGCGGGTTTCCTACGAGCTACCCCTGTTCGTGCCAGTCGCCATACAAGTTCGCGCTCACGACCTGATCGAGACAGGCAGCTTCCGCCATGCCGTGCGCGTGCTGCGGAGGCAGGCTCAGCTTGATCGATCCGAAGCGTGGGAGGCGGCGTCGCGTCTTCGATCTGGAGAGGTACTTCCGGATTTCCCGATGCCTGGCGGACCTGAATTGGCCAGCCGAGTGCGGGATCTTAGGGACAGGGGACGCCGCAAGGAGGCGATCTTTGCGGTCCGTAGCGAGCGGAACGTTAGCCCGGCGGAGGCTACGTCCTTCGTCGACTCCGCCTAGCGAGGGCGTCGGGCGTGACGATTGCCCGGTAGCGGTGGAGGCAGCAAGGAGGCAGCGAAAGCTGCGGCCTAGGCTGTGAAGCCCTGTCAGCTAACCGCAGGCACCGGGCGAGCTCCAACCTTGCACGAGACTGTCACCGTGGCGCACGACGATGCAGCGGTTGTGAAGATGAACGACCTCTTCGACCCCGAGCCGGCAACCTGGGGCCTGCGTGGTGACCCCTACGTATGGGCAGCCCTTCGGAAGCACCTATCTGGTAAAGACATCCCGGCATCGATCGACGAGGTGGTCGCCCTACTGCACGCGGCGTTCGGTGAGCTCCTGGGTCTTGACCTCGTCACCGAACCGGCGTCGTCGATGTACCGGAAGCAATACGCCCACGGCGGCATGTCCAGTGGGATGATCAATCTCGACGCTTGGCGACAGCGGCTGATCCCATTGCTCACGGAGCGCGCCAGGATGCTGCTGGACGCATGATCGCAGCTAAACCTAGATCCGCCATTGCCGCATCCGGCGACGAATCTGTCGGGCCGGCCGAGAGCAGCGGACCTGCAGCGGCGGCTTGACATCAACCCCTGACATCAACGGTCGCGGCCCAGGCCGGACAGCCTCGTACCGATCTCGCCTACGGGCCGGAGCCGACGGACGTCAGCGGACTCTGCGACTCTGGCCCCAAACGCCTTGTAGGCGAGATGTCGCAGCCCCAGAGGTCGACGAAGGGCTCTACCCTTCAACCAACCCGGGTCTAAGGCCCCGAGGTGATCCCTCGGTCCAGCCTTGAACCGCTGAGGAGACTGCATGGCCGATCGTGAGAATCTTCTGGCCGAGTACTCGTCATGCCAAGCGACCTACCTGCACTACGACGCCTTCCGATGGCAGTCGGGATCGTTTCTCCTAGCCGGCGTGTTCGTCTTCTGGGGCCTGCTTGTCCAACAGCCTCTAGAGCCGGCGGTCGTGGCCGCGGGCGCGATGCTCGCGGCGCTGCTCATGTCTGCCTGGGCGCTCTTCGCCCATCACTACAGGCAGATCTACCTCTACAAGCTTCACCGGCTCAAAGAGATCGAGAAGCTACTCGGCATGGAGCAGCACCGCCGCTTTGATAGGTCGCGCCCCGGCCACTACGTCCTCTTCGGTCCGAGAGGGCATGTCCTCGACGTCTTCGTGTACGTCGTTGTCGCCCTCGGGGGCGCCGGAATTGGGGCCACACGGAACGGATTTTCGCCCCTGCACCTCCTGCCAGCTCCGCTGGTCCTGACAGTTGTCGCGTATGTCGTGATGAACGAGAGAAGGGTGGTTAACCAACTGCGGGTCAGGTCGGCGACGCTTGATCCGGAGCATGCACGGAATGATCAAGAAGAGCCAGCGGCATCGCAGGCATGAAGCCCCAGGTGAAGGGGGCGATGACTCCCGTCAGTGCAGCCCTTTCCTAAACCGTGTGCCGCAGTTCGAATCCTGCCGGGGGCACCAGGTCAGCCGCTCCGCACGCCGACCTCATTGGTTCGGGACGATGGTCCGGTTGTCATTGTCCCGGATGGCGGGCAAATCTGAGGCCGCCACCCGACGAGATCCTCCCCAAGTTGACCTGTCTCTAAAGCTTGATCCAGTACCGCCGTGCGGGCGTCGGCCAGAATCCGCACCTGGCGGGCTTGTTTGTCGCGGGTCCCGGTCGGGCCGTGACGAGATGCACCAGGCCCACGCCATGTACCTGGACGTCCTTCAATGGGCGGCCAGGTGCCGCGAAGTCGAAGTCGATGAACGCGACCGGCTGTCCGTCGCGGAAGACCGTGTGGTTCGGACCGGGGTCGTGATGGCAGCCAACCTCACCAGGGAGGATGGACGCCAACCGGTCCGCGCGAAGTGCGAGGTCGGGGCCGTCCGAGCAGCCGAGCGGGCACCAGCGGGCAGGATTTAGAAAAGGGCGGGCTGACGTGCGGTGGGCTGCTTCTCGGGGTTAAGGGGAAAAGCGGCTTCGGCGAGCAGTTCTTCCAGCGTGGGCGCGGTGGGCCAACGGCGGGTGACGAGCTCGGGCAGCAGTAGCGCCGTCGCGGTGGTGTCCCAGAGCGCGCGGTGTGGCTGCGAGCCGGGTGCGGCCGCGTTGACCCGGCCAGTGAGCCTCAGCTCGTGGATGAGCGCGGTCAAAGCGCGGGAGCGGCCCATCGTCAGCGCCTTCGCGAGGCGCAGGGTGTCGATGAGGCCGGCCGGCCGGAGCGCCGGGAGCTGGCGGTGCAGGAGCCGCCAGTCGACGGAGACGTTGTGGCCGACGAGGTAGCGGGCGTTGATCCGGTCGGCGAGGTGCGGCTCGATGTCGGCGAGGGCGGGGGCGTGGCGCAGCGTGGCGTCGGTGAGCCCGGGTGAGAGCCACGGGCGGGCTGCGATTGGCCGGCCGGGGTTGATCAGGGTGGTGTAGCTGGTGGGCATGTCCGGCAGCCCGGCGACGAGCGGAACGAGCGCGATCTCGAGGATCGCTTCGTCGTCGCGGTCCTGGGCGCCGGTGCCTTCCAGGTCGATGACGACCAGGCTGGCGGTGGTCCAGGGGTCGCTCGGGCTGCCGCTCATGCTTCTCCCCCGTTCTGGGTTAGTCGTCGTCTCCATACTTCACGGCTTCGACGAGTTCCGCCCGGACCGCGGCGAACCTTTCCACCTGGCGCGGATCCACCTCGTGGCCGAGGAGCTGGCGGCCGTGCGCGCCGGGGTAGTGCGGCTGGTTCGCCTCCCAGATTTGGTGGCGCAGGTGGTGTTGGACGGCGTACCGCTTCTGCTCGCCGAGGCCGTGGGTCCACACGTGGCCGGGTTCGACGAGGACGGTGCTGTCGTACCCGAGCATGTCGAGTACGTCCTTGACCTCCTGCTCGGTGGGGTCGCGGTAGTCGTCGATGCAGCGCTGCTTTTGCGTGGCGGGGCAGATGTTGCACAGCTCGTTGACGCCCCAGTGGCCGTTGTAGTCAGCCACGCCGTGGGCGTAGGAGACGCCGCAGCTGGTCTTGCGGAACAGCGGCGTCTTGATGCCGGACGCCTTCCACGCGCCGACGATCAGCTTGTCGATCTCGCGCGGGAGGGTCTTGCGGCGGGCGTAGTCGTCGCCGTACGGCACGTCTACGCCGAGCTGGCGTAGGTAGGCCGCGTTCTCCGGCTTGTGGTAGTAGCCGGTGAACACGGCGGCATCGACGTCGCCGGCGACCTCCAGGACGTGGTCGATGGTTTCGGGGGCGGTGTTCCAGCCGGGGACGATGGGCCGCCAGTACAGCACCACGCCGGTGCGCTTCTTGTGGGCGACCGCGGTGTAGATCGAGTTGATCGTGATGGCGCTCTTCGTGATCGGCTCGACCCGGTCGTCCTGGATGCCGGAGTAGGTGAAGAGCAGGGTCACCTTCAGGTGGCGCAGCGACTCCAGGATCTCCATGTCCTGGCCGGTGACCTTGAACCTGGTGATGATGAGGACCTGGTTGGTGTACCCGCGCTCGTCGAGGGCCCGTAGAACCTGGAACAGGTGAGGTTTCACGCCGGGCAGGAACGGGTCGGTGGCCTTGTTGAACAGCTGGATCGGGGTGACGTGGGGCCGGAACGCTTCGTGTCCGATCAGCAGCTCGATGGCCTCCTGCGTGGGCACCAGCAGCGTCGGGGTCTTGTCGTCGAAGTTTCCCCAGAAGTGGCGGACGCAGTACCCGCAGTCGAGCGGGCAGCCGACGATGTGGTTCAGCGACAGCCCGGACTTGCGGTAGCCGACGATCAGCTGCATGTAGGGGTCGAGGCGGGCCTGCTCAGCGGCCGGCATGAGCTTCAGCTGGCGCGGGCCTGAACTGATCTGGACGGGGACCTGGGTCATCGGGCGCCTCCTCAGGCGGCGGGTGGGCGCAGCAGGTGCGTGCGCTGGGGTCCGTACCAGATGCCGAAGTCCCGTTCGACCACGGCGCTGTGGTCGGAGGTGTGGATGAGGTTGTCGACCAGGCGGCCCTCGGCCACCGCCTTGTCGAGGCTGTCCTTGGCGTAGCGGCCCCGGACGGTGGTGCTGGGGGCGCTGGCCGGGTCGGTCACGCCGACGACGGCGCGTACCCGCTCGGCGGCGTTCTCGCCGTAGCCGAGGGCGACGACGACCCGGTTGCCGATGAAGATGCGCCGCAGCTCGGCGGGCACGTCGCGGCCGAGCTGCTCGGACAGGGGCAGCATGTCGGCGTAGTGGGCGAACACCTGGTCTTCGGTGGGGATCACCGTGTGGGAGTCGACGATGGTCACGAGACCGCGCATCCACTGCAGGACCTCGCTGACGAGGCCGCGGCGGACGCAGTCCGGCTTGAGCAGGATGACGGTCCAGCGGGACCAGTCGACGGCGGCGGTGTCGTCGGTCATGCCCGGCTCCCGGGGAAGGCGGGCACCCGCTCGGGCCACCGGTTGGCCACCAGCCACCAGTGCCCCGGGTGCAGCTCGGCGAGGATGTCCCGGCCGACGGGCTTGCCGGGGTTGTGCACGATCTGTCGGTAGAACTCGAACAGCGCCAGCACCCGCCGCCAGTACGGGTCGACGCGCACGGTGGTCAGCCGGCCGGGGGTGAGCTGGTCGCGGTCGTCGCGCAGCACCTGCTCCCATGCGGCGACCTCCCGGATGGTCTCCCAGCTCGTGGCGGGCATCTGGTCGACCGGGAAGCGGCGGTTCGGCAGCGGTCCGGTCGCCTCGGCCAGCATGGCGTCGACCTTGTCCACGTCCAGCTTGTTGATGTGCATCGAGCCGACGTGGTGGGCGTACCTGCCGATGCCGACGCCGAGGCGGCGGGCGGTGAACTCCTGGATGAAGGTGAAGGCGAACGTGTCGCCCAGCAGGCCGATGACGGCGTCGTTGCCGCGCATGTAGGCCGACATGTGCAGCTGTCCGTTGCGCAGGAGGAATTGCAGGCCGAGGGTGCAGGCCACGTCCGGGTTGGCGGGGTCGACCAGCTCGTCGGGGCGCATGATCACCATGGCGGCGCGCTTGGTGTCCGGGTCGTCGCCGAGCAGCCGCTCGACCCGCTGGAACTGGCTGTGCGCGTCGGGCTGGCCGGGGCGGAACAGGCGGGGCCCGTAGGCGGTGCCGGTGAGCCGGGCGCCGTCGGCGGACAGATTCCGCAGCTGCGGCGCGTAGTAGGAGATCATGTCGACGTCGTCGCGGCCGGTCAGGTACCACAGGGCCTCGGCGTGGTTGAACACGACGTTGGCCTTGCGGGCGGCGAGGTAGACGATCCGGTCGACGGGGTCGGTGACGGTGAAGCTGGTGTTGATGATCTCCAGGGCGTCCTTACCTCGCCCGCAGGTGTCGAAACGGTGCCTGGTGGCGATCTCCCGCAGCACGGCCAGGTACGCCGGCTGGAAGCTGCCGAACTCGGGTCCGAAGACCATGGGCGTCTCCCTCACTCGGGGGTGGACATCAGGTCGGTCATGACCTGCTGGAAGACGGCTGCCTGGCGGGACAGCCGCATCTGGTCGAGGTAGCGCAGGCACTGGTAGATCAGCCCGGCGTGGGTGACGGTCCCGGCGATGCGCTGGAGGTACTCGACCCGCTCGACGACGTCTTTGCCGTTGCCGACGATGAGCTCGTCGGGGACGAAGCGGTGCCCGTCAACGACGTCGGCCGGCATCAGCGGCACGCAGCCGGCGAGGACCGCCTCGAACAGCCGCTGCGTGATGTGGCCGACGGCGGCGTACCGGTCGGGCAGCAGCATCACGGTGGCCAGCCCGCCGCGGTGGATCCGGTCGACCTCGGTGAAAGCGCACCGACCGGTGAAGTTGACGTGCGGCCACGCCTGGGTGCGAGTCCACTTCCCCGCGACACGGTGGCCCACGTGGGCGGCCGGGCCGGCGAAGTACCGGTCGAAGTGCTCGTCGCGGTCGTACTGGTTCCCGACGTACACCAGCGGCGTGGGCCGGTGAAGCTGCGCCAACTCGTAGGCGTCGGCCGCGTCGAGCCGGGAGTCGGGCACCGGGCAGAAAGTGGTGGTCGCGCCCGGCGTGGGTCGGGTGGCGAACTCGCACACCCGCACGTTGGGCAGTGCGCGCAGCGGGTCGTCGGCGGGCAGCCGTCGATCGAGGTCCCAGATGATGGTGGGTACGCCGGCGAGGGTGTAGTGCTCGATCAGCTCGGTCTGTCGGTGCAGGTCGCAGTGGTGACCGGGGCTGCCGCAGGCCGTGGTGTTGCGGGCGGGCAGCGGCCACCGCCACTCGAACATCACGACGTCGAGGTCGGGCAGGCCGCTGTTGAAGTTGTACGCGTCGCGCAGGTCGAGGCCGGCCTCGTCGAGGTCCCGGTTGGCCTGAAGCAGCGTCACGAGATGACCGGCGATCTCCAGCGCGTCTATCAGAGGGGCCCGGTACGAGCGCGAGCCGTCGGGGGTGTCAACGACGCCGGCGCCGAGGAACCCCCAGCAGCTGTAGCCGATCTCCAGTCGCCTCACCGAGGGTCTCCCGTCAGGACGGGCGCCGGCGGCCGGGATCGCCGTCGCAGCACGTCTCGGGCGATGCGCAGTGGCAGGCAGTTGGCCACGCCGCAACGTGGGCACCGACCGCGGGCGTTCGGCCAGTGATAGGTGGCCACGATGCGAGCCAGCAGGACCACCCGCGCGGCCGTCTGCGGCAGTGACAGGCCGACGGCCGTCACGCCGGCTGTCGGGCGGCGGCGTCTGCGACGACCTGGGCGAGGTAGCTCTCGGCCCATTCGTTCTCCTCGCAGGTCCCGGGTGAGGTGCAGGAGATGCACACCCTGGCGTGAGGGCGGCCCCCGGGCATCCGGTGCAGGAGAGCGACCGAGTTGGCCCAGGCCGTGGCGGCGGCAGTGATGGCATGGACGAGGATCCCGCTCACCGGGGCCGCCCCGGCACCCGGTAGAGGGTGCGCTGCCCAAGGGTCATCAGCGGCCCGACCCTCGGGTAAAGGTGGGTCGGCTGCTGCGCCCACGAGGGTCGAGAGCCTCTGCTGGCCGAATGGATCTGTCCGGGCTCGAATTCCTGGCCCGCCGCCTCTTTGGCTTGCGCACCGGTGCCGCGTCGAGGTTGCCACCAAGCGCTGGGCACGCTGAGCACTTTGCCGATCGTCACGCTCACCACCGGCCTCCTTTCCCCGAGAACGCCTGGAATCAGGTCCCGGCGCGCTAGCGAGGGCGGCCTCGGGGCGGGCTGGCAACGCCGGAACAGGATTCGCACGGGCGGGGCCTCCTTCATCGGTTGAAGGGGGCCGCCCCACCGTCTCGCCGAGGCGGCCCCGTGCAGGTCCCGCCGACGGTTCGGGCCACGTCAGCGGTTCCGCATGTCCACAGTCTCGTGAGCGCGGGACTACTCTCGGAAGGCGATCGCGCTTTCACGAGCTTTCAACAGGGGGCCCCGATGGACGACCTCGGCGCGCAGTTGCGGCAGGCTCGTACCGAGGCTGGCGTCACGCTCGCCTCGGTAGCGGCCCGGTCGTGCTACTCGGCATCTCACCTGAGCAACGTCGAGGCTGGGCGACGTGCCGCGACGCCTGACATCGTGCTCGCATACGCGCGGGCGCTCGGGGAGGTAGACATGAACCGGCGGGAAGTGCTCGGCCTGGCGGCCGGCGTCGTCGGACCAGTCGTGGCTGGCGAACTCATCCGAGCGGGCTTCAGTGCCGCACTCGACGGCCGAGGTTCAGACGAGGATTGGCGCGAGCGGGTCGACCAGTACGGCCGGGACTACATGGCCGTCGGCGCCGCCCTACTTCAGGCCCGGCTCGCGAGCGACCTCGTGATCCTTCAGCAGCACCTCGACACGCCCCGCATGTGGTCGCACGCCGCGCGGGCGCTCGTGACCTACGGCAAAACGACGGGGAATCCCGCCGAGGCGATCCGCTGGTATGACCTCGCTGCCACGGCGGCCGACCGGTCCGACGACCTCGGCGTCCGCGTGTGGGTTCGCGGCCGGGCGGCGATCGCGCTCGCGTACGAGGGCGCGGCACTGCCAACGGCGCGCCGGTACGCGGACCAGGCCGTCGGCCTGTCCGACCGACCGTCGCTCGGGCGCGTTCAGGCGCTCATGGCACGGGCGCACGTGGCGGCGGGACGCGGAGACCAGGCCAGCGCTATCGCACTCGACACCGAGGCACGCAGGGCCTTCGATCGGGTCGCCTCCCCCGACGGCGAGGTCTCGGACACGGCGGTACCGCCCTGGCGCATGGCCACCTTCCGCAGCATGCTTTACGCCCGCCTCGGGCTACCCAACCTGGGCCGCGAGGCTCAGGAGGAGGCTGACCGGACGCGACCGGCCGGGCTTCCGCGCTTCGCAACGCATATTGAGCTACACAGGGGCCTGACGATGGCGAAGGCCGGCGACCGGGCCGGCGGCGCCGCGTACGCGCGGCGAGCGTGGGAGGCGCTACCGGCTGAGCGGCGATCGCAGAGTCTTGCGCTGATGCTGCGCGAGGTCGAGCGGGCCTAGTGCGCCGTTGTTGACCATGGTGGTCGTTGACCCGGGTAGCACCGGTGCGCACATAATCGGCACTATGCGTGAGTGTGCCGGCCTGCTGGCGGGCTTCCTCGCTGGGCCCGCGTCGCCCCGGCAAGCTTCTCCATTCCTTGCACTGACGTCGTCTCTTCAGCAGGCAACCAGGGGCCCTCGAGAACGCGGCCGCCCACCCGCACAGGACCACCGCCGCGCCCCAGGGCCGCTGCGGCGTCGGACCTACTTCAGGGCCGGCGGGGCGGCCAGTCGGTCGTCACACGTCACCTCCGGCTCGGAAGCCGGTCGCCGAGCCAGTCGAGCAGAACGTTCTCGTACTGCGCGCTGATGCGGTCCGGGGTCTCGCCCTCGTCGAGGGTGGGCAGGTGGTCGCAACCGGCCAGCCGGGCCGCGCTCAGATCACCGCCGCCGGCGGCCCGGCGCCACGCCGCCATGCTCTCCTCGATGGGCGTCCATCCGTCGGTCTCGCCGTAGCAGAGCAGCACCGGGCAGGACACCGTCGCGAAGACCGGCTCCGGGTCGAAGTCCATGTCAGCCCACGAGCCCGGCTCGGGCAGCTCTCTCGGCAGAAACACCAGTGGGAACCAGGGCCGTTCGACGGCGACGTCCAGCTCCGCCTGAGCGGTCGGGCGGGACACCTCGCCGCGCAGGTACGCCTCCGCGGTACGGCGCAGCCGGCCCACCTCGGCGATGTCGGCCTCGCCGTACCCGTGCCGGCGCAGCTGCTCGGCGGTCGCGTACCGCATCTGCGCGGCGGGACTGACCCCGCTGCACCCGATGAGCACGAGGAAGTCGACCGGGTGCCGGCTGGCGGTGAGCGAAGCCGCCCAGGCCCCCTGGCTGAAACCCCAGAGCCCAACTGGGACGTCCCCCACCTGCCGGCGCAGCAGCTCGAGAGCCTCCGCCGCGTCATCGGCCTGTGCAGTCAGCGGCACATCGCGACCGTCCACCCGGGGGCGTCGGTCGTACCGCAGCACCGCGATCCCGGCCGGTGGCAGCAGCCGGGCCAGGTGCTCGTACAGGAAGTACGACCGCTGGTCGGCATGGGACCCGTGCAACGCCACCAGGCTGCCGCGCGCGGGGCCGGCCGGCAGGTCCAGGATGGCGGGCAACCTCAGCTCACCGACGTGCAGCTCCATGCCGGGCAGTCAAACACGGCCGCGCAGATCCCGTCCGCCCGATCGGGGCGGAAAAGGCGGCTGCCAGGGCCGACATCATCGATCGTTCCATGGCGCCGCGGAGCTTGTTGAGCCAGTTGATGTTCCCTGCCATCTGTAGTACTGGACATAGCCCGCGCCAACACACGTACACACACAAAGGGCCTCGGTGACGCCCTGCTCGCTCACCACCGCCAAAGGCTCGACCGCATCGGCTTGCCGGCCATGGCAGAAGTTCCGCCCGCGTCCCGCCGCCTCTTCAGCCGCAACGGCTATATCTCGCAGACCGAGGTCGTTCTCCCCGGCGGCATCAGGTTCCAGCCGATGACCAGCCCTGGAGCCAGTCCTGCCCGTCCACCGTCCGGCTAGAGCCAGCTCGACGCAGCCCGGCACCCGGATGTCCTCCCTCTGACAACCGCATCCTCGTCTCCTGTCCCAGGGCAGAGGGGTCTGGCATCTACGGAACCCCATGGGTGGGCGTCCTTCACGTACGGTGGGTCGTGCTTCGCCGTGACAGGCGAATCACAGAAAGCGCTCGTTGTGCGAGGACACCCGGGGGACGAATGCGGCGAGACAGACGGAGCGTGCGCCTGTCCCTGGCAAGCCTCGACGTCCTCGGCAGCGACACGGAGCTGCGGGCACAGGCTCAACAGGCCTACCTGAAGACGGACACCCGCCAGGCGCCAGGTACCCACACGGGCCAGGACCGGACCGGATCCATCGCGGTGCTCGTCGACGGGCACCGCGACGTCGAAGACGTGTCCATTTCCCAAGACTGGCGCAGCCAGCTCGGCGTAGGCGGACTCGCTGACGCCCTCTTTCAGGCTTACACCGCAGCGCTGCAGACAGCACTTGAGGCAGCAGCACTACGAGAGTTGCAGACAGACCAGGACACGCCGCCGCCGACGGCCCCGGCATCGGACGCCGGTCAAGATGATCACGTCGACGAGGAGCACCTCTGGCTGCGTCGCACCTGGCGCACGCTGCACGAGATCGATGCGGATCTCCAACGGCTGGCCCACGAGCCGAACGTCGACGCCGAGCAGGCAATGTCCAGCCCGCACGGTTGTCTGACGCTTCGCCTGCGTGGCGGGAGCATCGTCGCCATCACACAGGATGTCGCCCGCATCGCACGCATGGATGTGGGCCAGGTGCAGTTCGAGGCCCGATCCCTGTTTCAGACCTACACACTGGCCCGCGCCCGCAACCGTTCCTGAGGTGTGTACGCATGAACGAACTGAACGTCATCACCGATTCTGTCCGCGCCGAGGGCGGCAAGTGGCTGAAGCTGTCCGACCAGGTCGCCGCGATCAAGAGCGCAGCCGAGCAGCTGCACCTCGACGCATCGGCCTTCTTCATCGGCGACGCGAACGTCCTCATCCACTCGGTCGCCTACCGGGACTTCCACACCTTCATGATCGACATCCTCGGCGGCGCCGTCACCGAGTTCGAGCAGATCGGCGGAGCGCTCCGGCGCGTCGCTGACGAATACGACCGCGCCGACAAGGTAGTCGCCCTCGACCTCAACACGATCTACACCGCCTGACGACGAAGGACACGAACACCCGATGCAGCCTGGAACCTCCGACATCGAGTACGGCGAGCCGTTCAACATGGCATTCGACCAGATCCGCTCGGGCATCGACACCGCCGTCGGCAAGTTCAACGAGATCGTCGACCAGGTCAAAGAGTGGAAGTGGCTCCTCGGACCGGCGGCGCTCTGGTGGATCAAGCACAACCTGGACGCCACCCGCAGCGCTCTGAACGCCGTCCTCGACCACGTCGACCGGGCCCTGGAACATCAACTACCGGTACTCTCGTTGATCAATACCAGCTTCCGCTGGGTCAACGACGTGAAGAGGCCCGTCTCCGACCTATCATTCGTCACCACGGAACCAGTCGACGAGAACCTGGCCAAGTGGACCGGCGACGCGGCGAGCGCCTACAACGCCAAGGCCGTCAAACAGAAGGCCGCCATCGACGAATCCGTGCTGAAGTCAGAGTTCATCAGCCAGTGGCTGTTCAAGATCGCCAAGGCGAACGTCGACTACGCCGTCGAACTAGCCAAGATCGTCACAGGCCTCGCCGGCAAGCTGGTGCAGGCCGCGACCGAGGCAACCACCGTGATCGACCTGCCCTGGGCCATCTCCACCCTCGCAGAGTCCGTCGGCGACTCCGTGACCGCCGGCCTGAACACCCTGCTCACCATCGGGCAACGGTTCGTAGACGCGTTGGGCAACGTGCGGGACATCGCCACCCAGGTCGGGGACTATTCGAAGCTGCCGGGAGGACAGTGGCCGCAAGCCGTGCGCGGCTGAGCGGCAACCCACCCCTCCGGTATGGGCGCCAATCTCCGCCCGCCTCCAGGATGGCGGGGCCGGCGGAGGATAAGGCTCCTGGCCGGGCGGTGGCATCGACACCCGCCGTGCCCGACACGCACCCTGCCGGCCGGCGCGCAGGCCCGCGGCATCATGCGGTGGGCACGGACGCCTGGGTCGCCTTGAGGAAGGTCAGGGATTTTCCGGCCAGCGTCTGCGTGGGCGTGTAGGAAGCAGCACCCACGGCCAGCCACACCTTCACCACCAGATTGCCGCTGCGGGCGTGCACCATGTACTCGGCATACCGGAACCCCGGCTCAGACCGCTTCGTGAACGCCTCCGCCTCCTCCCCCACGTTCGCCACCGCTCCCACCGACGTCATGCCCGTCGCCTGCCGGGTACCCCGGTAAAGCAGGCGAGCCTCGCCCTCAGACGCGGGAGTGGACGCCTCCACCCGCAGGTTCGCCTGATAACCCGCCTTGGTGCGCATCTCGAACAGGCACGCCGCCCCCGGCCGTCCGGCAGGCGGCTTCGGGTCGGTTCGCGTCACCGTCACACCAAGGTCCGCCAGCGGCCCAAGATCTGTACGCGCACACAAGTCCACGTTGACCGCCGTGTAGGAGAGCCTGCGGGCCGAAGTGGAGGCGCTGGGAACACCGGTAGATACCTGCGCCTCTGCCGACGGAGCAGCGGTCGGGGGGTCCGCGCCGACGTCGCAGCCGGAGACCGCGAAGACGACGAGTGCAGCGAGCAGGCAGGGAACACGGGGCGACACCAGCACGACCACGAACATACCCGCTGTCATCGGCCGGAACTGTCCGTGCAACAAGCGGCTATGGTGCCGGCATGAGCGCCCGTGAAGCCCTCGAACAGATCACGCGCACCCGCACCGTCACCGCCAGCGCCATCCTCGGCAACCACGCCGACCTGCGCGCGTATCCCTACCGGCTCCTGTCCATCGTCTCCCACCACGGAATCGGCGGCGATCAGGTCACCCAGGCGGTGGCTGCGGCAGAAGTGCTCGAGAAGTTCGGGTGGGAACTCGTCACCGTCTCCGAGTTCGCCAGCAGCAGGATCGTCTACGCCATCATGCGCCGCCGGTGACTGAATCCGGCTCCCACAGCAACGGCGCCACGAACGTCATGCCGCTGGTGGTCGCCGACGTCGCGGGGAGCGGGCTGCTCCCAATCTGCTCCCAATTTGAGGGGCAGACGGCAAAAAGCCCGTTACCGGGTATTCCAGCGACGGGCTTCTGACCTGCAAATATTCACGGTGGGCGATACTGGGATCGAACCAGTGACCTCTTCGGTGTGAAGCAGGACGCTCCGCCCGCTCTGACCTGCGAAAACGCAAGACCGCAGGTCACGACGTACGCCGTTGGGAGCCGTTCGGTGCCGTTGAGTGCAGTTCAACGCCGTTCAGTGCACCCGGCTGCTCCCAACCTGCTCCCCCGATTCCCGCCTCATGCCGTCAGCCTGGACAGTCTGCCTAACGCAGATCCGCCCCGCGGGTACGAGGCGAGCGACCCGACGACAGTGGGAACGGGACGGTGATGAGCGCGCTCGCGGACACCGCGCTTTGTCAGCGGCATGAGTAGCCCTGTGTCAAGCGGGGCAGGCGAGGACGGCCTGCAGAGCTCGGTGGCGGGTGGGGTCGTAGGCGACGCCGTCTTGCCAGCAGCGCCAGATCACGTGCAGCCAGGCGCGGGCGAGGATTCGAGTGGCGTGGGGGTGGTCGTGGCCCCGAGCCCGGGCCCGCCGGTAGAGGTCGGCGGCCCAGGGGTTGGCGTGGTGGGAGTCGCCGGCGAAGTCGATGACCGCTGCACGGAGTTGTTTGTCGACGGCCCAGCGGAAGCCGACGACTTTCACCTTGCCGGACTGCCTGGTCGAGGGCGCGGCCCCGGCCAGGCAGGTGAGTGCCTCGGGCGTCGGGAAGCGGCCGCGGGCGTCACCGATCTCAGCCAGGAGCCGGGCCGCTCGCACGATCCCCGCCCGCGGCAGGGATGTGAACACTGTGGCGTCGGGATGCTGCAGCAACTGGATCTCGATCTGCTCCTCCAGCGCGCTGATCTGCTCCCGCAGGGCAGTAAGCCCAGCCACCAACGCAGCGGTGACGTGCGCCCGGGCGGTGGCTTCAGGACCGTTGGTCCCGCGGGTAGCCGCACGCAGATGGGCGTGCAGCAGCCCGGCTCGTGCCGGGTTGGGGTAGGAGACGCTGCGCAGCCAGTTCTGCAGTCTGCGTGGCGACAGCCAGTCGACCTTGTCCTGAGTCGCGAACCGGGTGAGGAAGCTCAGGGTGATCGCGGAGTCGATGTCGCGGAACAGCCCGATCACGCCGGGCAGAACATGTTCGAGGTGGGCGCGGAGCTGATTGGCCATCGCGACACGGGCGGCGATGAGGTCCTTGCGGGCGCGGACGGTCATCCGCAACGTGAGTGTCGCGGGAGAGTCGACGGTGAGGGGACGCAGGCGATGGTGATCGGTGCGGACGGTGTCGGCCAGGACGTAGGCATCGAAGCGGTCGTCCTTGTTGCCGGCTGCGCCGTAGCGGCGGCGCAGGTGCTTGATCTGGTTCGGGGCGATCACGAAGACCGTGAGCCCCGCATCGAGGAGGGCCTCGACGACGGGCCCGTCGGGGCGTTCGATACCGACCTCGAGCACACCGGTCTGCTGCAGGCATCGCAGCAGCTTCCGCAGCCCCGCAGCGGTGTGCTCGACGATCATCCGTTGAACCTCGACACCGTCGGGGCCAACGATCGCGACGGCGTGCTCAGTACTGGCCCAGTCGATGCCCGCCGTTGGTCGACGCACCGAGGGCTGGTGTTCGACACTCATAGTGTCCTCCTTGCTGTTGCAGCAGCAGGTGGGCACCTGGTGGTCTCAGGACACGGAAGCCGGTCGCTCACTGATCGGCGCTCGACGGCGCGCAGCCCTGTCGCCAGTCATACGTGCCCTGGGACCACCGGGCCCCGCGGAACTCATGCCGGACCTCTCACGGTCAAGCGGACGAGGCGGTGGCCCGGTGGAGACCAGGTGCGCCGACGACCCCAAATCGCCGGCACCAGACACGGTGCCCGACGAGACCGCCGACAGGAAGAGTCTGCGCAGTGAGCGGATGCCAGTTGCCCTCAGCCGTGTTGCATGATTGTCATCGTGGCCGGACCTTCCGCCGCAGTTCTGCTGCCGGGCGAGTGGACTGCTGACGACGTCAGGGAGTTCCGAACGTGGCTGTCGGAGTCGCTCAGCCCGGACAGAGACAACTGGTGGGTACTTCGGGAACCGCGCAACCTCGACATGGCGGAGCCGTCGCCGCAGACCGGGCTGATGCTCGTCGAACCCGATGCTTACGAATGCGACGACGCTGATGAGGCGGCCTGCTTGACGCGTGCGGCGGGCTTCCTTCCGATCACCGAGATCGTCCTGGCCGCAGCAGTCAACGGCAAGGATGACCACCGGTTTCTCGCCCAGCTCGCTGTGGCGATAGCCCGCCGATACGGCGGCCTCATCGATCTCGACGGCCCACTTCCGGTACCTCCACCGCCGGGCGTCTCCGCTCTATCGGCCCTGGAGTCCAGCACTGGTCGCCGACGATGGGAGGAAAGTTCCCGGGCAACTACCGCCATGCTTTCCGGACGGTGGCACGAGATCCCCTACCGGACGGCATGGGACGAGGTTGCTGTGCGCCATGTCGTCGATGCCGATCTCCTCGCCTCATGGCTGCAGCATCCGCTCTTCCAGATGGTGAAGTAACCAAGTCTCGCCGAACGTTCGAATATCGGCACGACCGAGCGTTCGCCCCCACTGCACCGCGCCACCGGGCGTGGCGCCCGGTCGGCGGCATGAGCGAGCGCTCGCCCAGCCCAGCCCAGCGCGCCGCCGCCGCATCCGGCGCTCGTCGCATGGCCGGGCTGCGGAGCTGAGCCGGCATACTGCGGCCAGCCACTCGACGGATGTCGGGGAGGATCTCCACGTGCGTCATCTGAGCCGGGATCAGCTCGCCGCTTCACCGCTGCCCGACGGCCCCTTGGCCGAGGTGTGGCGCACCTACCTGGCGTGCTGGGCGCAAGGGCGGCGCCGTGACGCCTTGGCCAGCGCTAGCCGATTCGTTGACCTCCTGTCTGCCGCAGGGCTCGGCCCGTGCGCGGCTTTCGCCCGGTGGGTGTGCTCGATGCTGTTCGACAGCAGCGACTGGTGGGCCGGACAGTGGGGCGGCGGCATGATCCTGCGCAATGGCCGCTGGGAACGGCCAGCGGAGCCGGCGTTGACCGTCCACCCGATCGTCGTTCATTCGCCCTCATCCGACCCGGGCGCGCCGTCCCAACGCCCGACGTGTGGAAGCTCCGGCAGCGGGAAGGCAGCGCCGTTTGGCAGCCGGCAGCGGGAGGGACATGGGTGCCAGAACCTTCGTGGTGGTCGGCGGCACCAGCGGCCTCGGCCTGGCGGCGGCCCGCCTGCTGGTCGACGAACACCGGGTCGCCGTCCTCGGTGACGTGCCCGACGAGGTCGCCACGGTCGTCGACGAGCTGGGCTGCGCCGGGCAGATCTGCGACGTCTCCTCCTACGAACAGGTCCGGGACGCGTTCGCCGAGGTGGTCGACCGGTACGACGTGATCGACGGGGTGGCGGCGTGCGCCTCGATGTGGGCCGGCGGTGACCTGGCGGCCCTCTCCCCGGAGCGGATCCGGCGGGCCGTGGAGATCAACGCCCTGGGCACCACGTACGTGTTCAAGGAGGCGCTGCACCACCTGCGCCGACAGGGTCACGGCAACCTGGTGTATATCGGAGCGCTGGCCGTGACGAAGCCCCGGCCGGGCATCCCGATCTACCGGGCCACCAAGAGCTACGGCAGCAGTCTGGTCGAGTCGCTGGCCGAGGCCCAGCACAGCAACCGGATCAAGGTGATGGAGCTGCATCCCGGGCCGATGCCGACCCGGTTGCAGGAACGGGTCGGCGACGAGTTCCTCGACGAGATCTACGCGCTGCCGGAGCAGGTCGCCACCGAGGTCGTACGGCTGCTGCTGCTCGCCCCCGACGACCTGTACGTCTCCGGCGAGCGCGTGCTCCGCGCGGACGGGCGGTGGTGACGCCCGGAGGCGCCACGGCCGAGGTCACGGTCTCGGCGTGGACGCCGTTGCGCACCGCGGTCTACCGCAGCCTGTGGCTGGCCCTGCTCGCCGCGAACATCGGCACCTGGATGCAGACGGTCGGCGCCCAGTGGCTGCTGATCCATCAGTCGAACGCCTCCACCCTGGTCGCCCTGGTGCAGACCGCCAGCCTGCTGCCGACGCTGCTGCTGGCCCTGCCGGCGGGCGCGCTCGCGGACACCTTCGACCGACGGCACCTGCTGATCTCGGTGCAGCTGTTCCTGGTGGTGGTCGCCGCGGCGCTGACACTGCTCACCGCGACCGGCCGGATGCCCCCGGCGCTGCTGCTCACCCTCACCTTCGCCTTCGGCGTGGGGCAGGCGCTGACCCTGCCCGCGTGGGCGGCGGTGATCCCGGAACTGGTGCCCCGGGACCAGCTCCGGTCGGCCTCGGCGCTGGGCTCCATCAGCGTCAACGTGGCCCGGGCCGTCGGACCGGCCGCGGCCGGCGTGTTGATCGCCCGCACCGGGGTGGCCCCGGTCTTCGCCCTCAACGCGGTGGCCTTCCTGGTCTTCGCGCTGGCGCTGTTTCGGTGGCGGCCCGGCGACGCCCGCGCCGTCGAGGTGCCCGAGCGGTTCACCGCCGCGCTGCGGGCCGGCGGCCGGTACGTGCGGCACTCGCCGATCGTGCGCCGGCTGCTGCGCCGCGCGCTGGTGTTCGTGATCCCGGCGAGCGCGCTGTGGACGCTGCTGCCGCTGGTGGCGGCCCGCCGGCTGCACATGGACTCCAGCGGGTACGGCCTGCTGCTGGCCGCGCTCGGGGTGGGCGCCATCATCGGCGGCCTGCTGCTGCCGAGGATCCGGACCTGGATGTCGGCGAACCAGTTCCTGCTGCTGGCCGGGGCGACCTACGGCGGCACGCTGATCGTGGTGGCGTCGGTGCGGACCGTCCCGGTGGTCCTGCTCGCCCTGCTGCCGGCCGGGGTGGCCTGGGTGACCGTCCTCGCCAACGTCAACGCCGAGATCCAGCTCTTCCTGCCTGGCTGGGTACGCGCCCGCGGCCTGGCCGTGTACCAGATCGTCCAGGGCGGCGGGCAGGCCGTCGGCGCGTTCGCCTGGGGTGTGGTGGCGGACACCGCCGGGTTGGTGGCCGCGTTCTACGCGGCGGCCGCGCTGATGCTGATCGGCGCGGTGACGTCGCAGATCTGGCCGCTGCCCGAGCTGCGCGGGCTGAACAAGGACCCGACCACCTACCGGCCGCCCCTGGAACTGGCCCTCGAACCGGATCCCCGGGTGGGGCCGGTGCTGGTGGTGGTCACCTACACCGTCCGGTCCGGGCGGGAGGTCGAGTTCCTGGATGCGATGGACCACGTCCGCGGGTTCCGGCAGCGTACCGGAGCGATGCGGTGGGGACTGTTCCGCGAGGGCGAGAGCCCGGCCCGGTTCGCGGAGGTCTACCTGGTGCCGTCCTGGGACGAGCACCTGCGCCAGCACGGGGGTCGGCTGACGGGCGCCGACCGCGAGGCCGAGGAACTGGCCAAGGAACTCGCCGAGGGCGAGCCGGAGGTGCGGCACCTGCTGCCGGCCGCCGCCGGCCTGGCGCTGGCCGACGACGGTGACCTGTCGTGACCCCGTCCGGCCGGTGTGTCGTCCGACGGTGAGCCACCGGCTAAGCGGTTACGGCTACGGCGTCTTCGTTGGTGAGCTCAACGACCCGCAGTGGTGGCACCACAGCGGCCACAACGCGGGCTTCAAGGCGTTCGCCGCCAACATTCCGGACCTGGGGCGCCGCATCGTGGTCCTCACCAATACCGAGGCGATGGACGCTGACACCGTGGAGCCTCTGCTCGCATAGATCAGGCACGTCGAATCACAGTGGCCGTGCTGATCCGGAAGGCCCCGCCGAAGCCAGCGGCTGGTATCCGCTCATCGGCCATGAGCGGACGTCGCCGGCCTGTGAAGCGGAGCTGCCGGTGCTGACGCTTTCGGGCGCGCCGAAGAGTTCACCGAGCAGGAAGGCCTGGCCAGAAAGGTTGACCGTGGGATTCGAGTCTCAACTCCCGGGATCCGCAGCGACAACGGTGCGGCCAACCCCATAGCCTCATGCCGCACAGCAGAACCGTCTTGAGCGGCGTCGGTCGGCTCCATGACGACAGCCGGCCCAGGCCACACAGGGAGCGGCGAGGGCTGACCACTTCGGTCTTCTCTGGAGGTCAGGCTGACCCCTCGCCCGCAGCGCCGCAGGTGAGCGCGCTCTTCCTTACCGGCATCGTTGAGCACTTCGGGCACGGTGATCGCGTCGGCGGGCAGATTCCCGCCTGCCTGCCGGCGGCGGGCGACCTCGGCGAAGTGCCCTCGCAACCGCCGATAGACCTCGTACGCGGGGTGGCGGGCTTTGAGAAGGCCCTGGATCGACGGGCCGCCGAATACCGCACCACCCGTACCGACATCGAGTGAATCAACGATGAGAGCTGCATGATCGACTGCACTACTTTCGACAGATACGGATGCCGATAGAGCCAGACACGTCGGGTGGAGGGTGCTACCGCATAGCCAGAAGCCATCCCCGTCGTAGCGGATCACGTCGCCACCCGGCTACCGAACGAGGACCACTGGACGCTCAATCCATACTCGCTGATGCCGGTCAACCTAGTTCTTCGGTCAGCGCTGCTACGGACACCGCAGCCTGAATGCTGGCGGGCCGATTCGACCCCTCCGTGGGACGGGGTGATCATGCCCGAACAGACAACGGCCGAGCATGGCCAGGATCGCCGGCCGGCGATCCTGGCGCCGGCCCAGTTCGGCGGCTTCCCCGGTCCCCTACGCCGGGCACTGCCGGGCACCGCCCTGCTCAGGCTGCTCCGCACCACCGACGCCAAGCAGATCGGCCTGCTCTATCTGATCTCGTCGTTCTTCTTCTTCATCGCCGCCGGGATCGAGGCGCTGCTCATGCGCGGCGAACTGGCCCGCCCCGGGCTGCAGTTCCTGTCCGCGGAGCAGTACAACCAGCTGTTCACCTCGCACGGCACGATCATGATGTTTCTGTTCGCCACCCCGCTGGCGTTCGCCTTCGGCAACTACCTGGTACCCCTGCAGATCGGCGCGCCGGATGTGGCGTTTCCCCGGCTGAACGCCGTCGCCTATTGGCTGTACCTGTTCGGCGGGTTGATGGTGCTGGGCTCCTTCGCCAACCCCAGCGGCGCCGCCGACTTCGGGTGGACCGCCTATCCGCCGCTGAGCACGGCCGAGCACAGCCCCGGGGTCGGCGGGAACTTCTGGGTCATCGGTCTGGTGCTCTCCGGTGTCGGCACCATCCTCGGCTCGGTCAACCTGATCACCACGACCCTGACCCTGCGCGCACCCGGGATGACCATGTTCCGGATGCCGCTGTTCACCTAGGCGATGTTCATCACCGCGCTGATGGCGGTCGTGGTCTTCCCGCTGCTGTCCGCGACGCTGCTCGGCCTGCTGTCCGACCGCCTGCTCGACAGCCACATCTTCGACTCCAACCACGGCGGCCCGATGATCTACCAGCACCTGTTCTGTTATTTCGGCCATCCCGAGGTCTACATCGTCGCGCTGCCGTTCTTCGGCATCATCAGCGAGATCATTCCGGTCTTCTCCCGCAAGCCGCTGTTCGGCTACAAGGGCATGGTCCTGGCGCTGTGGTTCATCTTCTTCTACTCGCTGAACGTCTCGGCGCACCACATGTTCGCCACCGGCCAGGTCCTCCTCCCCTTCTTCTCCGCGACCACCTTCGTCATCGCCGTGCCGACCGGGGTGAAGTTCTTCAACTGGATCGGCACGATGTGGAAGGGGCAGATCACCTTCGAGACCCCGATGCTGTTCGCCGTGGGCTTCCTGGTGACGTTCCTGTTCGGCGGCCTCACCGGCGTCCTGCTGGCCAGCCCGCCGGTCGACTTCCACGTCCACGACTCCTATTTCGTCGTGGGCCACTTCCACTACGTCCTCTTCGGCACGATCGTCTTCGCAGCCTTCGCCGGCGTGTACTTCTGGTTCCCGAAGATGACCGGGCGGATGCTCGACGAGAAGCTCGGCAAGATGCACTTCTGGACCATGTTCCTCGGCTTCCACCTCACCTTCCTGGTGCACCACTGGCTCGGCAATGAGGGCATGCCCCGCCGCTACGCCGACTACCTGCCCCAGGACGGCTTCACCGCCCTGCACACGGTCTCCACCATCGGCTCGTTCATCCTCGGCGTGTCCACCCTGTTCTTCATCTACAACGTCTGGCGGTCCTGGCGGTTCGGCGCCGCCGTGAGCGTGGACGACCCCTGGGGGTACGGCAACTCCCTGGAATGGGCCACCACCTGCCCGCCCCCACTGCGCAACTTCGACCGGATGCCCCACATCCGCTCCGAACGGCCCGCCTTCGACGCCAAGTACGGCACGCTCGTCGCCGACCTCGGCCGCGACCTGCCCCAACGTGCCGCCAGACCACCGCAGAAATTGGGCGAGGAACTGCGCCGCGAGAAGCACGTGCCGGAACCGCCCAGCGCCGGAGGCGCGCAGGGCGCCGACGAGGTGACCGCGTACCAGCCGGCACCGCAGTCCGGTGCCCGACCGGTCGAGGTTCCGCAGCCCGAGGAGGCGCGCCGGCCCAGCTTCGCGGACAGCCACGAGCCCGAAGAGGACCCGCTGGACGCCCAGCGAGGCGACGACCAGAGCCCCCGACGGTGGCGCCACCCCGGGGAGTCGGACGACGACCGGACCTGATCGCCGAGGTGGCACACGCTCCCCAGCCACTCGACGAGCCGGCGGTGCGCAAACGCGGCGATTCCGGGAAGCCGGCGCCGTCTCGAGAGCACAGCCGGTACGGCTGGTGAACACAGAACGTCTCAGGGAGGTCGCCGGGTGAGGAACGACCACCACCGTCGGATCGAAGGTGAGGACAAGGGCGTCGGAAGAACACGATGGGCGTCCGCTCGGTGACGGACACCCTCGGCATAGAACGGGAAGCCCAGGACCGCGGCACGCAGGGGACGGCGCGGCTCCTCGGCTGGTTCAGCCTCGGCCTGGGCGTGGCCGCCCTCGGCGCGCGACAGCGGGTCAGCCGCCTCTGCGGCATCGACGACTCCCGCACGGCACAGACCGTGCTACAGGTCGCCGGGGTGCGGGAAGTGGGCCACGCCGCCGCGCGCGATCCAGCAGTTCGCTTTCATGGTGGACCTTCCCTCTCAACCGATCCGGGGGGTCGCCAGCGGCTGCGCCGGGCGCCGTCCGGGCTGCCGTCGGAACGGGTGATTTCGCCCGCCTCGATCACCTGCTTGAACCGCCGCAGGTCGTCGCAGACAGGCGATCGGGAAGCCCACGACCACCCGGTCGCCGACCCGCAGACCATCCCGTACGCCCTGGCAGGGGCCGCGAGCTCGAGACTGCACAACGCGCGCGAACCGGCAGTGGGGACGGAGGTAATAAGCGCCTGGCGGACTCCGCGCTCTCTCGACGGCAGTAGCCTGCACATGGCCTTGATCGGCCTCGCCGACAGCGACAGACAACGGCGGCTGGTCCGACAGGCGGCTGCTGCACTGCCATGATGACAACGTGATCATCCCCGGATAACTGGACGGGTGATCTTCGGTCGTCCTCACAAACCATCGATGATCAACACGGTGGCCGTCCTCATGCGCACGCCACGCCCTACGTCGAAGCCAAGTGACGTTAGAGTACTAGCCGCCCTTTCTCCGACCGCCTGGAATCCTGAGCCCATGGGTCGGGTCAAAATGCGAACGCCGGGCCGGATCCTCTCCGTCCGGCGCCTGTCGATCTCGCTGGCCGCCGGCGCCGTCGTCGCCGTGGCCGTCACGGTGCTCGGGTTCCCCGAACTGTTTCCGCTGGTCGGTTGGAACGTGGCCGCCAGCGTCGTGCTGGTCTGGGTCTGGCGGATCAGTTGGCGTCAGGGGCCAGAGGGCACCGAGCGACTCGCCGAGGAGGAGAGCCGGTCACGCTCCACCGACGGCGCGGTGCTGATCGCCGCGGTGGCAAGCCTCGGCACCGTGGCCTGGGCCCTCGTTCACTCGTCAGGCAGCCAGGACGCGCTCGCGGTCACCCTGGTCATCGTGAGTGTGCTCACGGCGATCTTGTCCTGGGGATTGATGAACACCGTATTCGCCTTCAAGTACGCGCGCATGTTCTACCTTGAGGATGGCGGGATCGACTTCAAGCAGAGCGAGCTACCGGCCTACAGCGACTTCGCCTACATGGCGTTCACCGTCGGCATGTCTTTTGCCGTGTCGGAGAGCGAACCGGCCAGTACGCGGGTCCGGAAGACCGCCCTCGGCCATGCGCTGCTGTCCTACCTGTTCGGCACGGTCATCCTCGCCGCGGCCGTGAACCTGGTGACCGGCCTGGGCGAATCCTGATCAACCAGGCTTCACGCGCAAGACCCGGCGGCACCGTCGGTCCACCGAGGCGCGACCGTTGGTGACATGCGACCCGTGGCCGCCGCTCCATGGTGGTCGCGCAGGTAGCGGGCCAGTCCCTCGCGCAGGTCGCAGCGCAGGTCCCAGGCGATGGCGCCGTCCGCGGCCGAGGCCTACACCTGATTGACCACCGCCTGATGGGTGGAGTCGACCATCTGGAGCACCCACTGGCCGCGATCCCACAGCGGCGAAGACTCGACCAGCCGGCGCGCCTCCCGGCGCAGGTCGTCGAGGTCTGCGGTGTGGTCGACATGGATCTGGATTTTGTCGACCACCCGGTCGCGAGCAGGCCCGCATAGCCGAAGGTGGGATTGAGCCAGCTGCGCCAGATGTCACCCTCGGCCGATGCCGGGCGGCACGCGGCCGGAGGCTAGGGCTCCGACGACGTTGCCGAGGAAGAACGGGGTGGCCACCGAGGAGATCGCGACTGGTCCCACCGACCGTTGGATGAGATCTCTGCGGTGGTGTTCATCGATGCCATCGTGGTAAAGGTCCGGGTTCTGTCGCTGATCTTGTGATGTGGACGGTCGAGGCCGTTTGGCGGCCTCACCGCTCAGCGGAGGGGTTGACTGTCTCACCGCCCAGCAGCTTGATCACCTGCTTGGCGGCAACGCCCGGCGCACCGGGCCCGGGGAAGCCGCAGACAGAGGCCGGGGCCAGCATCGCGGGCTGGCGGTCCAGCCCAGGCTCAGCAATCGTCCCCTTGAGCATGGTTGACCCCCTGGGATGACTGGGGACGGCCGACTACCTGACCCTATGCACAACAAGAGGGCAAGAGGTACGAATACCGGCGACAGCGCGGGTCGAGGTCGGCGCCATCCACCCGGCAATCCGGCAGTGGAGGGCGGTGAGCGGGCTGACGGTGGCGGTCAGTGGCGCCGGGTCGGCCAACCTGCGGGCCGCCTCCGGGAGCCAGGCGAAATCGGCGTCGAACCGGTGGCGCTCGCGTGCCTCGCCGGGGGATCGGCCGGGCCAACCCGACGGCCGTCGCCCATGACCGGGGCCAGCAGCGGTCGGCGGTCGCCCGGTGGCGGCTCGTCGCGTAGCCCGACGGCGTTACCGCTGTCCCGCCGGGATCACGGAAGACCTGCTTGGGGCCGGGCAGGGTGGCCTTGCCGGGCGACAGCTTGAGCCGACCGGTCCGACGGAGTCGGCACCACACCCAGGCGAAGGCGCCGACCGCCTGCCCACTCCCTGGATCACCTGATAGAGGGCCAGCCCCGGGCGCACACATGGCCATGAAGGACCTGGTGGCGCAGCTCCGCCTTCCCCGACGGCCGTGGTCCGCCGGTCATCCGGGACAGCGTGTTGCTCAATCTCAACAACGTGACGACCACCAAGCAGGCCGTCACCAGCACGACCGGCATGATCGTCATGGCTAGCAAGAAGACACCGATCGCTACTGGCACGCCGACCTGTCGTCGGGGTCGTCGTGAGCGCGGGCACGGGTGGGAGCAGCTGCTCACCTGCTTGCCCCTCGCTTTCAGGCGCAGCTGATCCGCCGTCTCCTCGGCCGCACCCCTGAACCGTTTGATGCGTCGGCACACGGGTAGACCACGACCCGGTCCGAGGGGATGGGCCGAGGATCGGAGCGACATACCGATGGTGGGCTCCATCCGGTCCGCATGCTAGGCGAGGCCCGAGGAGTGCGGGATGGCCGAACCGGAGAGCCGAGACACGGGCGCACGGGAGGCGCCTGCGCAACCGCGCGAGCAGGTCGATCGGCAGCGCGACGCCGAGGAGGGCGGGGAAGTCGCCGGTCGGGGCCAGAACCTCTGTCCCGCCGGCGGGCCAACGGATGCCGAGTCCGGCAAACGCCCCGCCGTCCCGCAGGGTGGTGAGCACGACCTTCCCCAGCCGGCTGGCGGGCACAGCAGCAAGACGATGTCAGACCCGGACGTCGTCCTCCAGATCCCGCAGGTCAAGGTCGAACAGATCTACGTCGAGGTCGACAACCTGGACGCCTCCGTTTCACTGAGAGCGCGGCTGGGTAGCCTGCTCCAGCTCGACGTGGGCGTTCAGGTGCATCTCGGCACGGTGAAGATCGACATCAAGGGCGTCGAAGCCGAGGCGATGCTCGAGGTTCGGCTCGAAGAGCTCCGCGGCATTCTCGACAGCGCCCTCCGCACCATCGAGCGCAACCCTCAGATCATCGAGTCGGTGGTGAAGACGGTGGACACCGCGGTGAACCAGGTCGGGCAGACAGCTCAGCAGGTGCTCGGGCCGCAGGGGCCGCTGGCGCGGACGCTCGACCACGTCGGGCAGACGGCGCAGGAGGCGCTGGGGCCCAATGGGCCGCTGTCGCAGACGCTGCAGCAGGCCACCCAGCAGGTCGGTCAACAGCTCGGGCAGACCACCCAGCAGCTCGGACAGACCACCCAGCAATTGGCTCAGAACAACGGGGCGGCGGCTGGCGGCGGTGCGGGGGGCTGGGTGGCGTGATGGGCGGATCTCCGGCCCGAGCGGCGTGGCAGCGGATGAAGAAGATCGTCAACAGCAGCCAGCCACTGAGGCAGGTCACGGCGCGGCTGGTAGGACCGCAGGGGCAACAGCCGCAGAGCTGATCGACGTCATGGCCCGTCGCGTCGGTCAGCACCGTCTTCGACCGGGTCCCGTTGCGGATGTTTCCTGATCCAGCCCCGGCAGGGTCGTGCTTCTCATAGCCGAGGTGCTCAGTCATCTCCTCGCCGAGGGCAGTCTCCAGGACCGTCTTGGTGAACTGCTTGAGCAGCCCGTCCGGGCCAGTCAGCGGCAAGCCTTGTTCCTTGGCCAGGCGCACCAGCTTGGCCGCGACGGCTGCCTCCGCTGACGGCTTCGGTTTCTTCTTCCTCGCGGTCAAGTCGTCCAGTGTCGTAATCACGGCACCTTCCTCACCAGGCACGGAAGCCCGGCGGGTCAGGCCGAAACACCCCTTAAATCCACAGGCCCGCTCCTTGATCAGGAGTTACACCGCTCGTCTTACAGTCCCGGACATGGGCTGGGCTGCGGCCGGACTTCTCCACCGCCGGTTCCTCGGGTGGTGGCTCAGCCCGCTCATAGGCCGACACAGACTGCCCCGTGGCCGCAGCCGTGGATCAAAGCATCCATCACCTAGTGATTCACCAGAGCTATCGGTGCCTGAAACGAACCTCTATCTTGAGATCACAAGGCCGGCTAGGTCTTAGGAGGTTGCAATGCCCGGAGAGTACTTCACCCCGCCACCTGGGTACGACCCCTACCAGCACGACGGACTGCGGCACACCATTGAACAACTAGGCCGTGATGGCTTTCCGCCAGCGCCATACGGCATGCCGCTGGACCAGCACCTAAGGCAGGTTCACGAGGACCAGGAGCGGCGTGATCGGCAGATGCGCGACAGGCTGGAGCAACAAAGGGCTGCTCGCCACATGCGGGACGAACAGGAGCGGCCGTTGCTGACGAGCCAGAACGCGTCGCAACCGCAGGCCGACATCTCGGCTGACCAAAGTCCCCTCACGATCAAGCAACAGGAGCTGCTCGACCGACTGACGCATGAAGTCAAAAGGCTGCAGGAGCGGCAAACGCAGGAAGTTCTAGAGCTGTATGAGCAGTCCATCGAGCTGTATGAACGGCAAGCTCAGGAGACTCTGCAGCAACACGAGCGGCAAATGCGAGAAATATTGGAGCTCTTGAAACCCGAGCTGGAAGGATCTGAATATGGAGAACCTTCCCGAGGAGGAGACCGCGGAGACACCCAAGCAGGAGCGGAAGGAAGCTCGCAGTCGCCTGCAGCCCCGATGAATCCCCAGGCGGAAGGATCTCGCGACACGGAACCTTCCCGAGGGGCAGATTGCAAAGACAACAAGGCAGGAGCGGAAAAGGGCTCGCACCCCCCACCACCCCACACCACCCCAAACCAGATCCCTAGGGGCCGCGCCACTGTTCCAGCTGACGCGCCTGCGCCGAAATTTACACGTGCGCCTGGGATGACGCCTCCTTCGGATCGGGTCGGTACAAGGCAACACGGCGCCGAGCGTCCACAACCGAACATTGCGCGGCCATCCGGAGACGCCGAGCATGTTTGGCGCGAGGTGTTCGATGCTGTCCGGAATCCTTCCGTTACCGGTCACTCGCCTCGGGTGGGGACGCTCGTCGCGAAGGCCCGTGCTACTGCATCCGCCGGGGCACACCAGCGATCGCTTTGGTGGTTGGCCTACCTTATGATTGCCGTTACGGTAATCGTCGGCGTGCTGGTCGCCGTTGTGTAGGCCGGAATTCCTGGGTGGAGGCTTGCACAAGTTGCCGATCCGCTGATACGACTGGCCAGCGGCACGCACGCCCGCTCGAACAGCGGCCTCACCGGTTCGGCCCCCAGCCGCTGGCGCGCCTGCGTGATCGCCGAAGCGGTCGGTACCTGCCAGTCATCGGCCCACGAGCCGAGCTTGCGCAGGTTACCGACCAGCCGGCGCATCACCTCGTCGTAGGACTCGACGAAGAACAGCCCCATCGCGATCACGTAACGGATCATCACGTGCGCTGGCAGCCGCCGGCTGCGTTTCTCCCGCCGCCCGGTCCGGTTGAGGACCTCTTCGAGCAGGTCACGATCGAACCGGGCCGACAACACACCCAGCCCAACATGGTCAGTCAACCGACCCCACGGCCGCGGCGGCGACTCCACCCCAGACGACGTCACGCCCGGGCACCGTGCCGGCCAACCACCGTCCCGTCAGCTCACCACGCTGACTTCAACAGATGCCCTATCTGAGCGGCATTGCGCCTTGAAGCGGCACCCATTTTTGACCCTGTATCTGGCTCCCCTACTCAGAAGCCGGTCCGGCTTGCCGGCGACGCAGCGTGCGGATCCATCCCTGGGCGGTGTGTCGGGGCACGTTGTAGTGGTCGGCGACGGCAGTCACACTTCCGGCTTGCTGGTAGACCGCTTCGAGATCGGCCGGTGAGCGCCGGTACACCCGTCCCTCGCCTCCGGAGGACCCGCCTTTGGCGGTCCGCTTCGTGGCCGTCGCCGCCGTAGTCGTGGCCTTGGCCCCCGTTGCGGTCTTCGGCTTGCCCGCTCGGCTGTGGGTCGGGCCGGCGCCTGACGCCCGGGTGGCCTTCTTCACTTTGCTTGCCTTGGTCGCCGGTGATGCCTGCTTGGGCACCACGACTTCAACCGAATTGGCGCCTTCAGGGCTACTCGTAGCAGTCGGCTCGTCCGCACCCGTGGTAAGGGCGGTGGGCTGGACCGCCGTCGGCTCGGCGGCGGGCCCACCATCGTCAACGGGCACGGCGCCGGCTGCGGGCGCCTCGTCGGATACGGCGATGGGCGGCGTGGCTATCGCCTGCCGCCCACCGGCGGTGGGCGCGATCGCCCTCAACAGCAGATCCAGGTCGACCGCGGGGATCTGGCCCGCCGTCAGCCCGTCCCCCTGCCCGGCGCGTACCACCAGCTCGGTGATACGCGGGGTGCTGTCGTTCACCTCCACCTTCAGGGTTGTGGTCGCTCGACTGGGATCGTCAGCGGCGATGGTGATGGTGTAGGAACTCATCGAATCATTCCCTCCAATGTGGATACCGGTTGTCGCCTCATGTAAAAAGTCCGGCAACGGGGCGGGAGTTCCACCTGTTCACCGATTGGTGTTGGTGAAGAAAGTACCGCAGGCCCCTTGAGCTGTTATGTCAACCCATCACCCAGGTCGCTCAAGCGGTACGTCGCCGCTTGTTCTTGATTCTGTCGGCGACGGCGGTTGCGGCTTCGTGGTGCAGCCGCTTGACGACGCTCTGGTAGGTGTCGCGGGTGAGCGTGGTGGTGGAGTGGCCGAGTTGGTCGGAGACGACTTTGATGTCGACGCCGGCGTCGAGGGCGAGAGTGGCGGCGCCGTGGCGCAGGTCGTGCAGCCGGATGGGTGGCAGCCCGGCTTGTTTGACGAGGCGGCGGAAGCGTTGGGTGACCGCGTTGGGGTGCCACGGTCTGCCGTCGGGGCGGACGAAGAACAGCCCGGTGTCGGGCCCGTCCTTCCCGGCGGCGCGGCGCCAGGCGGCGCGGCGTGCCTTGTAGGCGGTGAGGACGGCGACGGTGTCGGGGTCGAGGATGACCTCACGGTTGCCGGCATCGCTCTTGGGCCGTTTCTGGTGGGCCTCGTAGCCGTGGGTGGCGATCTGGTTGACGATGCTGACCTCGCCTTTGGCGAGGCGGACTTCGGCGTCGAGGAGTCCGCATGCTTCGCCGCGGCGGGGTCCGCGGTAGGCCATGAGGTGCAGTAGGGGGTGCAGCTCGGGGGCATGCTCGGCGGCGTAGTCCAGGAACTGGATGAGAAGGTCGTCGGTCCACACCATGACAGGGCCGGGGACCTTACCGGTGGCCTTCCACCTCTGGACGGTTCTGGTTCCCACACAATTGGCTTGGCCCGAGCGTTGGGGGTCTTGACGAGGGTGGCGGGGTTCGTGACGCCGCTGACCACCTCTCGGGCGAGGGCGTCGTTGAACGCCTTGCGCAGGGTGGCGCGGATGCGGGCGATGGTGGCGGGTCCGGTGGGTCGGACCCCTCGGACGCTGGCGCGGGTGTCGGGGTCGGGGCTGGCTTTCGCGGTGGCGATGTCGGCGTTGCGTTGCTTGATCTTGTCGATGAGGTCTTCGATGTGGTGGGGGCGCAGTTGGTCCAGGACGACGTCGCCGAGGTGGGGGATGAGGTGCACGCGGACGTGGGATTCGTAGCCGCGGCGGGTGTTGTCGTCGACGGTGAGCCGCTGCAGCCAGGTGGTCAGCCAGTCGGCGACAGTGGGCACCCCGGCCAGTGGGGTGTCGGCGCGGAGCCGGTTGCGGACGGTGTCGACGTCGGGCAGGGTGCCGCCGGCGCGGAGGGTGGCTTGCAGCAGGTCGCCGATTTCGATGCGGCGGCGGCGGTTGCGTCCGGCGAGGTCGAGCAACTGTCGGGCGCGGTCGAGTTCGTCGGCGGCTTGTTTGTGGGTGTCGAAGCCGGTGTGGCGTAGCTGTCGGCGGCGGCCCTCGGCGGTGGGTGGGAGTTCCAGTTGGTAGGCCCAGTGGCCGTGGTCGGGGTTCCAGGACCGGTTGGCGCGTCGGAGTTTCGGGCAGTGGTTGCCCAGCGGTTTGCGGGTGCGCGGGTCGCGGCAGCCGCAGCGTTTGAAGATTGATCCGTGCGACATGGGCGGGTTCTCCGGGTGGGTTGGGCTGGTGGCTGCCGGGGCAGCGGTTTTGTCGATCGACATGCACGCTCGACTGCCCACGACGATCAAGTCGTCGCGGGCAGCCGCCGCTCTGTGGGGGGTCTACGGTGCGGGTGGGTGCCGGTCGTCGCCGTCGGGTGTTGCCGGGGTGGTGAGGCGCAGGGCGGCCAGCAGGCCGGCGACGGGTATCCGGTACTGGTAACCGGCCTGGATGACCGGGACGGGGAAGGCACCGGCGCGGGCGAGGCGGTAGGCGGTGTTGCGGGACAGTCCGAGGATCTGTCCGGCGGTGACGACGGCGGTGGTCACGCCCAGCGCGCGGACATCCGTCTCGGTCCATCGTGGTGTGGTCGTGGCTTTGGCTGGTGTGGCGGTGTATGAGGGGGTGCGGGTGCGTCGCCGGTCGCTCATGACGCGGCACCATTCGTGGCGACCTGATGAGCCATGCTTGTTCGCAAGGGCCCTCAACCCTCCTCCCCCACGTCATTGGTGGCCACCTGGCAGGACGAGCCCGCGGGACCGACGGGTTCTTGCGCGCACGGGGCTTCCCCGGAACTGGCGGAGGCGGGCACCTTGGTGAAGATCAGGACGTCTTCGTGGGTGATCAGGTGCAGTGGGGTGCCGGCGGTGCGGGCTTTGCGGACGGCCTGGAGTTGGAAGAACGACGGCCGGGCGACGAGGCGCCCGTCGCGGACCGCGGCGAGTAGCGCGACGCAGCGTTCGGTCGGTGTCAGGCCGGCGCGGACGCCGGCGGCGATGACGGCGGAGGGCAGGTCGACGAGTTGGCTGTTCTTGCGCCAGGGGCGGGCGGTGACCACGACGGTGCCGCCGGGGCGTAGCAGGGTCGCACAGCCGGTGAGGATCTGCGCGAAGCCGTCGGTGAGGCCGGTGAGGTCGCGGTAGGCGAGGTTCCCTTTGTCGGTGCCGTCGTTGTAGGCGTTGTCGAACTTCGCCACCCCGTCGGCGCCGGGCCGGACGAGGCCGTGGACGGTGGGCCCGTAGGGCGGTGAGGTGACCACCAGGGCGACCTGCCCAGTCAGAGCGGCCGGCAGCAGGGACCGCAGGCGAGTGGCGTCGCCACGGATCACCGAGGCGCGGCCGGTAGCGCCATGGTCGTGGGCGTGGGTGATGTTGGCATCCGCGATGTCGGACCAGCGGGACTCGTACTCCACCCCGATGGCGTCACGGCCGCCGTGGACGGCCTCGACGAGGGTGGTGCCGATGCCGCACATCGGGTCCAGGACCAGGTCCCCGGGCTGGGTGTAGGCGTTGACGGCGTGCGCGGCGATCGCTGGGAGCATCCGGGCGGGGTGCTTGACCGACTCCGGCACGTACCGGCCGCGGCGCTGGACCGGGCCGGTGCGTTGGGCGGTCGCCCACACCGACAGCCCGCCGGGGTCCGGCTCGGTTGGATGGGGACGCAGGCGTCCGGGTGGGCTGGGGTGGCACGGGTTCTGCTCCGGGTGGACGTGCTCGTGCTCAGTCACGGTTGCCGCCTTCCTGCCGGCGCGGGCGCCGCGGCTGGTCGGGCTGCTGGCTGAACACGAGCAGGTCGGCGTGTACCCGCAGGTGCGCCACCGACCACTGCTGCTCGCCGGCCTGCTGGGCGAGGGTGAGCAGTTCCTCGTCGGTGACGTGGTAGACGAACGCGTCGCCGTCGGTGTCGGCGGCGACGGCGACGATGTGCTGCAGGTAGCCCAGGCCGGCAGCTGCGGCGGCGGTGGCCACCGGGGTGAAGTCCTCCGGCCCGACCATGCTCGCCGGCACGGTGACGACGAGGACGAGGCAGCCGCCGGGGCGCAGCAGGCGCGCGCACGCGGTCAGCAGCCACGCCAGCCGGACCCGGTTGGTTGCGTCGGCCGCATCCAAGGGCCAGCAGGCCACGACCAGGCTGGTCGCCTCCGCCAGCGACGTGCGACCGGGGTAGGTGGTGGCCTCGTCCGCGGGCAGGTCGGGGTCGGTGAGATCGTCGCCGAACCACGTGCGCATGTCGAGCAGGTCGCCGCTGCTGTCGTCGGGCAGGGCGGCCGGGTCGGGGCGGGTCGGTGGGGTGGCCGGTCCGATGATCAGGCTGGACGCGTCGGTGAACCAGCCCGGGTGGTGTCGACGTGCGCCGGCCGCGCAGACGGCGGTCAGGGCGTGGTCGCCGGTGAGGTCGACGACGGCCTCGCCGGGGCGGCTGTAGGCGGCGACGAGCCGGTAGGCCAGTCGGGCGCCGATGGTGCGGCCGGCGTCGGCCGGGCCGCGGGCGGTGCGCCACACGGTGACCGGCACGGGCGGGTCGCCGGCGACCAGGTCGATCAGGGTCGGGTCGACGTCGTGCGGGTCGACGGGCTGGGCAGGGTTGGGGTGGTGCTGCGGCGTGTGCTCGCTCATCTGGATGTGGGCTCCGCGCCGCGCCGTGATGCGCTGACACCCCTCAAACCGGCATTTGTCAGCTCTGGCGGACACCCCTCGGCCTGACAGAGGTCTGACAGCACCACCGTGCCGGCCCCGCCTGCAGGCGCTGCGATGCGGTCAGACCGGCGCCCGGGGCCGTCGTGGCCGCTCTTCGTGACGGAAGGTGACGGGCATCCCCTGCCCGGCGCAAGGACGGACGCCGATGGCGTTGGTGCGTGGACAGTACTGTCAGACCGACGCGGCGTCGCGCCAGGGCCAGCGTGTCAGGTCTGGCGCGGTCACGCAGTGTTGTCGATGACAGCGCCGCGACGTCGTGTCATCCGACGGTGCCGCTGTCAGATCGCGGTTCGCCGCGAGAGTGCCGCCGTGACAGACACCGTGCCGCCGTCAGGTTAGCGGCGTCTGACAACGGCAGGCTTGTCAGACACCGCCGTGGCGTCACGGCGGGGTTGTCAGATCGCTGTCAGACCCCTCTGACGGGCGCGGCCGGGCTGTCAGATCCGCCGGCGCGGCTGGCGTCACCACCGGGCCGGGTGGGGCCAACGCGCAGGTCAAGGCCACTTTGTTAGCCCGCTGTCCGAGTCGGTGCCGGTGGCCGCCTTTGTCTGTCAGGTCGGCGCATCGGCGGGCGGACACAGTGTCATCGGGGCGTTGGCCTGGGCTGTCAGAGGTCTGCGAGGTCGCCGTGGCGCAATCGATGTCTCCCGCGCCGAGGGTGGCACCACCGCGGCGCGTCATCGACGATCTTCTTATACAGGGAGTGTGTGGACATGACCCTGTCCAACCCGGACTGGCCCGACTCGCCGCTGGACGCCGTCGACGCCGCTTTCGCGGCGCTGACCACCGGCCCCGACCCGATGACACTCGACCTGGACACCCTCGGCCCTGACACCGGCTTGCCGGGCGGGGTCATGACACTCCCCGCGCTGCGGGATTGGCTGCTGCGCCATCCCCGCGCCTACACCGCGCGTGACGCGGTGTGGCGGGACCTGGTCCGCCGCGCCCGCCTGGACGGACCATCCTGGGTCATCGCGGCGGTGGCGATGGCGATGCCCGCGCTGCGCCGCCACGCCGGCCGACTGCACGCCGGTTGGTCCGGTGACGCCGCCGACCTCGACGCGGAGATCCTCACCGGGTTCCTCACCGCCCTGCGCGACCGCGTCGATCTGGCCAAGCCCGCCCCGCACGCGGCGCTGTGCATGGCCGGCTGGCGGGCCGGACACGAACTGCTGCGCCGCACGGGCACCGCGGTGCCGGTGGAGCACGTGGAGCACCTCACCGGCCCACGCATCCCGCACGTCCCCTACGGCCACCCCGACCTGCTCGTTCGCCGCGCCGCCCGCCTCGGCCTGCTCGAGCACACCGACCTGGACCCCTACATCGACCTGCGGCTCGGGCAGCGGGCGATCGAGCCCATCGCCGCGCGTCTGGGCATCACCGTCGACGCGCTGCGCAAGCGGATGAACGGCATCGACGAACGCCTCGCCGACGCCCTGGCCAAGGGACTGCTCACCAGCGTCGTGTCCCCCAAGACCCGCGCGTACCTGCAGAACCAGTCTGTGCACCGCATCCGGACCCGCACCGGCCGAGTCACCACCCGGCCCAGGCGGACGGCGTCCCCGGCAGCCGCCGCTGCCTGACCTGCACAACATCCGTGAGGCGGGGTCCGACCATGACAGTCGGACCCCGCCACTGCTGTCATTGTCGGCGTACGAGCCAACGTGCCCAGCCAGGTACAGCTGAACATGCACAGCGTCGTGTAGACGGACGCTGAGATGAGAGCGAGCAGTTTCCACCTTCAACCGCTCCCCGAGCCGACCAGCGGTGCCTCAGCGGGACCCATGGGTAGTGTCGGTGGCCGTCGTGACGTTCCGTGACGAAGCAGATGCGCCGTCGGCATGGCATCCGCTTTTGCCGAGATGAGTGCACAGACGTCGGCTTGACTTCACCTCCGTCATCTGGCCACGGGCAGGTGAGCCGGTCCGGCCCCACCTGCAAGATTGAGTGTCCACATCTGGCCGGTGAGCGGTACAACCTACTTGTGCTGCTCGGCGAGCGCGGTCAGCCGTTCGGTCGCCAGGCAGGAGACCAGGCAGCGTTCCTTCGTGTCGCCGAGAAGCTGCGCGGTCCAGGTGGTCAGCCCGCCGTCGCCGAGGTCGACGGTCCGGCCGTCGACGTCGGCCCGCAGCCCGATAGCGGCGCCGGCGTAGTAACCGGCCCCATGGCGGCGCTTGGGGTCCTCGACAACCGGAACAGGCGGCGCGCCGGCCAACGCCGGGTGGACCGTGTCGTGGAGGCGTTCGGTGAGGACTGGTTGCTCGAACGTGGTGACCGTGATCCGGGTGGCCGCCGTGGGCAGTAGCTCGGAAAGTACCCGCTGCCAGAAGCCGATATGCTCGATGAGCAGCTGCGCTTCGGTGGATCCCGAGCCGCGGTCGCGGGCGGTGGAGGCCAGGGCGAACAGCCGGAAATGCGCTGCGTTGCCGGGGCCGAACCGCTGGGCTCGCAGCACGCGGTGGCACGTAGCGAGGTCAACCCTGCCGCCGACGCCCTGCTCGCGGCGGCGCACTGCCGCCTCGACCGCGAGGGCATTGGTCGGGTCGCTGAGCACTTCACTGCCCCGCACCGTGCTCACCACGCGATGCTGGTCGACCGGGGCCAGCGCGGAACACGTTCCCAGCGGCGCCACTGGTGACAGTTCCACACCGACGAACCGTTGGGGCAGCAGCCGCCATAGCGTGGCTTCGAGCTGGGCCAGCAGCCGTGGATCGCATGCCGACGGGCGCACGAAGCGGTCCTGGCGCCAGCGCTGCAGGACCCGGGCCGGGGTGACCTTCTGCGCCCGGGCGCGCGCCACCGCCATCAGCAACGTCTGCAGATCAGTCGGCGCGAGGCCGCTCTCCAATGCCTGCCGCGTCCCTACCGGAACAACACCCGAGACCCGTCGTTCGGCCGCGACGCCGGACGGCTGAATATCCATCGAACCAGGTTGGCAGCATCCGTCCACGGTCGTCAGGCGATTTCCCACCCGACCGGCCCGACCCACAGCCATCCGCTTCTGCCGCGAGACGCGCCGGTATCCGCGCCGTAGTCTTGGCACGGCGCCGGCCTCGGTTAGGTGTCCAGGTCGGTGAGTGACGGGTCGTATCGCCGCAGCCGGATGCCGAGCACGTCGTAATGCGAGTACGTGTGGATGTCATCGGTCGTCTCCAGCAGCAGCGCCCGGTCACCACGTCGCCACACCGCCCGGTAGCTGTCGTACGCTCCGGTCACCACGCTCTCCGGCGCACCCAGACGGGTGGCGATTAGCGCGGCGAGGCGATCCCGTTCGGCATGGAACTGGGCCCGCCTTGCGTCCGGCCGCCGAGCCCACAGCGGGGGCAGGTCCTCGTCGTCCTCGTCGTCGTGCTCGTCCGGCTCCTCCGCCCCGAACGCCGGCCAGTACAGCGCGCACGGCAGGTGCACCCACACGTCCGGATCCGGCGGGGCCGCGCCGAGCTCGACCAGCCACCCCGACGGTTCGCCCTCGTGGTCGACGGCGAACTGGGGTGCTCCCCGGCCGCCCTGCCAACCGACGTCCTCGCCGGGCCGGGCGAGACCCCACTTCACGAACATCGCCTCGACCGTCGCCCGTTCCCAGGGCATGTAGGCCAGCGTGATCATGCGGTCCACCCACACCTCGTCGACCGGGAGCAGCTTGAGTGACATGACGGCAGACCGTACACGGCAAGGCCGGGCCGTTGGATGAGCGTGCGCCTGGCTCGTCGGCGTTAGGGCAAGGCCCTAGCATTGCCCCATGATCGGGGACTTCGCGGATCGGCTCCTGTGCGACATGGCCGGCCTCGATCCCTGCACAGCGGTCGTCGAGGCCGGCGAGCAGGATGTCGACGGGCTGACCGACTACAGCCCGGAGGGTCACCAGGCCCGCGCCGATCTCGCGGCCCGCGCCCTGCGCGAGCTCGAGATCTTGGGTGATGCACTGCCGGCCGCGACCCCGCTGCACGCCCACCTCGCCGAACGGCTGCATACGCGTATCGCCTTCCACGACGCCGGGGAGGACCTGCGCGAACTGCACGCGGCGGCCACCGGTCCGCTCCAGCTCATCCGTCAGGCCGTCGAGGCCGCGGTTCCCGGCTGCGGCGCCGAGGGCGGGGCCTTCGAGGAGGGCTGGGCGCGTGTCGGCGCACGCCTGGCCGCGATCCCCGCGGCCCTGAACGGGTATGCCCGCAGCCTCCTACTCGCCGCCGAGCGCGGCAATTTGCCGGCGCGGCGCCAGGTGGAGCTCGTCACGCAGCGCTGCCGCAACTGGATCGACGACGATGTCGCCCTGGTGGATCGCTACGGCGAGGGGCGTCAGCGGGCGTCGTTGCAGGCCGCAGCGACGGGCGCGCGAGAGGCGTACCAGAAACTGGCCGAGATGCTGACCGCGGACCTAGCACCGCGGGCCGGTGACGAAGAAACGTTCGGCCAGCAGCGGTACGCACTCTGGGTGCGCACCTTCCTCGCGACCCAGCCTGACCTGCGCGAGCTGTACGACTGGGGCTGGGACGAGTTCAGAGCGATAGAGGCAGAGCTCATCGCGGAGGCGAAGGCCCTGGGCGGGAGCGTGCCAGAGGTGCTCGCCTGGCTCGCCAGCCCCGACGCACCCGGCACGCTGCACAGCAGGGAGGCGTTCGCCGCGTGGCTGCAGGAGCTGTTGGAGGCCACCACCGAGCGGCTGGACGGCGTGTACTTCGACATCCCCGCCCCGCTGCGGCGCATCGAGTCGCGGTTGACCACGTCGTCCGGCATTGCCTACACCGGGCCGTCGCGGGACCTGACGCGGCCGGGCCGGGTCTGGTGGTCCCTCCCCGAGGACGCAGCGAGTTTCCCCACCTGGTACGCCTACAGCACCGCCTACCACGAGGGCGTGCCCGGCCACCACCTCCACCTCGGCTCCGAGGTCTGCCGGGGAGGCCTCGGGCAGCGGCTGAACCTGCTCGGCGGCCTCTCCGGCAGCCAGGAGGGCTGGGCCTTGTACGCCGAGCGGTTCATGGACGAGCTCGGGCTCTATGAACAGCCGGGTGCGCGACTGGGGCATCTATATATGCAGCTCCTGCGGGCGGCACGGGTCGTGCTCGACATCGGCCTGCACCTGCGACTGCCGATGCCGTCTGCCGACAGAGCAATGTGGACGCCGGATGCTGCGTTGAAGCTGCTGCGGGACCGCTGTCACCAGGGGCCGTACGCGTCCGCCGAGCTCGCGCGTTACCTGGGCCGGCCAGGGCAGGCGCTGGCCTACAAGGTGGGTGAGCGCGTATGGCTGGCAGGCCGCTCGTCCTTCCCCGGCGACCGGCGCGCATTCCACCGTCACGCGCTGGAGCTGGGTTCGCTGGGCTTGGATCAGTTGACGGCCACCCTCCAGGGTGACCGCGCACCACTCGTGCACCACGGTGAAACAAGCCAGGGACCGCGCTTGTAGCCGCACATCCTTGACGTCCGACCAGTCTGAACCAGGGCCAGACTTAACAGCGCGTACGGCCTTGGTATATCAACACGGTCATGGCCTACTTCCACGTCCGGATCTGCCGCCGACCGTGCGTCACGTTGAGTGACGGGCGTGGCGGCGCTCGACGCGCGGTTCTGCCGATGAGCGCGCACGTTCAGACCTCTCGGAGTGTGATCTCGAGGTCGCGGGGTGCTTGCACGCCGGCGAGCGCCCACGCCCAGCCTGGAAGGGCAGCAGCCTCTGCGAAGAACTCATCAAGGGGCGTGCCGAAGGACCACAGGTGCCCGGAGGCGAAACCCTCGGTCGCTGCACTGCGAGTCCAGTGAAAGGTGCAACTCAATTGCCACATGGGTGCGTACTCATCGCCGGCCTCGATGAACTGTCGCGTGAGATCAGCCGAGAATTCTCGCTGACCCCGGAAGTCAAACGTTCCGAACTGGGCGAGGACGCCATCGCCGTCCTCCTCGGGCGGCGCCGCATCATCGATCGAGATCGCGGCGAACCGCCGGAACACCTCGACGAGCGTCCGCACGTCAGCCGTGGTCACGACGCTCGGATTCACCCCGGCATCGGTAAGCATCGACTCCAGGAGCACCTTGGTCTGACGGATCAACATAGGCGAAGCATGTCACTCCCGTCGCCTCACACACCGCAGCTTCGCGACCGTGCGCACTGCGGAGATGCGCCGATAGCTGGGGTCGCGCACGCGTGGACCAGGTGTCCTCATCTGGCACCCCTCTGTGTCAAGTGATGATCAAGAGGGATGTTCTAGGCTGGGGTGTGGCGGGTCCGGGAAGTGACTTTTCCGAAGTGTCGATC
>NZ_JARXXY010000045.1:0-42947 GCF_029893845.1 Micromonospora sp. A200 | reverse complement strand
CCGCGTACGAAACCACTGCAACTGCTACCTCGCCGATCAGCAAGGTAGCGTGAGATCAACACATCGACCCTGTCCGTCGAAACGGGTCAAGCCCACATTGACTGGATCACGTCGTCCATGTCGCCCAGTTCCACCATGAGTCGGCTGGACATCGCGGACGTCGCCTCGTTGATGCGTCGCCTCAGCTCCCGGTCGGCTTCCTCGACCGTCTTGCCCCGAGCCCGCGCCCATCTCTCAACATCCACGGATACCGTGAGCTGGATGCTCGCTCTACCCGGCGGGGGAGGAGGGGGTACCTCGGCACCGGGGATGTAGTCCGCGTATCGCCGCTGAGGCTGCTCCTCGCGCTTCCGCTTCCGTAGCCACATGGCCTGCCCCCTCGCTATTGATCGTCAATCATCGGCCGTCGCGGACCTGACCTACAACCCGTTCCGCCAGCTCGCCTTCCATACGGCGAGCCGTGTCGCCCAGGCCGGCGGGCGCTCCGATAATCAGCTCAAGGGATCAACCCTTACTCCCTCAACTGTCGGCTCCGAGGGACGACCAGCCGGCGCAGATGTTCTCGGCATACGCTGTGGGACCAGTCTGCCGCGCGTTGGGTCTTCCGGGTCGGCGGAGACCGTCCACCCGGTGGGCCAGCCGAGGCCATGGGCTTTCTCGAGCCGGTCGAGATGCAGTATCTGTGCGTTGCGGAACACGGAATCGCCGCTGAAAGTCGCCCTGCCGAACCACGCGATGCCGGTGAAGGTTGCCTTGTTGAACGAGCTGGCCCCGGTGCAGTTCGCACCGCCGAACCAGGCGCCGCCGGTGAAGGTCGTCCGGGCGAACCAGGCGCTGCGGGCGAAGTCCGCTGCGGCAGCAGTGTCGGGTGAAAGACAGAGCGCAGGTTAGTTGTCCATGACGTGCACCCGGCGCGGCTCGCCCAGCCCATAGATCTGAGCCCACCACCGAGCCACACCGAGGGCGACCCGCTCGGCCACGGGCTTGTTGTCGGCCACCACCTCAACGCTCAATCCAGTGCCGTCCACGTGCGTGCCAGCGGGGATCAGCCTGGTCGGAGTCTGCTGACCCGACCGGCCGGAGAAGCGACCCTTCCGGCACTGCCCCCACCAGGCGGAACAGTCGCCGCCGCACCGTGGCCTCCTCGTCGTCTGACACGACCCGAGGCTAGGGACGAAAAGCGGGCATTCGCCGGTCGACGGTCACCGGCTGTGGACAAGAACTGGCCCTGTGGACAACACCCTGATCATGCGCCCTGGTGCTATGGGAAGCGGGGGATCAGGTGTACCGCATCCGGCCCGACAGCAGGAGGCCCCGGCCACCCGTGACGGGTGACCGGGGCCTCTGCCGTGTCGAAGTCAGCTCAGGGGACCGATCGCCTTCGCCAGGCCGACGAAGCGCTGCCAGGAGGCCGGCGCGAAGCTCAGCGTGCCGCCGTCGCGGTCCTTCGTGTCCCGCACGAGGACGACGCCCGGGAGATTGTCGGCGACCTCGACGCACGAGCCACCGTTGTTGCCGCTCTTCGTGCTCTTGCGCCACCGCGCGCCGGTCATGTCCATGATGCTGCCGCTTTCTTGATGAGGTCGAGGGACTGGGCCCGAGGTAGAGCCTCACCCACAATGCGCGCCCACCGTCGTTCGAGGGTAGCAATTTCCGGCCCCTGCTCGATGATCTGCGCACGAGCCTGGCCGTCCACATGCGCCACCCGCAGCCCGTCGGGCAGGTCGGCCAGGATGATCGGTCCGCCGAGCCCGGCGTACATGCCGACGTCCCTCGGCACGACGTGGATCTGCACGGACGGCAGCGCGGCGCACTCGATCAGGTAGCCGAGCTGGTCGGCCATGAGCGCGGCGTCTCCATAGGCCGAGCGGTACAACACCGCCTCGTCGACGACGGCGATGAGCAGGGGCGGGCGCTCACGTCGCAGGACGGCCTGCCGGCTGATGCGCGCGGCGACGAGTTGGTCCACCTCATCCGCGGTCAGCGCCTCGCCGGCCAGCGTCGCTTGCGCGTAAGCCTGGGTCTGGAACAGGCCGGGTACCCACGCCAACTCGAACCACCGCAGCGCGACCGCCTCGCGTTCCCAGTCGACCCACGCACGCAACCAGGTTGGTTCCCGTCGTTTGAGTACGTCCGGCCAAAGGTCCTCCATCTCGCGCCCAAGGATCGCGGCGACCTGGGCTCGGTGGCGCGTCTGTGGGATCCGTCCCGGGTTCGCCCACTTCGCTGCCGTCTTCGGGTCGACCCCTATCTGAGCAGCGAGGCTGTCCGCCGTCTCGCCCGCCGCCGACATCGCTTCGATGACCGCGTGGTTCATCCACAGCCTCCCCGGAACGATCCGAACGTCTGAAAAGGATAGTGCAACGCAGTGTATTCATCCCACCACGAAGGGCAAGGCTGGTCGAAACGGCGTGGTTGGTGGAGGCGAAGCCCGGCGACCGCGTTCGTGGGGGTCGCCTCGGCGGGGAGGCGAGGCGGCCCCGCCCGATCTCGACCGCGGGGAGCGATGTGCCGGACAAGAAGAAGTCGGGGCAGGGGTCCCACAACCGCATCCCGGAGTCGCGCTGGTCCGGCCGGTCGACAACGGCGGCCGGATCGCGGCCCGCGCCGACGTTCCGGGCCGGGGACGTGCTGCACCTGACCCGCGCCGCGAGCGTGCAGTTCAGCCGACCGATCGTGGTGCGGGTGATCCGCGACCTGACCGACCGGCATCCGTACCACGGCTGGTCATGGATCGAGGGTTACGAGCTGGATGCACGCGGAACGGCGGTGGCGAAGCGGGAGCTGTTCGTGCTGCTGAACGGCGTGCGCTGGCTGTCCAGAGCCCCGGCCGGGCGCACCGCGCCGTCGGTTCGCGCTGCTCCGCGTGACCGTTGACGGCGGACGCTGAGGCGCGGCGCACGACGTCGGCCGGGGCCGGCCCGGCGAGGGTCAGCGGGCCTCCGGGTCCAGCCCCAGCACCGCCCGTCCCCCGTCGACCGGCAGGGTCACCCCGTTCACGAACGTCGCCGAGAGCAGGTACGCCACCGCCTCCGCCACCTCCTCGACGCGACCGGCCCGGCCGACCGGATGCAGCCGGGCAAGCTCCCCCTCGATCCACTCCACCTCGGCGGGCTCCCGTTCGGCCAGGAACGCGGCATGCCGCTCGGTATGGATCGAGCCGAGCGCGACCGCGTTCGTACGCACTCCCCGGGGCCCGTACTCCACGGCCAGCGCCCGGGTCAGCCCCTCGACCGCCGCCTTGGCGGTGGCGTACGGCAGGCAGCCCGGCACCGGCCGGCGGGCCTGGTGGGACGAGACGTTGACGATCGCACCTCCGGTACCGGCGGCGAGGAACCGGCGTACCGCGGTTGTCGCGCCGACCAGGGCCGGGCGCACGTTCAGTCCGATGAGGTCCCACACCTCGGCCGGTGGCGCGGAGTGCACCGAGGCGTCCCGGAACACCGCCGCGTTGTTGACCCAGCCGGCCAGCGGCGCGGCCCGCTCGGCCAGGTCGGCGGCGTGCTCGGCGGCCTGCTCGTCCGCCGCGTCGCCGAGCACCGGCACCAACCGGTCGGCGGCGGGATGCGCCGGCAGCCACGCCAGCGCGTCCGGGTCCCGCTCGACGACCACCACCGTGCCTCCGGTGTCGAGCAGCCGTTCCGTCACGGCACGGCCGACACCACGGCCACCGCCGGTCACCACGTAAGACATCGTCCACCCACCCCAAATCAGGGGCGGCGGTGCACGACCACGCTGGCCAGGCCCGGCCCGGCGTGGGCGGCGACCACCGCGCCGGCCTCGGAGACGTACGTGTCGTGCAGCCGGTCGCCGAGCCGCTCGGTGAGCGCTTCGAGGAGCTGTTCGGCCCGCTGTGGCGCGGCGAGGTGGTGCACCCCGAGGTCCACTTCGGCGTCGCCGGCCGCCTCGACGGCCAGGTCGACCAGGCGGGCCACGCCCCGGCTGGCGGTGCGCACCTTGTCCCGGATCACGATCGCTCCGTCCGGCATGTGCATGATCGGCTTGACCGAGAGGGCGGTGCCGAGCAGCGCCTCGGCCGCGTTGATCCGGCCGCCCCGGCGGAGGAACTCCAGCGTGTCGACGTAGAAGTAGATGGTGGTGCGGTCGACGGTGTCCTGGGCGGCCTGCCGTACCCCGGGAAGGTCGGCGCCGGCCGCGGCGGCCGTGGCGGCCGCGAGCACCGGGAAGCCCAGGCCCATGCCGGTGGCGCGGCTGTCGACCACCTCGACCCGGTCGCCCAGCTCGGCGGCGGCCAGCCGGGCCGCCTCGACGGTGCCGGAGAGTTCCGCCGACAGGTGTACCGACACCACGCCGTCCGCGCCGGCGTCGAGCAGTTCCCGGTACGTCCGCGCGAACTGCTCCGGGGCTGGGCGGGAGGTGCTGACCGAGACCCGCCGGCCGCCGAGCACCCGGGTGGCGTCGGCGGGGAAGGTCTCGATCCCCTCCAGCCCCTCCGCGCCGTTGAGCACGACGGTCAGGGGCACCACGGTGAGCCGGTGCGCCCGCACCAGCTCGGGCGGGAGGTAGGCGGTGGAGTCGGTGACGACCGCGACGGGCATGCCCGGCACGCTAGCCGATGTCGCGACCACGTGCCCGGGCCGGATGACCAGGAGGCTGCCTCAGAGCGCTTCGCCGGGTGCCGGCCGGGTGATCAGCCCGACGTTGTGGGCGCGCAGGTGCCAGCCCCGGACGTCGTCGTGGCGCAGCTCGGTCCAGTGGCAGTTGGCCAGGGAGCCTACGGTCCGCAGGACCGCGTGGTCCCAGCCGAGCAGGTAGCCACAGCCCTGCCGGGCCCCGCCCCCGTGGGTGGCGACCACGACGGTGCCACCGGGGACGAGATCGGCGGCTTCCTGGAAGGCGGCGCCGACCCGCTTGCCCAGGTCGTCGAGGGTCTCGATCTCCGCGCCCGGGTCCGGGTCGCCGGCCCGCCAGCGGGCGTACTCGTCGGGGAACCGCTCGGCGACCTCGGTCAGCGCCAGCCCCTGCCAGCGGCCGAAGTACCGCTCGCGCAGCCGGACGTCGGTGCGTACCGGAAGGCCGGTGACCGCGGCGAGGGCGGCGGCGGTGTCCGCGGCCCGGCTGAGGTCGGAGGCGATGATGGCGTCCGGACGCAGGGCCGCGAGCAGCGGCGCCGCGGTGCGTGCCTGCTCGCGGCCCAGGTCGTTCAGCGCCACGTCGGTCTGCCCCTGGACCCGGCTGGCGGCGTTCCAGTCGGTGTTGCCGTGCCGCCAGACGATCAGGCGGGTCATTCCGCGGTGGAGGTGCCGGCGGAGGCGTCCGCCTCGACCAGGTCCCGATCCACGAACGGGATCTGGGGGCAGTCCTTCCAGAGCCGGTCGAGGCCGTAGAACTCGCGCTCCTCGGTGTGCTGCACGTGCACGACGATGTCGACGTAGTCGAGCAGCACCCAGCGACCGCCCCGCTCGCCCTCGCGGCGCACCGGCTTGGCCTTCTCCGGCAGCTCGAGCAGCCGCTCCTCGATGGCGTCGACGATCGCCAGCACCTGACGCTCGTTGGGGGCCGCGGCGAGGACGAACGCGTCGGTGATGGCGAGCTGGTCGCCCACGTCGATGATGACGATGTCCTGCGCCTTCTTGTCGGCCGCAGCCTGGGCGGCGGCCATCGCCAGCTCGTGAGCGCGTTCGGAAACTGTCACCGTTCTCCTTCGATCAACCGTACGACCCTCCAAGCGTCTCATACCCGGGGGCGCGACGACTTGTCAGTTCTGGTCGATTATCCGGACAGATGCTCACATACCAGGCCAGTTCACTGCTGGTAGAGCCGGCGTTTCGCGATGTACTGCACCACACCGTCCGGCAGCAGGTACCAGACCGGCTCCCCCCGGGCCACCCGCTCGCGGCAGTCGGTGGAGGAGATCGCCATCGCCGGGACCTGCACCAGGCTCACCGTGTCGGCGGGCAGGTGCTTGTCGGTGAGCTCGAACCCGGGGCGGGTCACGCCGATGAAGTGGGCCAGCTCGAAGATCTCGTCCAGGTCCTTCCAGGAGAGGATCTTCTCCAGCGCGTCCGCGCCGGTGATGAAGTAGAGCTGCACCTTCGGGCCATACTCCGCGTGCAGGTCGCGCAGGGTGTCGACGGTGTAGGTGGGGCCACTGCGGTCGATGTCCACCCGGCTGACCTGGAAGCGGGGGTTGGAGGCGGTGGCGATCACCGTCATCAGGTAGCGGTCCTCGGCGGGGCTGACCGGCTCGTCCACCTTCTGCCACGGCTGACCGGTCGGGACGAAGACCACCTCGTCCAGGCCGAACCGGTCCGCCACCTCGCTCGCCGCCACCAGGTGACCGTGGTGGATCGGGTCGAAGGTGCCGCCCATGATGCCGATCCGCCGGATGTCTTCCTCCACCCGACGATCGTAGGCCGGGGACGGCCGGCGGCCCGTCGGGGCCGCCGGACCGTCCCAACCTCCGGCCCGACTCAGGCGGACGCGGCGGCCACCGCCGTCCGCGCCACCAGCGCGCGGCGCAGGTCGTCGTCCAGGTCGGTGACCCAGCGGCGCAGCCCGGGCGTCAGGTCGTCGCGGGCGAGCAGCGCCGCGGCCAGCTCCCGGGTGGGCTGCGCCACGGCGTACCGGGGGAACGCCAGGGTGGTCACCCGGTCGGCCGTCCAGGCGGTACGCAGCCGCGCGGCCGCCGGCATGTCGGCGAAGTACCGCTCGACGTACAGCGCGGTCAGCTCGGCCTGCTCGGGCTGCCAGAAGCCCTCGGCGGTCGCCTCGACCAGCCGGTTGGACAGTTCGGTGCTGCTGGTCACGATCTCCCAGGCGACCCGCTTGGCCTCGGCGTCCGGCAGCGCCGCCCGGCAGCACGCGGCCCGTTCCGCCCCGGTGGCGCTGCGGTCGGCCGCCGCCTGCGCGGCGATCTCCGGCTCGCCCGCCGCACCCAGCACCACCAGCCGCAGCAGCAGCGCCCAGCGCAGGTCGGTGTCCACCGCCAGCCCTTCCGGCACCCCGTCCCCGGCCAGCCACCCGGCGAGCAGCCCGGTGTCGGTGCTGGCGGCGATCAGGCCCCGCGCGGCGGCGAGCTGCAACGAGCCGCCGGCCGGCGCCCCGGCGAGCAGCGCGGCGCACGCCCCGGCGACCCGCAGCAGCGCGGCGTCGCGGGCCAGCGGGTCGAGGTAGCGGTCGATCAGGCCGCGGCTCAGCGTGAGCACGTCCTCGGCGATGATCACCTCGGTCTCGGCGGGCAGCGCCGCGGCGATCAGCGCGACTACGGCGGCGACCGGGCGCTCGCCGTCCCGGGCGGCGTCCAGCGCCTCACCCCAGAGCAGCGCCCGGGCGAGCGGGTCGGGCAGCCCCGGCAGCACCAGCGGCACCGCGTCGGCGGAGGCGGCGTCGAGGCGGATCTTGGCGAAGGTCAGGTCGCCGTCGTTGGGCAGCAGCAGGCCGGTGGCGGGCTCGCCGATCAGCGCGGTCAGCTCGGTGCGGCCCTTGTCGGTGTCCGGGTCGAGGTCCACCTCGACGCGGCGCACCGTGCCGTCGGGGGCGTACCGGCCCACGCCGACCCGGTGCGGGCGCAGCACGGGGTGGGCGTCCGGGGCGGTCTGCACCAGGGCGGCGTCGACCCAGCGACCGTCGGCGTCCACCGCCGTCTCCATCCGCAGCGTGTTGACCTGGGGGCGGCGCAGCCAGCGTTCCGCCCAGTCGGTGAGGTCCCGGCCGCTGGCCGAGCTGAGGCTGGCCAGCAGGTCGGCCAGGGTGGCGTTGCCGAACCGGTGGGCGGCGAAGTGGGCGTTCAGGCCGGCCAGGAAGGCCTCGTCGCCCAGCCAGGCGACCAGCTGCCGGAGCACGCTGGCGCCCTTGGCGTACGAGATGCCGTCGAAGTTGAGCAGGCCCTGGGCGGCGTCGCGGACCTCCTGCGGAGCCACCGGGTGGGTGGAGGGACGTTGGTCGGCGGTGTACCCCCACGCCTTGCGGCGCATCGCGAAGGTCGTCCAGGCCTGGTCGAAGCGGGTCGCCTCGGCGGTCACCCGGGTGCCCAGGTATTCCGCGAACGACTCGTTGAGCCACAGGTCGTCCCACCACCGCATGGTCACCAGGTCGCCGAACCACATGTGCGCCATCTCGTGGGCGATGGTGGTGGCCCGCAGCTCCCGCTGGGTGTCGGTGACCGCCGACCGGAAGACGTAGTCGTCGCGGAGGGTGACCAGACCCGGGTTCTCCATCGCGCCGGCGTTGAACTCCGGCACGAACGCCTGGTCGTACTTGGCGAACGGGTAGCGCGCGGCGAAGAGCTGATGGAAGCGGTCGAGGCACTGCCGGGTGACGGTCAGGATCTCGTCGATGTCGGCGTCCAGGTGCTCGGCCAGGGAACGCCGGCAGTAGACACCGAGCGGGATGCCGTCGTGCTCGGCGCGGCGTACGTGCCAGGGCCCGGCGATCAGCGAGACGAAGTACGTGGCCAGCGGCGCGGTCGGGGCGAACTCCCAGCGCCCCGGCCGGGGGTTGGCGGCGAGCTGCCCGTTGGCGGCGACCGTCCACTCCGGCGGCGCGGTGACCGACAGGGTCACCGGCGCCTTCAGGTCGGGCTGGTCGAAGGCGGCGAAGAGCCGCTGCACGTCGTCCAGGAAGGACATCGCGTAGAGGTAGGTCTCGCCGTCGGCCGGGTCGACGAAGCGGTGCATCCCCTCGCCGGTGTTCGAGTACGCCATCTCGGCGGTGACCGTCAGCGTGTTCTCCCCGGCCAGCCCGGTCAGCGGCAGCCGGTTGTCGGCCAGCGCCTCCGGGTCGAGGTCCCGGTCGTTGAGGCGCGCCCCGAGCAGTCGGGCGGGTTTGACCTCGACGAAGGTGTCGGCTCCGGGGGTGGCCCGGAACCGGATGGTGGCGGTGGAGCGGAACCGCTCGCCGCCGCCGGTCAGGTCGAGGTCCACGTCGTAGGACTCGACGGTGATCAGCGCGCGACGCGCGGTCGCCTCTACACGGGTCAGGCTCGGCATCCGCTTATCCTGCCCGACGGGGAACCGGACGGGCTCCCCATGACGTGTGGTGATGGAGGACGAACAATGGGTCAGCACCCCAAGGGCGATTTCGACATGTCCCGGGCGGTCTGGCAGCGAGCCGAGGGCGACACCTCCGACAGCGCGGTCGAGGTGGCCTTCGTCGACGACCTGATCGGCATGCGCAACTCCGCCGAGCCGGACGGGCCGGTGCTGGTCTTCACCCAGGCCGAGTGGGACGCCTTCGTCGCGGGCGCGCAGGACGGCGAGTTCGACCTGGACTGAGCGCCGCGCGCCGCAGGGCCGGGGCACGCCCGGTCGACGTCGGGCCGGCGGCCCGGCGGTGTCGCCCGCCATCGGGACACCGCCGGTCGCCGGCCCGCTGCGGCTCACCCGTCACCCTCGCCCCAGCCGAGGCCACCGGGGCCCGCGGCGTGGTGGAAGCCGGGATGACCGGCCACGTCGGCGCAACGCTCGCCGTCCGGCCCCGGCGCGCCGCAGAAGAGCCGCTCGGCCCGGTGCCAGGCGTCGGCCGGTGAGAGGGCTGCCGCGCCGAGCACCAGCTCCGGACGGAGCAGGCTCAACGCCTCGGCGTACGCGACGGCGAGGTCGCGGGCGTGCTCCGGCCCGTCCGCCTCGAAGCCGAGGTGGGCGGTGAAGCGCCGGGGCGGCCGGGGCGCCCGCCGGGCGGCGGTGATCAGCGGTGGACCGTCGGCTCCGCCGGACCGGCCGCTCCCGAACGCCTCGACCACCCGCCGCTGCCGCCAGTACGGCGGCCTGTTGTCCCGCATCGGCCCTCCCCGTCGTCACGCCGGCCGTACACCCGTGGCCGGCCCGGTGACGAGGAAACCAGGTTTCCGGCGTCCTGGGAGGGGCCAGCGGACGGCTCGTCGACTGGCCCACACCCCCGAGGTGTCCCCGACGCCGGTACGGGTGGGATTCAGTGGCCCCGACCTGGGTAACGCCATCCGGTCGACCAGTGCGGCCGGCCGCTGTCACCCGCGTCAGGAGAGTCCGATGGTCACCACTCCCGTCGACCGCAGCCCGGAGGGCTCCCTGGCGTTCCTGCGCGAGGGATACCGGTACATCGGCTCCCGCTGCGACCGCTACGGCAGTGACATCTTCCAGACCCGGCTGCTGCTGGAACGGACGATCTGCCTGCGCGGCCGGCCGGCGACGGTGCTCTTCTACGACCCGGAGCGGTTCCAGCGCAAGGGCGCGATGCCCATTCGGGGCCAGTGGACGCTGACCGGTCGGGGCGGCGTGCAGGGGTTGGACGGTTCGGCGCACACCGACCGCAAGGCCATGTTGCTGTCGATCATGACGCCGAGCGGGGTGCGGCAGCTCGGGCAGCTCTTCGCCGACGAGTGGAACACCCGCATCCCGGTCTGGGAGCAGTCCGGTCGGGTGGTCCTCTACGACGAGGTCGCCCGGATGCTGACCCGGGCGGTCTGCGCCTGGGCGGGCATCCCGCTGGCCTCGAGCCAGGTCGCCCGCCGCACCGACGAGCTGCACGGAATGATCGACGCGGCGGCGGCGCTCGGGCCCCGGCACTGGCGCGGGCTGCTCGCCCGCCGCCGGGGCGAACGGTGGGCCGGCGACGTGGTGGAGCGGGCCCGGGTCGGCACGCTGCCCGCGCCGGAGGGCAGCGCGCTGCGGGCGATCGCCGAGCACCGGGACGCCCAGGGCCGGCTGCTGCCCCGCCGGGTCGCCGCGGTGGAGCTGCTCAACGTGCTGCGCCCCACCGTCGCCATCGACCGGTACGTGGTCTTCGCCGCCCTGGCCCTGCACGACCACCCGGCCTGGCGGGAGCGGGTCCGGGCCGGTGACGAGGCCACCGAGTGCTTCGTGCAGGAGGTCCGCCGCTACTACCCGTTCTTCCCGGTGGTCGCCGCCCGGGTCCGGCGCTCCTTCGACTGGCAGGGCCACCACTTTCCGCGCGGCCGGCGGGTGCTGCTCGACCTGTACGGCACCAACCACCACCCCGACCTCTGGCCGGAGCCGGAACGCTTCCGCCCGGAACGCTTCGTCGGCTGGCGCGACGACCCGTACGGCTTCGTGCCGCAGGGCGGCGGCGAGCACCTGGGCGGGCACCGGTGCGCCGGTGAGTGGATCACCATCGAGCTGATGAAGCGGGCGGTCACCATGCTGACCACCGCCATGCGGTACGAGGTGCCACCGCAGAACCTGGCGCTGAACCTGGGCCGGATGCCGACCCTGCCGCCCAGCGGCTTCGTCATCGACGACGTGCGCCGCACCGGCTGAGCCCCCGGCGCGACGCACGCGCACGTCGGTCAGGCCATCGCCGGGTGCAGGACGCTGCGCAGGCAGGCGTCCTGCTTCTTCTCGAAGATCTCGTAGCCGCGCACGCCCTCCTCCAGCGACATCGGGTGGGTGGCCAGGTAGCCGGGGTCGATCTCGCCGGCGGCGAGGCGGTCCAGCAGCATCGGGATGTAGCGCTGGGCGTGCATCTGCCCCATCCGCAGCACCAGGGCCTTGTTCATCGCCGCGCCGAGGGGGAACTTGTCGACCAGCCCGCCGTAGACGCCGACGATGCTCACCGTGCCGCCCTTGCGGCAGGCCATGATCGCCTGGCGGACGGAGGTGGGCCGGTCGGTGCTCAGCCGCGCGCTCTGCTTGGCCTTGTCGTAGGCGTACGCCGGGCCGACGTCGTGCGCCTCCATGCCGACCGCCTCGATGCAGGCGTCCGGTCCCCGGCCCGCGGTCATCTCCCGCATCGCCTCCAGCACGTCGGTCTCGGCGTAGTTGATCGTCTCCACCCCGAGCCGGTCGGCGGCCGTGGCGAGCCGCTCCGGCAGCCGGTCGATGACGATGACCCGCCCGGCGCCGAGCAGCTGGGCGGCGCGGGCGGCCATCTGACCCACCCCGCCGGCACCCCAGACCGCCACCACCTCGCCGCCGGAGAGCCCGCAGAAGTCGGCCGCCATCCAGCCGGTGGGCATGGCGTCGGAGGCGAAGACGACCGCGTCGTCGGGCACCCCGTCGGGGACCTTGAACGCGCCGATGTCACCGAACGGCACCCGGATGTACTCGGCATGGCTGCCGGAGTAGCCGCCGCCGGCGTGCGAGTAGCCGAGGATGCCGGCCGGCGAGTGGCCCCAGAGCTTCTCCGGCACGACCGGCTGCGGGTTGGAGTTGTCGCAGAGCGAGTACTGCTCGGTGCGGCAGTACCAGCAGCCGCCGCAGGCCACCACCGAGCCGACCACCACCCGGTCGCCGACGCGCAGCCGGCGCACGCCCGGCCCGGTCTCCACCACCTCGCCCATGAACTCGTGGCCGAGGATGTCGCCCTCCCGCATGGCCGGCAGGAAGCCGTTGATCAGGTGCAGGTCGGAGCCGCAGACACTGCTGGCCCGGACCTTGACGATGATGTCCCCCTCGGCCCGGACGCGCGGCTCGGGCACGTCCCGGACCGCCAGCTTGCCGACCCCTTCCCAGCACAGCGCCCTCACGCCCGTCCTCCCGTCGTCAGCCGCTCGCGGACCTGGTCGGTCGCGGCCTCCTGCGCGGGGCTGCGCCCCGAGGGGTCGCGCCGGGTGTCGATCACCTGGCCGGCCTCGATCAGCGACTTGATTCGTCGCAGCGCGTCGCGCAGCGCCAGGTCGGGTTCGTCGCCGCGGGCCAGGCCCAGCAGCCGGCCCAGCGGGCCGCCGGCGCGGTAGCGCAGCTCGGCCCGGATCTCGGTGCCCCGGTCCTGCGGCGCGGGGGTCAGGTCCACGTGTCCCTGCTGCGGCACCGGGCCGTCGGTGACCCGCCAGCTGAGCCGGCCCGGACCGTCGACGGTGATCTCGGCCCGCCATTCGGTGCCGCCACCGGCGGGGTCGCTGGCGACGCAGCGCCACCGGTTGTCGTCGAGCTGTTCGAGGGTGGCCCACTCGACCAGGGCCCGGTCCAGTCGTTCCCGATCGGTCCAGAAGCCGATGACGGCGTCCACCGGCCGGTCCACGGTGATCCCCCGGCGCACCACGTACCAGCCGCCCTGCCGGTCCGGCTGGTGCCGGCGGCGCCGCCGGGCCACCAGCCGGCCGACCCCGACCGCGGTCGCCGTGGTGGCGCCGAGCAGCGCCCACCTCGTTCCGTTGCTGGTCATCACGTCTCCTCCGCCCGAGCGCCCGGAGATGGCGCCCGCATCCCGGTGCGCTACCCGACGTGAACGCGTCGAAACGCCCCGTTTGATCGGTCGGGTTCCGGGCATGCCGTCACGAACACCGTTTCCGGGAGGCAGCGTTGCCCTTCGACGCGAGCGAGTACGGCCGGCACATTCCCGCGGACGTCTACGACCTGGCGTTCGCCCACCTCTCCCCCGATGCGGCCGTGGACCGCCTGGCGGCGCTCGCCGACGGCGGCCCGGTCTGCGAGTTCGGCATCGGCACCGGCCGGCTGGCCCTGCCGCTGCGCGAACGGGGGCTCACCGTGGTCGGGATCGACGGGTCGGCGGAGATGGCCGCCCGGCTGCGGGCCAAGCCGGGCGGCGAGCGGATCGAGGTGTCCATCGGCGACTTCACGCAGGCTCGCGTTCCGGGCCAGTTCGCCCTGGTGCTGCTCGCGTTCAACACGATCTTCGCGCTGCCCGACCAGGACGCTCAGGTCGCCTGCTTCCGCAACGCCGCCGCGCACCTGCGGCCCGGGGGCCGGTTCGTGGTGGAGGCCTGGGTGCCCGACCCGGGCGCGTTCCGGGGCGGCACGGCGCTGCGCCCGGTGCACGTCGCGCAGGACGCGGTGCTGCTGGAGGCGGCCCGGTTGCACCCCGCCGAGCAGCGGATGATCACGACCAAGATCCGACTCGGCAACGACGGGGTGCGGCTGCTGCCCGCCAACCACCGCTACGCCTGGCCCGCCGAGCTGGACCTGATGGCCCGGCTGGCCGGGATGAGCCGGGAACACCGGTGGGTCGACTGGTCCGGCGGCCCCTTCACCGACGACAGCCGGGAGCACGTGTCCGTGTACCGGTGCCCGGAGTCGGCGTGAGCGCCCCGGCCCGGCGCCGGCCGATCGCCGGTCCCGCGCTGGCCGCCCCCGAGCCGTCGGCCGTCGCCGCCGGTCCGGTCCCGGCCCACCCGGCGGACCCGCCCGCGGTCCGCGCGCCGCAGCGCGGCGTCCGCCCGGACCGGCTCCCCGTCGAGTACGTCCTGCCGCTGCGCTGGTCCGACGACGCCGACCTGGCCGAGCTGACCGGGTACCTGCGGTCGATCGCCGCGCTGGTCGACGTGACCGTGGTGGACGGCTCCCCGCCGGAGGTCTTCGCCCGGCACGCCGCCGCGTGGCGTGGCGTCCTCCGGCACGCGGCCCCGGATCCGGCGGTACGCGGGGTCAACGGCAAGGTCCGCGGCGTGCTCACCGGCGTCGCCATGGCCCGGCACGAGCACGTGGTGATCGCCGACGACGACGTCCGGTACGACGAGCCGGGGCTGCGCGCCGTGCACCGGCTGCTCGACACCCACGACCTGGTCCGGCCGCAGAACTACTTCGACCCGCTGCCCTGGCACGCCTGGTGGGACACCGGTCGGACCCTGCTCAACCGGGCGCTCGGCGTCGACTACCCGGGCACCCTGGCGGTGCGCCGGAGCACCTTCCGCGCCATGGGGGGCTACGACCCGGACGTGCTCTTCGAGAACCTGGAGCTGATCCGCACGGTGCGGGCGTACGGCGGGACCGAGGCGGCGCCGGCCGGGCTCTACGTACGCCGGCTGCCACCGACCGCGGCGCACTTCTGGGGCCAGCGGGTCCGCCAGGCGTACGACGACCTGGCCCAGCCGGTGCGACTGCTGACCTCGCTGGCGGTGCTGCCCGGCGTGCTGGCCGCGCTGGCCGCCCGACGGCCCGGTGCGCTGCTGGTGGCCGGCGCCGCGACGGTCGCCCTGGCCGAGCGGGGCCGGCGGCGGGCCGGTGGCGCCGCGGTCTTCCCGCCGACCGCCGCGCTGGCCGCCCCGCTGTGGCTGCTGGAGCGCGGCACCTGCGCCTGGCTCGCCCTGGCCCGGCGGGTCCTGCGCGGCGGCGTCCGGTACGCCGGCGGCCGGGTACGCCGCGCCGCCCACTACGAACACACCCTCCGCCGCCGCCGCGCCGCGCGCTGATCCCCGGGGCCCGCACCGGCGCGGACGAGGAGCGGGTCCGGACGTCACACCACTCGCGGCCACGTCCCGGCGGAAGCCGGGAGTGGCCGCGAGCTGCGGTGTACGACGTAGGTGCCCCGGGTCAGTACCGCACCTGTTCGCGGGACTGCTGCGCCTGGTCCTTGACGTCCTGGGCGGCCGACCTGCTGTCGTCCTTGACCGCGTGGACGGCGTCCTGGGCGGTGGACTTCACCGACTCGGTGGCCCGCTGCGCGGGCTCGCGCAGCTCCTCCTTGATCTCGCCGGCGACCTCGCCCAGCTTCTCCTTCACCACCCCGCTGTGCTCGGTGGCCTTCTCCTTGACCTGGGCGGCCAGCTCCTGCTCCCGGCGGGTGGCCGGGATCAGCGAGGACACCAGCATGCCGACGCCGAAGGCGATCAGGCCGGCGGCCACCGGGTTGCCCTCGGACTTCTGCCGGATCACCTGCGGCGCCCGCTGGGCGGCGTCACCGACCGTCGAGGCGGCCGAGTGGGCCTTGTCGCCGACGGTCGAGGCGGCGGAGTGGGCCTTGTCGCTGACGGTAGAGGCCGCCGAGGAGGTGCGGTCGCCGACCGAGTGGGCGGCGTGGCCGGTGCTGTGGCCGAGGTCGGAAGCGCTACCCATAACCTTTTCCCTCACATTCTGCATCGCGTTGCGCACGCGCTGCTTACGGTCGTCGACGATGCGGCCGGGGCTGACCTTGTACGCCAGCGCGTCCACGTCGGAGCTCAGGCTGTTGCGGGTCGCCTCGATCTCCCGGCGGATCTGGTCGGGATCGGTGCTCATCGGGTGACTCCCTCCGGGTGGGGCTTCAGCGCGTCGGGGATGCGCTGCACGCTGTCGTTGGTCTGCTTGAGGCCGCGAATGCGCTCGGCGTTCTTCTTGGCCATGGAGTAGAGGACGGCGGCGATGACCGCCCAGATCACGGCGACGATCAGCGCGGCCAGGCCCGAATCCAGCACGTTGTCCAGGGCCTGCCACAGCGCGACGGACAGGAACAGCGCCACCATGTAGCCGCCGAAGCCGGCGCCGCCGAAGAGACCGGCGGCCTTGCCCGCCTTCTTCCCCTCCTGGCGGATCTCGGCCTTGGCCAGGTCCACCTCCTGCCGCATCAGGGTGGACAGGTCGGTGGTGACCTGACGCATCAGCTCACCGAGGGAACTGCCCCTGACCTCGTCCGCGGTGTGCGGCGCACCCGCGGGGTGGTACCCGGAGTCCAGTCCGGACCCCTGCGTCGGCATGCTCATGCCGCCGCCTCCCTTCGGATGACTCGTACGCTCACGGACGCGGGTTGCCGGTGCCGCTGGACGGCACGCCCGGCAGCGGGTCGGTCTGGGTCACCGGGGGCAGCGGCTGGCCGGTGCCGCCCGCCGGGTCGGCGTAGCTGGTGGTGCCGCCGTTGTCCGGGTAGGCCGTGCCGGAGTAGCCCGGCGTCGGGTCGTTGAGGTAGCCGCCGTTCGGCACCGCGCGCTGGGCGGGCGGCGTCGGGATGACCGCGGTACGGTCCGGGTCGGCGTAGCCGCCGCCGTACAGGCCGTGGCTGCCGGTCTGGTCGTCGCCGGCGGAGGTGATGCCCTTGGTCAGCCGGCCGGCGAGCACGCCCAGCAGGGCCGCCCCGACCAGGAACGTGCCCGGGTTTCGGCGGGCGTAGGTCTTGACCTCGTTGAGCAGGTCACCCGGCTCGCGCTCCTCCAGCCAGCCGGCCACGCCGTGCACCCGGTCGGCCGCCTGGTGGGCCAGCTCGGTCACCGGGCCGCCCGCGCCGCCGTTCTGCGCCATCGAGCGCATCTCGTCGGCCAGCGAGCGGAGCCCGCCGGCCGCCCGGCGCTGCTGCGCGCCCGTCTGGCTGGCGAGCTGGTTGCGGGCCTCGCCGTAGAGGTTGCGGGCCTGCCGCCTGGTCTCGTCGACCACCTCGCGACCCTGCTCCTTGGCGGTCTGGGCGACCGCGCCACCCGCGTTGGCGGCCTCGGCGCCGACCTGGCGGGCCTGGTCGCGGACGCCACCGCCGTTGCTGTGCTCGCTCTCGTAGGTGGAGGACGAGGATGACAGATCGTAAGTCATGGTTTTCCTTCCGCTCGGCACTTGTGCGGCTCTGCGCTCGGGGGATCGCCGACCGTCACATCGGCGCAAACTTTGACTACCCCCGGTCGTCGGGTCCATGCCTGAATCGCCATTTCTCTACGGTCCGTGTCCTGATGGCTACAGAATGGAGGATCGTCCGGCTGCGACCGGCAGCTGCTGCGTGGAGGTGACATCGATGGCACGAGACGCGCGCGGGCGTGGCACGGCCGGGCCGAAACCCCGGATCCAGCTGGTCGCGCTCGTGGTGGCCGTGATCTTCCTGCTGCTCGGGGTGCTCGGCTTCGTCCCGGGCGTCACCACCGGGTACGGCGACCTGGCCTTCGCCGGTCACCACTCGCAGGCGAAGCTGCTCGGCCTGGTCCAGGTGTCGATCCTGCACAACCTGCTGCACCTGCTCTTCGGACTGCTCGGACTGGTGATGGCCCGCCGGGTGGCCGGCGCCCGGCTGTTCCTGGCCGGCGGGGGTGCCGCCTACCTGGGCCTGTGGCTGTACGGCTTCCTGCTCGACCGGGACGCCGTGGCCAACTTCATCCCGCTCAACGGCGCCGCCAACTGGCTGCACCTGGGGCTCGGCTTCGGCATGCTCACCCTCGGGCTGCTGCTCTCCAACGACGCGGGCACGGGCGGCCGGCTGGACAACGCGATCGACCGCCCCTGAGGCACGGCGCCCGGAGCGGCCGGCGTGTCCGAGTTTGATCCTTGCCGGAACCGGGCACCGAAGCGTCAGGCACAGGGACGAGGAGGTCACGATGCCGCGGTGGATCAGGAACAACGCGCTGAGCATCACCATGCTGGGCGCCTTCTTCGTCTTCCTGTCGCTGCAGAGCGTCTTCGGGTGGCAGACCCACAACGAGGAGCTGGCCGAGTACGGGGCCCAGCCGATCGGCTGGCCGGCGTACCTGGGCACGGGGCACTTCGCCGAGTCCGTCTTCGAGAACTGGGAGTCGGAGTTCCTCCAGATGGGCGGCTACGTGCTGCTCACCGCGTACCTGGTGCAGCGGGGGTCGGCCGAGTCGAAGCCGGAGGGGCAGACCGACCGCCCGGAGGACGACGAGCGCCGGGCCGGGCCGGACTCACCCTGGCCCGCCCGGGTCGGCGGCCTGCCGCTGATGGTCTACCGCAACAGCCTCTCGCTGGCCCTGCTGCTGATCTTCGCCGGCTCGTTCGTCGGCCACCTGCTCGGCGGCGTGGCCCAGTACAACGAGGAGCAGGCGCTGCAGAGCGGTGCCGCCCCGATCAGCGCCTGGCAGTTCCTCGGCACCAGCGACTTCTGGTTCCAGTCCATGCAGAACTGGCAGAGCGAGTTCCTGGCCGTCGGCGCGCTGATCCTGCTGAGCATCGTCCTGCGCCAGCACGCGTCGCCGGAGTCGAAGCCGGTCACCGTGGAGCACGCCCAGACCGGCGCCTGACCTCGTCTCAGGCGGCGACCGGCAGGTGCTTGGCGAAGCAGACGCTGTACGGGTTGTCGACGTACTCGCCGTAGACCGGGATCGGCTCGTACCCGCACGAGGTGTAGAGCCCGATCGCCGCCGGCAGGTACACCCCGGTCTCCAGGCAGACCACCGAGTGACCCCGCTGGAAGGCCAACTCCTCCAGCGCGGTCAGCAGCTGCCGGGCGATACCCCTGCCCCGGTACGCGGGGCGGACGTACATCCGCTTGAGTTCCCCGGTGGCGGCGTCCAGCGACTGGACCCCGCCGCAGGCCACCGCCCGGCCGTCGACGACCACCGCGAGGTAGCGGACGTCGTCGTGCGTGACGGTGACCTGCCCGTCCAGTCCGCCGTCGGCCTCGCGCAGCTCACGCTGCTGGGCGACGACGAGGGCGTCGATCTCCGGGTCGGTGGAAGGACGGGACTCGATCAGCATCCGACCACGCTATGCCGGGCCGATTTCACGGAGGTTTCCGGCGAACGACCCGGACACGGACATGATCGAGCTATTCGAGGTCGTCGTCGTCCAGGTCGTCGGAGAGGTCCGCGTCCAGGCCGCCGGCCTCCAGCTCGTCGGCGGGGCGCTGCCGGCGCGCCTTGCGGGCGGCCAGCCGCTCCGCGGCCGAGGCCCGGGTCGACTTCTCCTCCAGCCGCACGTCCGTGCCCCGGTTGCCGGGCACGAAGTCGACGCCGGCGTAGAGGGTGGGCTGCCAGTCGAACTCCCGCTCGCCGATGCGCACCAGGTCGCCCGGCTTGGCGCCGACCTTGGCCAGCTTGTCCTCGACGCCGAGGCGGGCGAGCCGGTCGGCGAGGAAGCCGATCGCCTCGTCGTTGTCGAAGTTCGTCTGCCGGACCCAGCGCTCGGGCCGGACACCGCGCACCGTGAAGGAGCCGTCCTCCTCCACGTCGATGGTGAAGCCGGCGTCGTCCACCGCCTTCGGGCGGATGACGATCCGGGTCGGCTCGGCCGGCGGAGCCGCCTGGCGGCCCTGCTCGACCACCTCGGCCATCGCGAACATCAGCTCCTTGAGCCCTTCGCGGGTGGCCGTGGAGACCTCGAACACCCGGAAGCCGCGCGCCTCCAGGTCCGGCCGGACGATCTCGGCGAGATCCCGCCCGTCCGGTACGTCGATCTTGTTGAGGGCGACCAGCCGCGGCCGGTCGGCGAGGCCGCCGTACTGGGTGAGCTCGTCCTCGATGGCGTCGATGTCGGCCAGCGGGTCGCGGCCCGGCTCCAGCGTCGCGGTGTCGACCACGTGCACCAGCACGGCGCAGCGCTCGACGTGGCGAAGGAACTCCAGCCCCAGCCCCCGGCCGGTGGCCGCGCCGGGGATCAGGCCCGGCACGTCGGCCACGGTGAAGGTGTGGTTGTCGACCCGGACCACGCCCAGGTTCGGCACCAGGGTGGTGAACGGGTAGTCGGCGATCTTCGGCTTGGCGGCGGAGATCACCGCGATCAGCGACGACTTGCCGGCGGACGGGAAGCCCACCAGACCGACGTCGGCGACGCTCTTGAGCTCCAGCACCACGTCCAGCCGGTCGCCCGGCTCGCCCAGTTCGGCGAAGCCGGGAGCCTTGCGCCGGGCGTTGGCCAGCGACGCGTTGCCGCGACCGCCGCGACCGCCCCGCGCCGCCTCGAAGGTGGTGCCCACGCCGACCAGGTCGGCCAGCACCTCGCCGTCGAGGGTCTGCACCACGGTGCCGTTCGGCACCTTGATCACCAGGTCGTGGCCGTTGGCGCCGTCCCGGTTCGATCCGGCCCCGCCCTTGCCGTTCTCGGCCTTCAGGTGCGGGCGGAAGTGGAAGTCCAGCAGGGTGGTCACCTGCGGGTCGACCACCAGCGACACGCTGCCGCCGTGCCCGCCGTTGCCCCCGTCCGGGCCGCCGAACGGCTTGAACTTCTCCCGGTGGATCGAGGCACAGCCGTGCCCGCCGTCGCCGGCCTGCATGTGCAGGACGACCCGGTCAACGAACGTCGTCACGACGCCAATCCTTCCAGCGGGGTACGCCCCCGCGTGCGAAAAGACGAAGCGGGCCGGGACCCGAGGTCCACGGCCCGCGACGCCTGCGTATTACTGCTGCGGCACGATGCTGACGGTCTTGCGGCCGCGCTTGGTGCCGAACTGGACCGCACCGGCGGCCAGCGCGAAGAGCGTGTCGTCTCCGCCGCGGCCGACCAGGTCACCGGGGTGGAACTTGGTGCCACGCTGACGGATGAGGATCTCACCCGCGCTGACGACCTGACCACCGAAGCGCTTCACGCCGAGTCGCTGGGCCGCGGAATCACGACCGTTACGCGAGCTGGACGCACCCTTTTTGTGAGCCATTGGAGGACGACCTACTTCCCGCTGGAGATGCCGGTCACCTTGACCTGGGTCAGCGGCTGGCGGTGACCCTGGCGCTTGTGGTAGCCGGTCTTGTTCTTGAACTTGTGGATCCGGATCTTCGGGCCCTTGGTGTGCGCGGCGATCTCGCCGGACACCGCGACCGAGGCAAGCTTTGCCGCGTCGGTCACCAGGTCGTCACCGTCGACGAGGAGCACCGCGGTGAGCTTCACCGCGTCGCCGGGGGCACCGGCGAGCTTCTCGACCTCGATCACGTCGCCCTCGGCGACCTTGTACTGCTTGCCGCCGGTCTTGACGATCGCGTACATCGGAGGCGGACTCCCTGTCGTTGAGGCTGCTGGCTGGTCGTTCCCACGGCGACTCGCCGGGTAGCAGTGACACCGGCGGCGCGGGCACGCGGGAACTCGGCACACCAAAGTGCGCCGCAGGCAAGGGTACGCCATGGACCGGGTGACACCCAAACCGGGCCCGCCGGTCAGCGCCCGCAGAGCTGGTCGAGGCGCTGCTGGAGGCGGTCGAGCTCGGTCTCGTCGATCGACTCGACGTCGGCGCCGAGCCTGCCGACCTCGGTGGCCAGGTCGGTGAGCAGGGTCTTCAACTGCGGGTCGGTGGCCTGGGCGGACTGCTCACGCAGCGCCGCCCGCCAGCTGGTCAGCGCCGACTCCGCCCGTTTCCGGGCGGTTTCCGCCCCGGTGCTGTCGTTCGCGCCGACTGCGGCGATCATCTTGCCCAGCTCCTCGACGTACGTCCGCACGGCCGCCGAGGAGGCCTGCTCGGCGGCGGCGCAGACCTGCGGCCCATTGCCTCCCGCCGGGGCGACGCTGACCGGGGCGGACGGCAGCAGGGTCGAGGTGGCCGACGGGCCGGTGGACGGGCCGGTGGTGGCCGGGGCGGCCTCGTCGGACCGGTCGCCGGAGCAGCCGGAGCCGGTCAGCAGGACGGCGGTCACCAGGGTGGCGGCGAGCAGGCGGCGCATTGTCTTCTCCTAGCCGGGGGTGACCGATCGTAGCCGGGGCCGGAGAACGCGACAGGGCCCCTCCCGCCGGCACTGTTGCCGCCGAGAGGGGCCCCGCGAAACGTCGGGCTGGTCAGCCCGTCACGGGCGGGTCCGCCGACGGGGGCCGCCGCGGCGGGACCGGCGCCGGCCGGTGCCGCCCTCGCCGCTCTCTCCCTCGGTGTCGCCCAGCGCGTCCGGGTCGTCCGCCCCGGCCAGCCGGGCCGACTCGCCCTCCAGGCTGTCGGCGACCGCCGGCGCGGCCGGCGTCTCCGTCTCGTACCGGGACAGGTCGTAGCCCATCGTGTCGTGGTACTCGGCCTCCGCCTCGGCCACCCGGTCCACGTCGGCGGCCTCGGTGGTCTCCACCACCGTGCGCTCCGGCGCGGCGGCGGCCTTGCGCGAGCGCCGCCGCGACGGCCCGCCGGCCTGCTCGGTCGCCGGGGCGGCGGCCACCGAGGAGGCGACCGCCTTGACCTTCTCCCCCGCGCCGGCACCGGCACGCGGCTTCTCCGGCACCGGCTCGGTGTGGATGATCAGGCCCCGGCCCTTGCAGCACTCGCAGGTCTCGCTGAACGCCTCCAGCAGGCCCGCGCCGATCCGCTTGCGGGTCATCTGCACCAGGCCGAGCGAGGTGATCTCGGTGACCTGGTGCTTGGTCCGGTCCCGACCCAGGCACTCGGTCAGCCGGCGCAGCACCAGCTCGCGGTTCGACTCCAGCACCATGTCGATGAAGTCGATCACCACGATGCCGCCGAGGTCGCGCAGCCGGAGCTGGCGCACGATCTCCTCGGCCGCCTCCAGGTTGTTGCGGGTGACCGTCTCCTCCAGGTTGCCCCCGGAGCCGGTGTACTTGCCGGTGTTGACGTCGATGACGGTCATCGCCTCGGTGCGGTCGATGACCAGCGACCCGCCGGAGGGGAGAAAGACCTTTCGGTCCAGCCCCTTGATGATCTGCTCGTCGATCCGGTACTCGGCGAAGATGTCGGTGGTGCCGACGTGCCGGCGCAGCCGGGCGACCAGGTCGGGCGAGACGTGCGACAGGTACGACTCGACCATGTCGTACGACTGCTCGCCCTCGATGACCAGCTCGCGGAAGTCCTCGTTGAACAGGTCCCGGACGACCCGGATGACCAGGTCCGGCTCCTCGTAGAGCAGCACCGGGGCGCCACCCTCGGTGGCCTTGGCCTGGATGTCCTCCCACTGGGCCTGGAGCCGCTTGACGTCGCGGGCCAGCTCGTCCTCGCTCGCCCCCTCGGCGGCGGTCCGGACGATCACGCCGGCGCCGTCCGGCACCAGCTTCTTCAGCACGTCCCGCAGCCGCTTGCGCTCGTTGTCCGGCAGCTTCCGGCTGATCCCCGAGGCGTTGCCGTTCGGCACGTAGACCAGGTGCCGGCCGGAGAGCGCGATGTGGCTGGTCAGCCGGGCGCCCTTGTGCCCGATCGGGTCCTTGGTGACCTGCACCAGCACCGAGTCGCCGGAGCGCAGCGCCTGCTCGATCGAGCGGGCCCGCCCCTCCAGTCCGCTCACGTCCCAGTTGACCTCACCGGCGTACAGGACGGCGTTGCGGCCGCGCCCGACGTCGACGAAGGCCGCCTCCATGCTGGGCAGGACGTTCTGCACCTTGCCGAGGTAGACGTTGCCGGCCATGGTGCCGGAGGAGTTGCGGGTGACGTAGTGCTCGACCAGCACGCCGTCCTCCAGGACGGCGATCTGGGTGCGGTCGCCGCGCTGGCGTACCGCCATCACCCGGTCGACCGCCTCCCGGCGGGCCAGGAACTCCGACTCGCTGAGGATCGGCGGCCGGGTACGGCGCTGCTCGCGGCCGTCCCGACGGCGCTGGCGCTTGGCCTCCAGCCGGGTCGAGCCGGAGACGCCCTGCACCTCGTCGACGGCCTTGCGGGGCTCGCGGATCTTGACCACGGTGGGCACGCCGTCCTCGGCGCCTCCCTCGACGTCCCCGGCGCCCCGGCGGCGACGACGGCGCCGGCGGCGGGTCAGCCCGTCGCCCTCGCCCTCCTCTTCCTCGGGCTCCTCGGCCTCGCCGCCCTCGGCCTCAGCCTCGGCCTCGGCCTCGGCCTGGACGGCCTCCTCGGCCTCCTCCTCGTCGCTGTCCTCGGCGCCGCCCTTGCCGCGACCGCGGCCCCGGCGACCACGACGACGGCGACGGCGGGCCGCGGCGCTCTCGTCCTCGTCCTCGGCCTCGGCCTCGGCGGCCTCCTCGGCCTCGCCGGTGGGCTCCTCCTCGACCTCGAGCACCTCGACCGGCTCGACCTCGCGGCGACCGCGGCGACGCCGGCGACCGGTCTCGGCCGGCTCCTCGACGGCCTCCTCGGCCGCCGCCGGGCCGGGCTCGACCACGCGGACGGCCGGCAGCTCCTCGGGCAGCGGGGCCATGAACAGCACGGTGGGCGCGGAGAGCGCGGCCCGCCGACGGCGGGTACGCGGCTCCGGCGCGACCTCCGCCGGCTCGGCGCCGGGCACCGCGACACCGGGCGCGACCTCGCCGGCCCGGCTCTCGGCGCCGGAGGCGGCGACGGCCGGCTCGGCGGCACCCGGCCGGGCCTCCTCGGTGGCGGCCTCGGCGGCCTCGGCGGCCTCGGCCTCGTCGACCGCGGTGGGCTCGGTGGGCGCCGCCGCCTCGACGGCGGGCTCCTCCTCCTCGACCGGCTCGACCACCGGCGCGGCCTCCACGGCGGGCGTGGGGGCCTCGGCCGGGATCTCGGCGGCCGGCTCGGCGGCCGCCGGGGCGGCGGCCTTCTTGCGCCGGGTACGGGTGACCTTCACCGGCGGGACGACCTCCGCCGAGTGATCCTCGGCGCCGGTGGCCACCTCCGGCTCCTCGGCGGCCTTGGCGGGCGTCGCCTTGCGCCGGCGACGGGTGGTCTTGGGCGGGGTGTCCAGTTCACCGGCGACCGGGGCCAGTACCTCGCCCTGGTGCGCCTCGTCGGTGGCGGACGCGGCGGCCGCCGACGCCTCGGCGGGCGCCTCGACCTGCTCCGGCTGGTTCAGCGGGGCCGCCTTGCGCCGGGTGGTGCGCCGGCGCTTCGGCGCGGCCTCGGCGGCGCTGTCGGTGGCGGCACCCTCGGCGCTGGTGCTGTTGGTGGCGGCACCCTGGGCGCTGGTGCTGTTAGTGGCGTCGGCGGTCTGGCCGGCCGACTGTGCGCCGGTCCGTTCGCCGCCCTCGGGCTCGTTCTCGAGCATGGACGTTCTCCAGTTCTGGCCGCCCCGGGCGCGGGTGAGCGCTGCCACGCAGGGTTGCCGCAAAAGTGTTTCCGCCGGGCGCGCGAGGTGCGCGACCGCCGAAGTCTGCCTGCCTAGAGCACCGACCGTCGGTCAGTGCTCACCGATGGTTGCCCCGTCGCGGTCCGCGTCCAACGGATCCACGATCGCACCCTGCGCGGTCAGCGTGCCCTGCGCCAGCCGGATCACCCTCGGCGAAACCGGCGGCACCAGGTCGGCCACCACGCGGAGGCCGGAAAGGACGTCATCGGGCCGTACGGACGGGGTGACCTGCCGCACGACCAGTTCGAGTATCGCACACGCGGAGCCCGGTACCCCGGAAGGCGTCTCCGCGGGCGGCACCACATCGATACGCATGACGGCGGCCCGGGCGTCGAAGGTGCGCCGGCCCTGCTTGGTCATCCGCTCGACCTGGATCTCGTCGGCGGCGGTGAAGGCGGCGACGGCGTGGTGCAGCGCGGCCGGCTCGACCTCGGGCAGCTCGATGCGCCAGTGCGAGGCCTCGATCCGGTCGGCCAGGCTGCCGCTCGCGGCGATCACCGCGTCCAGCACGTCCAGCCCCGGCGAGAGCGCGGCGTCCAGCGCGTCGCGCAGCTGCTCCGGGTCGACCGGCTCGCGTAGGCCGATCTCGAGGTACTCCGCCTCGCTCGCCACACCGGTGGGGGCCGCGCTGGCGTAGGAGATCTTGGGGTGCGGCGTGAAGCCCTGGGAGAAGGCGATCGGGACGCCGGCCCGGCGCAGCGCGCGCTCGAAGGCCCGGGCGAAGTCCCGGTGCGAGGTGAACCGGAGCGGGCCGCGCTTGGCGTACCGGATCCGGACGCGCTGGACGACCGGCGCCTGCCCGCCCTCCGGCTGTGGTTTCCTGCTGATCGTCGTGCTCCTCGGTGTCAGGACCGGTCGGTCATGAAGGTGCCACGGATGCCGGTGACAATAACTTCATGATCGCCGGGGCGGGGCGGGTGGCGCGCCCACGCGCGGCGCACCCGCCCCGGTACGGTCACTGCTGGGCGCCGGTGGGGACCTTCAGGCCGTTGACCGGGGTGAGCGGGAGCAGCTTACGGCCGGTGGGGCCGATCTGGATCTCGGTGTCCATCGACGGGCAGACGCCGCAGTCGAAGCACGGGGTCCAGCGGCAGTCGTCCTGCTCGTACTCGGACAGCGAGTCCTGCCAGTCCTGCCAGAGCCAGTCCTTGTCCAGGCCGGAGTCGAGGTGGTCCCAGGGCAGGACCTCCAGCTGGTCGCGCTCCCGGGTGGTGTACCAGTCGAGGTCCACGCCGAACGTCGGCAGCGCCTCGGCGGCGGCGTCCACCCAGCGCTGGTACGAGAAGTGCTCGCTCCAGCCGTCGAACCGGCCGCCGTTCTCCCAGACCTTGCGGATCACCGCGCCGACCCGGCGGTCACCGCGGCTGAGCAGGCCCTCGATCAGCGACGGCTCACCGTCGTGGTAGCGGTAGCCGATCGCCCGGCCCAGCGAGCGGTCCGAGTTGATCGCCTGCTTGAGGATCTTGAGCCGGTGGTCGATCACCTCGGGACGCTCCATCGGCGCCCACTGGAACGGGGTGTGCGGCTTCGGCACGAAGCCGCCGATGGAGACGGTGCAGCGGATGTCCTTGGAACCGGTGGCGGCCCGGCCGGCCTTGATGACCTCGTGCGCCATGTCGGCGATCTCGAGGACATCGTCGTCGGTCTCGGTGGGCAGGCCGCACATGAAGTACAGCTTCACCTGCCGCCAGCCGTTGGTGTACGTGGTGACGACGGTGCGGATCAGGTCTTCCTTCGACACCATCTTGTTGATGACCTTGCGGATCCGCTCCGAGCCGCCCTCCGGGGCGAAGGTCAGGCCGGTACGCCGGCCGTTGCGCGACAGCTCCTGGGCCAGGTCGATGTTGAACGCGTCTACCCGAGTCGACGGCAGCGACAGGGACACGTTGGTGCCCTCGTACTGCTGCGCGAGGCCCGAGCACATGTCGCCGATCTCGGAGTGGTCGGCGGAGGAGAGCGACAGCAGGCCCACCTCGTGGAAGCCGGAGAACTCCAGCCCGTCGCGGACCATCTGGCCGACGGTGGTGATCGAGCGCTCCCGCACCGGGCGGGTGATCATGCCGGCCTGGCAGAACCGGCAGCCCCGGGTGCAGCCCCGGAAGATCTCCACCGCGTACCGCTCGTGCACGGTCTCGGCGAGCGGCACGAGGGGCTTCTTCGGGTACGGCCAGGCGTCCAGGTCCATCGTCGTGCGCTTGTGTACCCGGAACGGCACGTCCGCCCGGTTCGGCACGACCCGCTGGATCCGGCCGTCGGGCAGGTAGTCCACGTCGTAGAAGCGCGGCACGTAGACGCTCTCGGTGCGGGCCAGCCGCAGCAGCAGCTCGTCGCGCCCGCCCGGGGAGCCCTCGGCCTTCCACTCCCGGACGATCGTGGTGATCTCCAGGACCGCCTCCTCGCCGTCACCCAGCACGGCGGCGTCGACGAAGTCGGCGATCGGCTCCGGGTTGAACGCGGCGTGCCCGCCGGCCAGGATCACCGGGTCGGCGTCGGTGCGGTCGGCGGCGAGCAGCGGGATGCCGGCCAGGTCGATCGCGGTGAGCAGGTTGGTGTAGCCCAGCTCGGTGGAGAACGAGACGCCGAACACGTCGAAGTCGCGCACCGAGCGGTGCGCGTCGACGGTGAACTGCGGCACGCCGTGGGCGCGCATCAGCTTCTCCAGGTCCGGCCAGACCGCGTAGGTGCGCTCGGCGAGCACGTCGGGCAGCTCGTTGAGCACCTCGTAGAGGATCTGCACGCCCTGGTTGGGCAGGCCGACCTCGTACGCGTCGGGATACATCAGCGCCCAGCGCACGGTGGCCGCGTCCCAGTCCTTGACCACCGCGCCCAACTCGCCACCGACGTACTGGATGGGCTTGGTCACCTGGGGCAGCAGCGGCTCCAGCTGGGGCCAGACGGAATTGGCCGCGGCGGGGCGCGGCGTCGTGGACGGGGCACTCATGATGCCCAAGGGTACGCGCTCGTCGGCCGTCCACCGCGCCGCACCGTCCGCCACCCCCCGACGGAACCCACCCGGAGCGCACCCCCCTGCCCCGCCCAGGTCAACACCCCCCGCCGGAACGCCCGGCTCGGTCTGACCCGTTACGACACCCTCACCCGGCGTCGCCCGAGGGCGACCGACGGTGGACGGGTTCGTCGCTGGTGGCATGCCGGTACTAACCTCGCAACCGGCGCGAGAGGAGATTGCCGCGATGCCGCAGCCGCAGCCGGGGGCGGACCGGCCGGCCGACGGGAGCCCCCCGGTCACCGACGTCGGCCGGGAGCCGGCCGTCGCCGAGGAGCCGACCCCCTCGCCCGTACCCGCCGACGCCGGGCCCCGCACGGGCCCGGAGGGCACCCGTGAGCTGCCCGTCGACCGGGCCACCGCCCCGGGCGACCCGGAGCGGACGGCGGCCGAGCCGGCCCCCGCGTCCCCGGACGAGCCCACCGCGCCGACCTCACCCGCCCCACCAGTCGAGGGCCGGACGCCCGACGACCCGGAGTCCGCCCCGGCCGAGGCCGCCCCACCGGCGGAACCCGTCGACGACGTCCCGCCCACCCGGGTCGACACCGGTCCGCCGCCCACCGGCAGCGATGACCCGCCCGCCACCCCGGAGCCCACGCGGGTCGACACCCGGGCCCCCGCCACCCCGGACCCCACGCCGGTCGAAACCGGCGCCCCCGCCACCCCGGACCCCACGCGTGTCGAAACCGGCGCCCCCGCCACCCCGGAACCGACCCGGGTCGAACCGGAGCCGCCCGCGCCGCGCTGGACCGGTTCGGCGGCGGTCCCGCCCCCGCCGCCCCGCCGCCGCGTCTGGGGCGAGTCGGCGGAGCCCACGCCCGTCCCGCCCACCCCGGTCGAGCTGCCCGAGCACCGCACCCCGGTGGACCCGTGGGCCGGCGCGGACACCGGCTCCTGGGAGCTGGAGCACCACCACCATCTCCCCGCGCTCCCGCCGACCCTGCCCTACCCCGCGCCCCCGCTCACCCGGCCCTACGGGGCAACGCCGCCGGCCACCCGGCCCTACGAGGCCGCGCCACCGCCGTCCCGCCCGTACCCGCCGCCCGCCGCGCACCCGGTGTCGCCGCCGCCGGCCGCCCCGCCCCGGCCGGGACCGCCACCTCCCCCGCCGCCCGCGCCGGCCCCGCCACCGAAGCAGCGCCGGGGTCGCCGGCCGAAGACGGTCACCCCGCCACCGGGGTGGGAGGCGCCCCGCGGGTACGTCCCGGTGCCGGTCCCGCGTCGTCGGCGCTGGCCCTGGGTGCTGCTGCTGAGCCTGGTCTGCTGCTGCGGCTGCCCGGCCTGGTTCGGCAAGCCGATGTGGGAGCAGTACCCGGCCGACGCCGCGCTGCCCGGCCAGGTGGCCGACCTGACGCTGCGGCAGGACGCCGGCAGCCAGGCCACCGCCAAGCGGCTCAAGGCCGAGGTACGCGCGGCGAACCTGCTCTCCGAGGATGTCTTCGCCGGGGTCTACGGCACCGGCGACGGCAAGCGGGTCACCGTGTTCGGCGGCACCGGCTTCCGGTTCAACCCGGAGTCCGACGCGGACGACGAGATGACCCGGCTGACCGAGACCTACCGGCTCGCCGCCCCCCAGGCGGTCGAGACCGGGGTGCGCGGCCGGTACGAGCGGTGCGCCACCGGCCGGTCGGACGGCGCCGACGTGGTGGTCTGCACCTCGGTCGACTACGGCAGCATCACCACCGCCGTCTTCACCCGGCTCTCCGTCGACGACAGCGCCCGCCTGCTGGACACCCTGCGGGAACAGATCGTCACCCCGGCGCCGGCGCAGCCCTGAGGTTCGCCGGGGAGTTGTCGCCGGCCGGGCAGCGCCCGCGCAGGCGCCTGGGCGTCAGACGGCGCCGGGCTCCCCGGCCAGCGGCGGGTGGGCGCGTGGCGGGGCGTAGCGCGGCACGTACTCCTGGCCGGTGAGCTTCTGGATCTCGGCCATCAGCTCGTCGGTCATCGCCCGCAGCGAGGTCCGGTCGTCGGACCGGCCGGTGAAGTCCAGCGGCTTGCCGAACCGTACGGTGATCTTCGCGCGGCCGGGCCGGGGTACCCGGGCGCCGATCGGCTGGGCCTTGTCCGTGCCGATCATGCCGACCGGGATGATCGGCACGCCGGCCGCCACCGCCAGCCGGACCGTGCCGGTACGCCCCCGGTAGAGCCGCCCGTCGGGCGAGCGGGTTCCCTCCGGGTAGACCGCGACCAGGTCGCCACCCTGCAACGCGGGGATGGCGGCGTCGAACGCCGTCAGCGCCGCCCGGCCGCCGGCCCGCTCGACCGGGATGGCGCCCAGGCCGGTGAGCACGAACTTGGAGAAGGCGCCCTTGGGCCCGGTGCCCTTGAAGTACTCCGACTTGGCCCAGAAGGCCAGGTGCCGCGGGACCACGGTGCCGAGGAAGAGCTCGTCGGCGACCGAGAGGTGGTTGCCCGCGAAGATCGCACCACCGGTTTCCGGGATGTGCTCCAACCCCTCCACGGTCGGACGGAAGGCCAACCGGAGCGCGGGCGCCACGGTGAGCTTGCCGATGGTGTAGAGCAGGGGCACTGGTCCTCCGGCGGTCGTACGTGAACAGGCGGTGTCACGGTAGCGGACGGATGCACGGGGCCCCGCGCGGGTGGCGGGCCGGCCGGCTGGTGAGCGGGCCTGTCGGGGCGCGGGCGGAGCCGGTGGCGGCGGCCCGGCGGAACACCGCCGGACCGCCGCCGCACTACCTCATACCCGGCGGACGGCCACCGTCACGCGCTCGCCCTCGCCGACCTCGCCGGCGAAGCCGTCGACGCCCTCGGCGAAGTCGACCGTGTCGGCCAGCACCTCCCGGGCCACGAAGTCGGTGTACGCCGACACCGCCGCGCGTACCTCGGCGGAGGCCGACACCGACACCACGATCCGGTCCGAGACGTCCAGGTCGGCGTCCCGGCGGGCCTGCTGCACGACCCGGACCACGTCCCGGGCCAGGCCCTCGGCGGCCAGCTCCGGGGTGACCTCGGTGTCCAGCACGACCACGCCCTCCCCGCCGGGCAGCGGCGCGGAGTGCTCGGCGTCGGCGGCGACCAGCCGCAGCTCGTACTCGCCCTCGGCCAGGGTGACGCCGGCGGCGACCGGGGCGCCGTCGACCAGCTCCCACTCCCCCGCCTTGACCGCCTTGATCACCTGCTGCACCGCCTTGCCGACCCGGGGGCCGAGCGCGCGCGGCACCACGGTCAGCACCTGCTGGCAGTACGCGGACACCTCGTCGGAGAAGGCGACCTCCTTCACGTTGACCTCGTCGGCGACCAGGTCGGCGAAGGGCCGCAGCTTCTCCGCGACCGGGGAGGCCACGGTCAGCTTCGACAGCGGCAGCCGCACCCGCAGGCCCTTGGCCTTGCGCAGCGACAGCGCCGCCGAGGCGACCGCGCGCACGTTGTCCATCGCGGACACCAGCTCGTGGTCGGCCGGGAACTCCTGCGCCGACGGCCAGTCGGTCAGGTGCACCGACCGCTCGCCGGTGAGGCCACGCCAGATCTCCTCGGCGGTCAGCGGCGCCAGCGGCGCCACCACCCGGCAGAGCGTCTCCAGCACCGTCCACAGGGTGTCGAACGCCTCGGCGTCACCCGACCAGAACCGGTCCCGGGAGCGACGCACGTACCAGTTGGTCAGCGCGTCCAGGTAGGACCGGACGGTGGCGCAGGCGCCGGAGATGTCATACGCCTCCATCTGCGCGCCGACCGTCTCGACCAGCTCGTTCGTCTTCGCCAGCACGTACCGGTCGAGCAGGTGGGTGGAGTCCACCCGCCGCTTCGCGGTGTACCCGTCGGCGTTGGCGTAGAGCGAGAAGAAGTACCAGACGTTCCACAGCGGCAGCAGCACCTGCCGGACGGCGTCCCGGATGCCCGCCTCGGTGACCGGCATGTCACCGCCGCGCAGCACCGGCGAGGACATCAGCATCCAGCGCATCGCGTCCGAGCCGTACGCGTCGAAGACGTGGTAGACGTCCGGGTAGTTGCGCAGGCTCTTGGACATCTTGCGCCCGTCCGAGCCGAGCAGGATGCCGTGGCTGAGGCAGTTGCGGAACGCCGGCCGGTCGAACAGCGCGGTGGCCAGCACGTGCATCGTGTAGAACCAGCCGCGGGTCTGCCCGATGTACTCGACGATGAAGTCGCCCGGGTAGTGGTGCTCGAACCAGTCCGCGTTCTCGAACGGGTAGTGCACCTGGGCGAACGGCATCGAGCCGGACTCGAACCAGCAGTCCAGCACCTCCGGCACCCGGCGCATCATGGACTTCCCGGTCGGGTCGTCCGGGTTCGGGCGGACCAGCTCGTCCACCGCCGGCCGGTGCAGGTCGGTCAGGCGTACGCCGAAGTCCCGCTCGATGTCGGCCAGCGAGCCGTACACGTCCAGCCGCGGGTAGTTCGGGTCGTCGGACTTCCACGCCGGGATCGGCGAGCCCCAGAACCGGTTCCGGCTGATCGACCAGTCGCGGGCGTTGGCCAGCCACTTGCCGAACGAGCCGTCCTTGATGTGCCCCGGCGTCCAGTTGATCTGCTGGTTGAGCTCGACCATCCGGTCCTTGAACTTGGTCACCGCGACGAACCACGACGACACCGCCTTGTAGACCAGCGGGGTGTCGCAGCGCCAGCAGTGCGGGTACGAGTGGGTGTACGTGTCCTGCTTGAGCACCACCCCCCGGTCCTTGAGTTCGCGGATCACCGGCTTGTTGACGTCGAACACCTGCTCGCCCTGGTACGGCGGCACCAGCGCGGTGAACCGGGTGTGGTCGTCCACCGTGACGACGGTCGGGATGCCGGCGGCGTTGCAGACGTTCTGGTCGTCCTCGCCGAAGGCCGGGGCCAGGTGGACGATCCCGGTGCCGTCCTCGGTGGTGACGAAGTCCGCCCCGAGCACCTGGTACGCGTTCTCCCCGGCCTGCTCGACCAGGAAGTCGTAGAGCGGGACGTACCGGCGCCCGACCAGGTCCCGGCCGTACACCGTGCCGACCTGCTGGTAACCCTCCAGCTCCTTGGCGTACGCGGCCAGCCGCGCGGCGCCCACGACGTAGCGGTCCCCGTCGCGCTCCAGCACCGCGTACTCGATGTCCGGGCCGACGGCGAGCGCCAGGTTGGACGGCAGGGTCCACGGCGTGGTGGTCCAGACGCCGAGCCGGACCGGCCCGCGCACCAGCTCGGGGGCGGACTCGTCCGGGGTCAGCCCGAACCAGACCGAGAGGGTCGGGTCGTGCCGGTCCCGGTAGACGTCGTCCATCCGGGTCTCGGTGTTCGACAGCGGCGTCTCGCAGCGCCAGCAGTACGCCAGCACCCGGAAACCCTCGTAGACCAGACCCTTGTCGTGCAGGGTCTTGAAGGCCCACATGACGCTTTCCATGTAGTCCAGGTCGAGGGTCTTGTAGTCGTTGGCGAAGTCGACCCAGCGGGCCTGCCGGGTGACGTACCGCTCCCAGTCCTGGGTGAACTCCAGCACCGAGGTGCGGCAGGCCTCGTTGAACCGGGCCACGCCGAGGTCGATGATCTCCGCCTTGCTGGTGATGCCGAGCTGCTTCTCGGCCACCACCTCGGCGGGCAGGCCGTGGCAGTCCCAGCCGAAGCGCCGCTCGACGTGCCGGCCGCGCATGGTCTGGTAGCGCGGCACCACGTCCTTGACGTACCCGGTGAACAGGTGGCCGTAGTGCGGCAGGCCGTTGGCGAACGGCGGGCCGTCGTAGAAGACGTACTCGTTCTTGCCGTCGGTGCCGGCCGGACGGGCCTCGACGCTGGCCTCGAAGGTCTTGTCGGCCGTCCAGTGCTCCAGGACCCGGCGCTCGACCGCGGGCAGGTCCGGGCTCGCCGGGACACCGGCGGCGGTCGGGTCGTGCATCGGATAGGCCATCGGGGGTCGCTCTCCTCGCGCAGCTCACTCATCTGTGGTCTGCGAGGACGAGCCTTCCGGGTACGCCTCGACGGCGTGCCCGAGCGGCCCGCGGTACCACCCCGCTTGGCGGTCGAGGTGCGACCGCCCGCTCGTTGGCCGGCTGTGACGGGCCGGACCCGTCCGGTTCTACTGGGCCGGTCACCCGGCTGTTCTTCCGGAGGCTCGCCGGTGATGGCCGGGTCATCGCCTTACGGTCGCCAAGGATACTCGACCGGCGGGGGAGATCGCCGCCGAGTAATCGTCATCCCCCCGACGGCGCCGGGGCAGCTGCCATGACCACCGTCACAGCCCGCCGCCGTCACGCCCCCGGCCGCAGTCCCGTCGTGTCCGTGCAACCGACGGAACACAGGGAGGCCGCAATGAGTCGGATGGACATGGGCCAGGTCGCGCCGGAGGCGTACCAGGCGGTGCTGGGCCTGGAGAAGTACGTCCGGGCGAACGTCGACCACCGGACGCTGGAGCTGGTGAAGCTGCGCGCGTCGATGCTGAACGGCTGCTCGTTCTGCGTGGACATGCACAGCCGGGACGCGCTGGACGCCGGCGAGTCGAGCCGGCGGCTCTTCGCGGTGGCGGCCTGGCGGGAGGCGCCCTTCTTCGACGAGCGGGAGCGCACCGCGCTGGCGCTCACCGACGCCGTCACCCGGCTCGGCGAGCACGGCGTACCCGACGAGGTGTGGGACGCCGCGGCGAAGCTCTGGTCGGAGAAGGAACTGGCCGACCTGGTGATGGCGATCGCCACCATCAACGTGTGGAACCGGATCGCGGTGACCACCCAGGCGCAGCCGCCGCTGGAGGTCTGACCCACCGCCACACGGGGCCGTCCTCCCCCGCCGGAATGTCCTAGAGTCGCTTGCGGACACGCCGACGGGGGAGGATGCGCGTGCGTTCCCGATCGATCTCTGCAGCCCTGGTGGCGGCTCTCCTGCTCGCCGGCTGCGGCCCGAGCGGGTCGTCCACGGCGACGGCCACCGCCAGCCCGTCCCCGAGCCGCTCGGCGGAGCCGGCCCCGGAACACGACGGCGAGGCGCTCGCCGCGGCGGTCCGCCGCGCCGCGGCCGGGCTGGGCACGGTCAAGGAGGTGACCGCGCCCGTGTACCGGCCCGACTCCACTTCCGTGGTGCAGATGGCGCTGTGCGACACGCCGCGACCGCTCAACGGCGGTTACGGCACCCCGGTCGACGTCAGGTCCTTCTTCTCCTCGTCGCCAAGACCCGACCGGCGGCGTACCGCTCCGGGGGGCAGCGGGCCGAGGCCCTCGGCGAACTGCGCGTAGCCGCGGTCCGGTCGGGCTCCAGGGGCGGGCCGGAGCGCTACTTCGACGCGCTGCGGGCGCAGAAGTGCACCGGGGGTTCCGTGCACCGGGTCGATGTGCCCAGCCCCGGTGCGATCGGGTACCGGTCCGCCAGTGGCGCGGCGAAGGTCGGCGGCGGCACCGCAGCGGTGGCCACCATCAGCATCGACGCCGACGAACTCGACGCGGGCGGCACGTATCCCCTGCTCGGGCACGCCCGGGTGATCATCCGCCACCGCGGGTACCTCATCGAGGCGTCCGTGCTCTGCGCCCGCCCCGGCCGCCCCGGCGAGGGGCGGAAGACGACGGCGGAGGCCCGCAGCCGGGCGCTGGCCATGGCGGAGCGGACCGTCAAGGAACTGGACGCGCTCGCGCCACGGCCCACCGCCTCGGTCACCGGCTGAACCCGCCGGTCGGCCGTGGCGGTTCAGCTCAGCTCGGGGAACCAGAGGCCGATCTCGCGCTTGGCGCTGTCGATGGAGTCCGAGGCGTGCACCAGGTTCTCCCGGTTGGACAGGGAGAGGTCGCCGCGGATGGTGCCGGCGACGGCCCGACGGCCGTCGGTGGCGCCGACCAGGCCGCGCACCACGTCGATCACCTGGTCGCCGGAGAGGATCAGGGCGACCAGCGGGCCGCTGGTCATGAAGTCCTTGAGCGGCGGGTAGAACGCCTTGTCGACATGCTCGGCGTAGTGCTGGTCGGCCAGTGCGGCGTCCATCGTCCGCGTCACCATGGCGTCGATCCGCAGGCCCTTGCGCTCGAAGCGGGAGATGATCTCGCCCACCAGGCCGCGGCGGACCGCGTCGGGCTTGATCAGTACGAGCGTGCGCTCATCCGGGCTGCTGCTGGACACGCTGGGTTCCTCCTGTGCGCGGAAGACGGCCGGGCTGGGTACGGTCAGCCTAGCGACCCGGTCCCGGCGTCGGCGCGGCGGCTGCTCTTTCCAGCGGTCGCCCATCCCGCCTAGCCTGGTCCTGACCCCTGGGAGGTCCACTGTGGCGAATGGCGGGAACCGCACCATCGCGCCGGTACGCAAGCTCATCGCCGCGGTCCTCGGCACCGTGGCGACGTTCGTGGTCCTGTTCGGGCTGGGCATGACCAGCTGGTCGATCGTGGCCCTCGGCGTGGCCCTGCTGGTGCTGGCGATCGCCCTGGCCACCGTCCGCGGCGGCGGGCGCACTTGGGTGATCGGCGTCGGGCACGTGCACAGCGCCTCCGAGCCACCCACCCAGTACGCCTTCGGCCGCTGCGAGCTGCAACTGGTGATCGACGCGCCGGGCCTGCCGCCCCGCTCCAAGAAGATCATCGAGCCGCGGGTGCCGGTGTCCAAGTGGCCCTCGCTGGGGCAGACGCTGCCGATCCGGGTCGCCCTGGACGACCAGCGGCACGTCCGGGTGCTCTGGGACGAGGTGCCCACCCACGCGGAGAACGCCGCCGCCGCCGACCTGCCACCCGAGTACGCCGACGCCGAGCCGGTCGACGAGGTGCTCATCGTCCAGGAGGCCCCGCCGTGGGCCGGCCGTACGCCCGACGACGACTTCCACGACGACCTGCGCGAAGAGTTCCGCGACCCACCCCCGGCCGACCCGCTGCGGCCCGAGCCGGTGGTGCTGCCCGACGAGCGTGAACCGGTGGTGGTGCACCAGCGCCCCGGCGGTCCGGTCGTGCTCGAGGGCACCCTGGTCGAGCCGCCGCCGGCCGGCGGGCTGCCGCGCCGGGCGGCCACCACCCCGTCCCCCCGCCCGCCGGTGGACGAGCGCTTCGACGCCCCGGTGGTCGACCCGGTGGACGTGCCGCTGGACGACCCGGAGCCCCGGGACCGGATCGACCCGGACGAGCTGGACGAGGCGATCTTCGGGTACGACCCGGCGGCGGACCCGGTCGACCAGGGCGCTCCGATCAGCGGGGTCGGGCTGACCCTGCTGGTCACCGACCTGTCCCGGTCGCTGGACTTCTACCGGTCGCTGGGCTTCGGCGAGATCGACCGGGGCTCCGGCAACGCGGTGCTCGCCTCCGGCGCCACCCGCCTGGTGCTGCGCGAGGTCACCGGCGCCGCCCCGATCAGCCGCCGGCTGGTGCACGTCAACCTGGAGGTGGACGACATCGACGCGGCCTACCGGCGGCTGAAGGACTCCGGGGTGAAGTTCACCTACGCGCCCCGGGTGGTCAACCGGGGCACCAAGCTGGAGGTCTGGGCGGCCGCCTTCCGCGACCCGGACGGGCACGGCATCGCGCTCACCCAGTGGCGGGAGCGCGCCGAGGCCTGACGTCCGGCTCAGCCGAGGATGACCCGGCGGACGTGCAGGGCGTACGCCCAGACCAGCCCGAAGATGATCCCCAGCGCCAGCAGCGACCAGTGCAGCAGCCCGGAGAGCAGCAGCAGGCCCTGCACCACCGTGCCGGCCGGCCAGGCCCAAGGCCGCCCCATCCGGCCGGCCAGCACCACGCAGACGACGGCCAGCGCCACGATCGCCGCGATGGCCGCCCCGCTCAGGTCGCCGCCGACCACCCGGATGGGCTGGATGGCGAGCAGCAGCACCAGCGCTTCCAGGGCCAGCGTCCCGGCGCCCAGGCCGCGCACCGCCTTGTCGGGGTTGCGCAGCCCGGAGCGCCGCTCCCCCGGCGCGGCCGGGTCGGCGACCGGGTCGGCGACCGGGTCGCGGCGGTCCTCGTCGGGGGCGCTCATCGCTTGAGCAGCCGTCGGGCGTCGGCCACGGTCACCACCGAGCCGGTGACCAGCACCCCGACCCCGGCCAGCTCACCGGGCACGTCGGACTCGGCCTCGGCGACGGCCGCCTCGATGGCGTCCGGCATCTCGTCGGCGACCTCCACCCGATCCGGCCCGAACACCTCGCGGGCCAGCGCGGCCAGCTCGTCGGCCGGCATCGCCCGGGGCGAGCTGTTGCGGGTCACCACCACCGTGTCGAGCACCGGCTCCAGCAGCTCCAGCAGGCTGCCCGCGTCCTTGTCGGCCAGCACGGCGAGCACGCCGACCAGCTTGCTGAACGCGAACTCCTCCTGCAACGCGGTGACCGTGGCGGTCATCCCGTGCGGGTTGTGCGCCCCGTCCAGCAGGATCGTCGGGGCGGTACGCACCTTCTCCAGCCGGCCCGGCGAGCTGGTAGTGGCGAAGCCCTCCCGGACGGCCTCCACGTCGAGCTGCCGGTTCGTGCCAGCCCCCAGGAACGCCTCGACGGCGGCGAGCGCCACCGCCGCGTTCTGCGCCTGGTGCGCGCCGTGCAGCGGGATGAACACCTCCTCGTACACGCCGCCGAGGCCCTGGATGGTGAGCACCTGCCCGCCGACGGCGACGGCCCGGCGCAGCACCCCGAACTCGGTGCCCTCCCGGGCGACGGTCGCGCCGACCTCGACGCAGCGCGCCAGGATCGGGCGGGCCGCCTCGTCGTCCTGCGCGGCGCAGATCACCGTGGCGCCGGGGTGGATGATCCCGGCCTTGTGCAGGGCGATGTCCTCCAGGGTGTCGCCCAGCCACTCGGTGTGATCCAGCCCGATCGGGGTCAGCACGGCCACCCCGGCCTGGAGCACGTTGGTGGCGTCCTCGGCCCCGCCGAGCCCCACCTCGACCACCGCGACGTCGACGGGCGCGTCGGCGAAGGTGGCGAAGGCCAGCGCGGTGGTCATGTCGAAGTAGGTCAGCGGCTCCGACGAGCGCTGGTCGACCAGCTCGGCCAGCGGCTTCACCTCGCGGTACGTGGCGACGAAGCGTTCCTCGCTGACCGGCTCCCCGTCCAGGGCGATCCGCTCCCGCACCGTCTCCAGGTGCGGGCTGGTGTAGCGGCCGGTGTGCAGGCCGAAGGCGCGCAACAGCGAGTCGATCATCCGGGCCGTGGAGGTCTTGCCGTTGGTCCCGGTCAGGTGGATCGACGGGTACGCCCGCTGCGGGCTGCCGAGCAGGTCGAGCAGGGACTCGATGCGGTCCAGCTCGAAGACCATGCGGGTGAAGCCCCGCCCGGCCAGCTCGGCGTCGACGTCGGTGAACTCGGTGGGATCGGTGCGGTCGGTCACGAGGGAAGCGCCTCCAGGGCGGCGTCGATCCGGGTCAGGTCCGCCTCGGCCACCGCCAGCCGGTCACGGATCTTGGCGACCACCGGTTCGGGGGCCTTGCCGACGAAGGCCGGGTTGTCGAGCTTCGCCCGGGCCTGCGCGACCTCCTTCTCGGCCGCCGCGCGGTCCTTGGTCAACCGGGCCCGCTCGGCCGCCACGTCGATCGAGCCGCGGGTGTCCAGCTCGACGCTGACCTCGCCGGGCATGGCGAGGGTGGCGCTGGCCTGGAAGTCGCCGGCGGGGGCGTCGAGCCGGACCAGCGAGCGGATCAGCGGCTCGTGCGCCGCGATCCCGGCCACGGCCAGGCCGTCGAGCCGGGCCGCGACCCGCTGGGTCGGGCGCAGCCCCTGGTCGGAGCGGAACCGCCGGATCTCGGTCACCACCCGCTGAACGGTGCCGACCTCGCCCTCCGCGGCGTCGTCGATCCGGGTACGGTCGGCCACCGGCCAGGCGGCCGTCATCACCGTCTCGCCGCCGGTGAGCGCGATCCACAGCTCCTCGGTGACGAACGGGATGACCGGGTGCAGCAGCCGCAGCAGCTGGTCCAGCACGTGCCCGAGGACCCGTCGGGTGGCCTCGGCCGCCGGCCCGCCCTCGGCGAGCACCGGCTTGCTCAGCTCGACGTACCAGTCGCAGACGTCGTCCCAGGCGAAGTGGTACAGCAGGTCGCAGACCTTCGCGAACTCGTACGCCTCGAACTGGTCGTCCACCTCGGCGGTGACGTGCGCCAGCCGGGACAGGATCCACCGGTCGACCGTCGACAGCTCGGCGGCGGGCGGCAGCTCCCCCTCGGTGTGCGCGCCGTTCATCAGCGCGAACCGGGTGGCGTTCCAGAGCTTGTTGCAGAAGTTCCGCGAGCCCTGGCACCACTCCTCGCTCACCGGCACGTCCTGGCCGGGGTTGGCGCCCCGGGCCAGGGTGAACCGGGTGGCGTCGGCGCCGAAGCGGTCGATCCAGTCCAGCGGGTCGACGACGTTGCCGAACGACTTGGACATCTTCTTGCCGTGCTCGTCGCGGACCATGCCGTGCAGGGCGACCACGTCGAACGGCTGCCGGCCGTCCATCGCGTACAGGCCGAACATCATCATCCGGGCGACCCAGAAGAAGAGGATGTCGTAGCCGGTCACCAGGACGCTGGTCGGGTAGAACTTCGCCAGGTCCGGGGTCTGCTCCGGCCAGCCCAGGGTGGAGAACGGCCACAGGCCGCTGGAGAACCAGGTGTCCAGGACGTCCTCGTCCTGGTGCCAGCCCTCGCCGGTGGGCGGCTGCTCGTCCGGGCCGACGCAGACGATCTCGCCGGCCGGGCCGTACCAGACCGGGATGCGGTGGCCCCACCAGAGCTGCCGCGAGATGCACCAGTCGTGCATGTTGTCGACCCAGGCGAAGTAGCGCTTGGCCAGCTCGGCGGGCTCGATCTTCACCCGGCCGTCCCGCACCGCATCCCCGGCGGCCTTGGCCAGCGGGGCGGTGTTGACGAACCACTGCAACGACAGCCGGGGCTCGACGGTGGTCTTGCAGCGGGAACAGTGCCCCACCGCGTGCACGTACGGCCGCTTCTCGGCGACGATCCGGCCCTGCTCGCGCAGCGCGGCCACGATCGCCGGGCGGGCCTCGTACCGGTCCAGGCCCTGGAACGGGCCGTGGGCGGTGATGACACCGCGCTCGTCCATGATCGTCAGCGCGGGCAGGTCGTGCCGCTGGCCGATCTCGAAGTCGTTGGGGTCGTGCGCCGGGGTCACCTTCACCATGCCGGTGCCGAAGCTCGGGTCGACGTGCTCGTCGGCGACGATCGGGATCCGCCGGTCGGTCAGCGGCACGGCCACCTCGGTGCCGATGAGGTGCTGGTAGCGGGCGTCGTCGGGGTGCACGGCCACCGCGGTGTCACCGAGCATCGTCTCGGCCCGGGTGGTCGCCACCACCACCTCGTCGCTGTACCGGATCGAGATGAGCTCGCCCTCGTCGTCGGTGTGCTCCACCTCGATGTCGGAGAGCGCGGTCAGGCAGCGCGGGCACCAGTTGATGATCCGGTTGGCCCGGTAGATGAGGCCGTCGTCGAAGAGCTTCTTGAACATGGTCTGCACGGCCCGGGACAGGCCCTCGTCCATGGTGAAACGCTCACGGTCCCAGTCGACCGCGTCACCGAGGCGGCGCATCTGGCCGAGGATGGCCCCGCCGGACTCGGCCTTCCACTGCCAGACCCGCTCGACGAACTTCTCCCGGCCCAGGTCGTGCCGGGACAGCCCCTCGCCGGCGAGCTGCCGCTCGACCAGGTTCTGGGTGGCGATGCCGGCGTGGTCCATGCCGGGCAGCCACAGCGCCTCGTACCCCTGCATCCGCTTGCGCCGGTTCAGGGCGTCCATCAACGTGTGCTCGAACGCGTGGCCCATGTGCAGGGAGCCGGTGACGTTCGGTGGCGGGATGACGATGGTGAAGGGCGGCTTGTCGCTCTGCGCCGACGCCCGGAAGTGGCCGGCGGCTACCCACTGCTCGTACCGTCGCTGCTCTACCTCGCCGGGCTGGTACTGGCCGGCAAGGGTCGGGGCGTCGGGGCGTCGGGCATCCAGTCTCTCGGTCACCCTGAAAGTCTACGGAGCGCTTCCGCGGACCCGACGTGCGCCACCTGTCATTCGCGTACGGTGGCGGACATGTCCGACGCACATCTCACCGAGCGTCAGCTCGCCGAGGGGCCCGACCCGGTCGATCTGACCGACGAGCCGATCCAGCTGAGCCACCGGGACCCGGCGAGCGACCCGATCCGCCGGGCGCCGGCCTCCCGCCGTCGGCGGATCGTCCTGGCCGTGGCGCTCGCCGTCGGCCTGGCCGGCGCCGCCGCCCTCGGCACCGCCGGCTGGCGGGTGGCGCAGCAGAAGGACACCCGGCTGAGTGCCCCGGACCAGGTCGCCGGGCTGACCCGGGACGACTCGGAGCGGGCCCGCAGCACGGCGGACTACCTGCGCAGCGGGTTCGCCGCGGACATCGACCTGGACGCCAGCTTCGGCACCGTCTACCGGGATCCGGCGGACGAGACCCGCGCGGTGCTGCTCTTCGGTGGCAAGACGCTGCTGTGGCAGCCGGAACGCGACCTGGACAGCCTCTTCGGGCTGATGGCCGACGAGACCGGCCGGGTGGCCGGCCTGCGCGAGGTGCCCGCCGGCAAGCTGGGCGGGGTGATGAAGTGCGGCACCACCAGCGGGGACGGCGGTGACTTCGCGATCTGCGGCTGGGCGGACCACGGCAGCGCCGCGATGGCGATGTTCCCCAACCGCTCCGTCGACGACGCCGCCGGCCTGTTCCGTCAGATCCGCGAGGGCGTCCAGACCCGCGGCTGAGCCGTCGCGAAAGGGCCGTGGCGTCGCGACGCCGCGGCCCTTCTTCGTGTACGCCTCGCGCCCGGCACGGACTCCGGGGGTGGATATGCCAATCAGGGCCACCCCTTGAAAGGGGTGGCCCTGATCGAATGGTTGTCCGGCGGTGTCCTACTCTCCCACACCCTCCCGAG
>NZ_JARXXY010000044.1:0-44950 GCF_029893845.1 Micromonospora sp. A200 | reverse complement strand
CGGTCAGGCTGCCTCCAGCTTCACGCCCGCTGCTACGACAGCAGACGGGTGAAGGTCTCTCACCTCCACTCGACCGATAGCGCCTCGTGGCGCACAATGCCGTTCCACCAGCGCCCCGCCACTTCCCGCACCACCGCATCGTACAAGCGTTCGATCGGCGCTGTGGGCGAGCCGCTGGTCGAGGGCGGTGTGGCGGCTGGCGCCGCCTTCCGCACCAACCAGCACTTCACGCTTAAAGCAGAACCCACCGCGCCGCCACCACTCGACGACTTCGGGGTCTGCCGACCTGCGGGTGGGAACCCTGCACCGGCGCCGGCCTTCGGCAGTGCCGCTCAGCGGGCCTTCTTCGTCGGCCGCTTGCGGGGCGGCGTCAACAGGTCGGCGATCGCCGTGATCGCGGACGGCACGAGGCGGTAGTAGGCCCAGACGCCCCGCTTGTCGCGCTCGATCAGGCCGGCCTCGGTGAGGATCCGAAGGTGATGACTCACGGTCGGCTGGGAGAGACCAAGCGGCGCGGTGAGGTCACTGACGGACGCCTCGCCCTCCGGAGCGGACTGGATCAGACTGAGCAGTCGCAGCCGGGCCGGGTCGGCGAATGCCTTCAGCACTCCCGCGAGCCGCTCGGCGTCGGCACGCTTGATCGGCTCGCCAGCAAGAGGCGAGGTAGCAGGCGTAGCAGTTTTCGCAGCTCCCACGTCTTCCATCGTTGCACCAACACCATCAATAGGCCGGTGGAACCAGGACCGGGTCACCGTCCGTTCGCGGGTAGGGAGCAGTGTTAACTCGTCCCGGCCGTGTCCTGCCGGGACGGGCGAGTGTCTGCGTCGGCCGAGCATGTCGGGATCTTGGGCCGCTCGTCATGATGATCGGCGGACGGCGGGAGGTGCGAGCATGCCCGCATCGTGTGACGTGGTGGTCGTCGGAGGTGGCCAGGTGGGCTTGGCGGCGCGCTACTACCTACGCCGCGCGGCCTGAGTCACGTCAACCTCGACGCCCAGTCGCAGTCGGGCGGAGGTGAGCACCTGCCGGAAGAAGCTGCACCGCGAGCCGCATTTCGGGGTCAGCATCAGGTGTACGCCGACCAGCGGTCGGGGACGCTACCGCCGTCACGGACGGTAGTGGTAGTCCATGCCCGGGGTCGGTGATCAGGTGGCGGGGCGTACCGGGTCGGTCTCGAGCTTGCGGCGCAGCTGGGCCATGTACTGACGCAGGTAGTTGGTCTCGTTGTGGTACTCCGGGCCCCATACGTCGTGCAGGAGCTGGCGCTGGCTGACCAGCTTGCCGGGGTGGCGGAGCAGTTTCTCCAGCATCGCCCACTGGATGGGGGTGAGCTTGACCTCGATGCCGTCGTCGCGGGTGACCACCGGGTCGGCGAGGTCGACGGTGTGCTGGCCGATCCGGTGCGCGGCGGTGGCCGGCACTCCCGATTCGGCTGGGGCCACGGGTGACCGCCCGGATGCGGGCGAGCAGCGTCCACCCCGAACGGCTTGGTGACGTAGTCGTCGGCGCCCGCGTCGAGCGCGGCAACCTTGTCCTCGCTGCCGGCGGGCCGGAGAGCACGATGATCGGCACGCTGGTCCAACCGCGCAGGCCACGGATCACCTCGCGTCACCCGCCGCCTCGGCGGCACCGCCCCGGCCGCGCCCGCACTGCGGATCGGCCGCCACGCCGTCGACCTGGCCGATCGGACGGTCACCCGCGACGACGGCACCGGGATCAAGCTCACCCCCACCCAACGTCTGAGAGCCGTCCTACGGAAGCGGTTATAGGTAGCGGCAGACCCGCTCGGGTGGGCAGGTGTCGGGTTCGGCGATGGCGGCGGAGTCGTGAAGCTGAGCGACGGTGGCCCGAAGGGCGTGCAGCTCGGCGAGTTGCGCGTCGATGGCGTCGAGCTGTTCGGCGAGTAGTTGGCGTACGTGTCCGCAGGGGGCGTGGCCGGTGTCGCGGACGGTGAGGATGTCGCGGATCTGGGCGAGGGTGAGGCCGGCAGCACGCCCGCGGCGGATGAAGTCGAGCCGAGCGGTGGCGTCGTCGCCGTAGTCGCGGTAGCCGGCGGGGGTGCGGGTGGGGGGTGGGAGCAAGCCGCTGGCTTCGTAGAAGCGCAGGGTCTTGGTGGTGGTGCCGGTCGCCTCGGCGAGTTCCCCGATCCGCATCCGGTGACCTCCTGTCGTCGCGTCTTGACCTTCCCCTGCACTGGAAGGTTCATTCTGGTGCGCGTAGAGCCGTGACGGCCAGGCGGTGTTCGTGATGACACCGGGAGCCGCTTGCTAGGAGGGTCCGTGATGACCGCAGCAGCAGATCACGCAGCAGAGGGCCGGGTGGCTGCTGAGCTTCGTTCCGTGCCCGACTGTCCGAACCTCGCCCCGGCTCGGCACGAGCTGCGCACCGCGCTGGCCGACCTCGGGCTGCCACTGGCAGTGGTCACCGAGGTCGTTGGGGACTATCCGTCGCCGTCGATTCTCATCAACGGTGTGGACGTGATGGGCGGCATCGGCGAGGGTTCGGCGGCCTGCCGCCTGGATCTCCCCACTGGCGAGCGCATCCGAGTTGCTCTGCGTCAGGCGATAGGCGCCGAACCCGCAACCGCCGTGACGGAGCAGGGTCGGGTGGATTGCTGCGCGCAGCCGGGCAACGCGATCCGGACTGACCGACCCCGCCGCGCCGAGCAGGTCTCCGACAGCCTCCGGCAGGTGCACCGGGCGATCCTGCGTCACTTCGCTGCCACCGGGACTGCCCCCACTGACGCCGACATCCGCGCTGGCATCAACGCGCCGGACCTGGACACCGCGACGGCGCTGCGGGAACTTGCCCGGGAAGACCTTGTCGCCGTCGACAATGCCGGGCGTCTGGTCGCGGCCTACCCGTTCTCCCCGACGCCAACGCCGCACGTGGTGTCATTCGGCGATGTCGAGGTGTACGCGATGTGTGCCATCGACGCGCTGGGCATGCCATTCATGCTCGGCACCGACGCGACAGTCACCTCCGCCGATCCGCACACCGGTGAACCGGTCCGCGTGATCATCACCAACGGTGCCGCAATGTACCAGCCGGCGGAAGCGGTGATCGTGTACGCGGCCACCGGGGACTCTGGCCGCTCCGTGGACACCTGCTGTTCCACCATCAACTTTTTCACGAGCGCATCCAACGCTCAGGCGTGGATCACTACCCATCCCAACCTCGCCGCCACTGTTCTCGACCAGGACCAGGCAGTCACGCTCGGCCGCGACATCTTCGAACCGCTGCTCGCCTGAGGCCGACAGCAACATCGCCACCCCGCTGCTGCCGAACCCGACACGAGGTGCCTCGATGAACGGCTCCGCAAAGAGTCAACAGTTCACCGCCACGGTCACCGAGGCCACACGCGGCCGCGTCCTGATCCCGGTCCCGTTCAATCCGGACACTGTCTGGGGAGCCAAGCCCCGCCACCACATTCGCGGCACCGTCAACGGCGTGGGTGTACGTGCCGTGGTGGAACCAGCGGGCGACGGCTTCGGGTTCACCCTCGGCCCCGCCTGGCTACGGTGCTGCGGCCTGGCCGCCGGCGACATAGCGTCCGTGACCATCGAGCCGGAGGGTCCCCAACGGGACAACCTCGCCGACGATGTGGCCGCCGCGCTAGAGGCGCATCCGCAAGCCGGCGCCTTCTTCGACTCGCTGGCCCAGTTCTACCGGCGCGCTTACCTACGATGGATCGACGCGACCAAACGGCAACCCGAGCAACGGCCCCGACGCATCGCCGAGATGATCCAACTCCTAGAAGCCGGGCACAAGGAACGCCCGCGCCCTTAGCTACCGGATCAGGTGTCGAGCATCAACGGGCGTGTAGCAGCGCCTGTAGCAACGACGACGAACGACGGCGCACCACGACGAGCTCTTGACGAGTCCGACGATGGCGATCCGGTCGCCGATGGATGCAACCGGAGGGCTGCCCAGAACTTACAAGCGAGGGGGTCGCAGGTTCGAAACCTGCCACGCCCACCCAGCATCACCAGCGCCAACGCTAGCCCGAAGATGGCAGCATTGCCGGCCCGCGTCGTCGAGGTTGTCGGCGTGATGGTCGTGACGGAGAAGTACCGCGTCGAGCGGTTCGAGTGCCGACGGCTGGACGGCGGGGCCGGCCTGATTGCGGGAGGCCGTGCCGCAGCCGAACGAGTAGCGGCGTCCGGGGCGGATCGAAGTTGGGGTCGGTGAGTGGGCGCCATCCGGCCGCCTCGATCAGCACGGCCGGCCCGCCGATGTGGGTCAGCCGGGCGTCACCGGGCGTGCCGCAGCGCCCAGTCGAGTGCCGTGTCGGCAATCTGTTCCCAGCCGGGCTCGGCGCAGGTCCAGTGCGATCGGCCGGGGGAACTCGATGTAGTCGGTGATCGTGCCTTCGCCCTTGTAGTGGTGGGCGTTGGATTTGTTCACCGACGGCGGCATGGTGTGGTCGGATCCCGCGGCGGTGAACAGCAGCGGCGCCCGGTCGGCGTTGCGAAAGTCGACCCAGGTCTCCTGCTTACCGCTCCGCCAGGAAGAGCAGCTCGGCTCGCCAGGCGTTTCCGATCCCGGCCCAGGTCGGGATGCCTGCTGCCACAGCGGTGCCCGCGCCAAGGAGAGGGCCTGTTGGAGAACGTCTCGGCGCACCTGGCGCACCAGCGGCGTGTGGCCAAAACTGATGTGGTGCCCGAGCTGGTCGATGGCCTCGTTCAGTGACGTACACCAGATGAATCGGGAAGGTGCCGGGAGGCCGGCAGCGCGATAGGCCGCCCGGGCGGCGGCTTCTCGGTCGACGGGATCGGTCACTGTAGCGGGCTGTTGCCCAGAGGGCGGCGACGCCGTCGGGGGGTAGAGGTGTCATTCGTGATTCCACGGTGGCATCCAATCCATGGCGGTCAAGGTAACCAAGTGGGTGAAGTGATCGAGGGCGGCAGGTGGAGACCTCTGAGGTCTTCTGCGGGCCTGTCTGGGTGGTGCCTGTGCGCACGTTAAGAGCCTTATGCGCCTTTCAGCCGGTTAGTGTGGTGGCGCGGTCGCTGAGTGAGACGGGAGGGCTGGGTGGACTCGTACCCTGGGGTGGAGGCCCACGGCTTGATTGGTGATCTGCAGACCGCGGCGCTGGTGGCGATGGACGGGACGCTGGACTGGTTCTGCGCCCCGCGGTTCGACTCGCCGAGCGTGTTCGGCGGCCTGCTTGATCGGCGCAAGGGTGGGCATTTCCAGTTGTCGCCGGACGGCGTCGAGTACGTGAGCAAGCAGTTGTACCTGCCCGGCACGGCGATCCTGATCACCCGCTTTCTCAGCGCGGACGGCGTGGGTGAGCTCGTGGATTTCATGCCGGTCGCGGGGGATCAGCCCACCGATCGCCACCGCCTGGTGCGGATGCTGCGGGTGGTCCGGGGCACGATGCGGTTCCGGGTCGACTGCCAACCCCGCTTCAACTACGGTCGGGATCCGCACGAGCTCGACGATTACCCCGAGGGGCATGTGTTCCGCAGCTCTGCGCTCTCCCTCACCACGAACCTAGTTCGATACCCCGAAACCCGGCCCGGCGAGCAGGGAGTCCGGCGTAAGGAGGGGGGCTGGTGGACGATCGCCACGCTGCGCGAGGGCGAGTCCGGGGGTGTCGTTCTGGAGACAGGAGTGTCGCCTGACCGGCCGCGCTTCTACACGCCGGGTGAGGTGCAGGAGTTGCTGGAGCAGACCCGCGACTTCTGGCGGCGCTGGCTGGCCCGCTCCCGTTACACCGGCCGCTGGCGGGAGATGGTCGACCGGTCCGCGGTCACGCTCAAACTCATGACGTACGCGCCGACCGGCGCGCTGATCGCCGCCCCCACCGCCGGGCTGCCGGAGCAGATTGGCGGGCAACGCAACTGGGACTACCGCTACACCTGGATCCGCGACGCGACAATCTCCCTCCACGCCCTGCTCGCCCTGGGCTTCACCGACGAAACGTGGCAGTACATGCACTGGGTCGACGACCGGGTCCGGGAGGCCAGGGAACGGGAGAGGCCGCTTCAGATCATGTACCGGGTCGACGGGTCACCCGATCTCCGCGAGGAGGTGCTCGACCACCTCGAGGGATACCGCGGATCAGCACCCGTACGGGTGGGCAACGGCGCCGCGAACCAGCTGCAACTCGACATCTACGGCGACGTGCTCAACGGCCTTTGCGAGGCCGACAGCCATGGTCTGCAGTTCTCTCGCCAATTGTGGCTGAACACGGTGCGGCTGGTGGACTGGCTCTGCGAGCACTGGGACCAGCCCGAAGACGGGATCTGGGAAACCCGCGGTGGCCGCCAGGACTTCACCTACGGGCGCCTGATGTCCTGGGTAGCCCTGGACCGGGCTGTCCGCCTCGCGCAGCGACGCGGACGGCCCGGCGACACCGACCGGTGGGTGCGTGACCGAAACCAGATCTACGAACAGATCATGACGCGTGGCTTCCACCCCGGGCGCGGTGCCTTCGTGCAGCACTACGCGACCGACGTCCTGGACGCGTCGCTGCTCACCATGCCCTCGGTCGGATTCATCGCGCCGACCGACCCCATGTGGCAGTCAACCCTGCGGGCCATGGACGCCGAACTGGTCTCCGACAGCCTCGTCTACCGCTACGACCCGAACGCCTCGCCCGACGGCCTGCCCGGTCGGGAGAGCACCTTCACCATGTGCACCTTCTGGTACGTCCGGGCTCTCGCGCAGTCCGGACGGCTCGACGACGCCACGCTGACTTTGGAGAAGATGTTCACCTACAGCAGCCCCCTCGGCCTCTACTCCGAGGAAATCGCCCCCACCGGCGAGCAGACCGGCAACTTCCCGCAGGCGTTCAGCCACCTCTCTCTGATCGGCACCGCCGTGGACCTCGACCGCCTACTCGACGCCGCCCGCTGAGCCCGGCGTAGCGATATCCGGGCGGAGGCCGCAGCCAGTTCAGGCACCGCCACCAACTTCGACACGGGCCGCGAGCGGTCCTGGTTGCAACTCTCAACCGCTTCAGACGGAGGAGTCCGGCCAATGGCCTTTACCTACTCGACCGTGAGGTCGGAACTCAGCAGCGGCGTGCTGTGGGCCACGATCGACAACCCGCCGATCAACCTGATCGACGAACGGTTCGTCGCCGATCTCATCGCGCTGCTGGATGACACGCAGGCGACAGGCGACGTGCGAGTGGTGGTATTCCGCAGCGCGGATCCTGACTTCTTCCTTCCACACGTCGATTTGACGCGGATCGCCGAATACACCGCGGTGGCCGCCACGTCCGGCGGACCCGACGACATCAGCCTCGGGGCGCTCTACCGGCGTCTGAGCGAGGCGCGCCCCGTGACCGTCGCACTTCTCGAAGGTCGTGCCCGGGGAGCCGGCGCCGAGTTCCTCTACGCCTGCGACATGCGCTTCGCATCGCTCGAGCGCGCCATTATCGGACAGCCCGAGGTGGGAACAGGGGTCTTCCCCGGTGCCGGAGCAGTCCAGCACATCGTGCGGCTCGCAGGCCGGGGGCAGGCGATGCAGGTCATCCTGGCTGGCGAGGACGTCGACGCGCGAGAGGCGGAGCGGATCGGTCTGGTCAACCGAGCGCTCCCCGACGACGAGCTCATCGTGTATGTGAAGGCTCTCGCCGAGCGCATCGGCAGTTTCCCAGAGGCTGCGCTCCGCCTCGCCAAGCGCCGCATCAACGCCGCAACACTGCCGGCGAAGGAGGACGTACAGGTCGACTCGGCGCTCTTCCAGACCCTCGCCCGCGACGGCTCGAGCACATCGCGCCTAGCGCGGCTTATGGAGCGAGGACTGCAGCAGCGCTCCCGCACGGAACTCGAGTTCGGCGCCGCGCTGGGCGAGCTCTGATCGCCATGAGTCCTTCCCCCAGAGCCAACCGCGGGTCGGCCAGCTCCTCGATCAACTCGGGCAGGTGCTGACGGGAGATGCCCGTGAAGACAGGCTGCGAGAGAGCCGCGCGGGCCCAGCCAGGCGAGGGCACCGCGGCCCCAAAGGGTTGATCGCGGGGCGTCAGCGCAATGCCACCTCGCCCGCGTGGACGGCACGCATCGCGCGCTCGACGGTCTCCTGGCTTTCGCCGACCGGAGCCACGTAGCCGATGACGTCGCGCACGGCGTCCGGCCCGAGCATTCGGTTGATCACCCACGTCGCGAGATACTGGGACGCCAGGCAGCCGCCCGCCGTAGCGATGTTCCCCTCGGCGTGGAACGGCGCGTCCAGCACGGTGACATCGCAGGCTTCGACAAAGGGCCGGCTCATCATGTCCGTGCAAGCCGGCATGCCGCCCAGCAGCCCGAGACGCGCCAGCACCAGCGCGCCGGAGCACTGCGAACCGATCAGCTGTCGCGAAGGGTCGAGCAGCAGCCTGGAGATCAGCCGGTCGTCGGCGACCACCTCGCGTGCCTTCACCCCACTACCGATCAGCACGACGTCGGCCTCGGTCACGAACTCCATCGGGCGCTGCCCCGTCACCTCGACGCCGTTCATCGACGTGACCACCGGCGTCGGCGTCGTGATGAAGGCCTCCAAGCCGTCCTTACGGCACCGGTTGATCAGCGCGGAAGCGATGAAGCTGTCGAGCTCGTTGAACCCGTCGAAGGTGACCACGGCTACCTGCATGACAACTCCTTCACGTACGGGATCAGATGCCAGTCTGCCTGGCGCAGCGGTTCAGGTCGGGAGCCAATCAGCGGCTGGTGGCATGCCTACCGCGCTCCGCGTTTCGAGTTCCGAGCCTGAGTGCCGTACGTACTGTCCAGCCGTTCGGTGAAGCATCACGGTGACGGTTGCGCGAAGGGACCGCCTGGTGACTGTGTGGCTGCTGCGACGGGAGATCCAGGAGCTTGATCAATCTCAAGTTGGTGGTGACCAACTTGGCCCACGGCTCGCCTGCTACGAGGCTACCGAGCCCACCGGTCCGCAGGGATTAGAACAGGCACTCACCGAGAGCACAATCGTGCTCGCCCTCGTTAGACTCCGAGCATGCCTGAACAGCGGCCACGCCCGAACGATCAGCCGCGCTGGCTGACTCCGGCGGAGCTGGAGACATGGCAGCAATTCGCCCTGATGTTGCACAAACTGCCCATTGCCCTGGGAGCGCAGCTGCAGCAGGACGCGGACCTTAGTTACGTCGAGTACTACGTCCTCGCCGGACTGGCCGACCAGCCGGGACACCGCATGCGCATGAGCGGCCTGGCCGTCCTCGCCAACGCCGAGCTGTCCCGTCTCTCCCACATGATCAGCAGGCTGGAGCGCCGGGGTTTCGTCCGCCGCGAACCAGACCCCACCAATGGCCGCTACACCCACGCGATCCTGACCGAAGCCGGCTACGCCCGTCTCGTCGAGGCCGCCCCGGGGCACGTGGCCCGGGTACGCGACCTGGTCTTCGACGTTCTCGACCCCGCCGAGCTGGACAGCCTGCGCACCGCTGCCGAGAAGATCAGCGAGAGAATCGACCGCTGGGAGCAGCAGAACTGCCGCCGCACGGACACCGCCCCTCAGCTGCCACAGCGCAACGCCACGCCATGATGGGTCTCGATGGGAGCGAGGCCGGGCATCCGGCGTCCCGCATGCCATCGCCGCCGTGTCGCGACCCTGGCGTGGAATCTGCGGAAGCGGTCGCCTCGCAGGGACACTGACGCCGCGGCAACTCTGGTCACCGGCACCGACGGTCCGGAACGGAGCTTCGTCCCTGACAATGTCGCCGGTGAAGCCACCCGCATCAGCAAACAGACTGAGGGCCTGCTCACCCAGACCCATCCGTTGCTGGCACAGGCTCTGCGCCCACGCGTCCAGCATCCGGCAGGGCTGCTGATGCTCCAGCAGTTCAGCCAGCGCCAGCCAGGTGACCGCTTTGCGCCAGGCGCTGTTCGAGCGGCTATCCCCTCCGAGCAGCAGAACCCTCGGCGAGATCATGGAGATCGTCGTAGAGGGTCTTCAGCCGAACGAACTGCGGACCTGCCCTGACTCCGCTGAGCCACTCACTCACGAAGCCGTGGGTGCGCGGCGTCCCGCCACGCTCCCACGACAGGTTTCGGCAGGGGGACCTGGTGCCTCAGTGGGCGACCACCGGCACCGCCACCTCGTCCTCGGCGCCCTCGCGGCCCGTACGGCCGACGTTGACCAGGGACAGGACGATCAGCGTGGCGAGCACCAGCATGCCGATGGCGAACCAGATGGCGGTGGTGTAGCCGTGCACCACGCCCTGCAGCTGGACCAGCCGCTGCTGCGGCTTCGTCGCGGCGCTGGCGATGTGGTCCTGGACGTACGAGGTCGTCACGGAGGCGGCGATCGTGTTCAGCAGGGCCGTGCCGATCGCGCCGCCCACCTGCTGTGAGGTGTTGATCATCGCGGAGGCGACACCGGCGTCCCGGGGCTCGACGCCCAGAGTGGCCAGGGACATGGCGGGCATGAACGTCATCCCCATGCCGAGACCGAGCAGCGCCAGAGCCGGCAGGACGGTCGAGGCGTAGGACGAGCCAATCTCCAACTGCGTCAGCAGGAACATGCCGGCCGCGGCTACCAGGAAGCCGGAGCCCATCAGGAACCGGGCCGGAACGCGGGTCATCAGACGCGGCCCGATCTGCGTCGAGCCGACCATCATGCCCGCCACCATCGGCAGGAAGCAGAACCCGGTCTTGACCGGCGAGTAGCCCTTCACGACCTGCAGGTAGTAGGTCAGGAACAGGAAGGTGCCGAACATCGCGATGACCGCGATGCCGAGGGAGAGGTAGACGCCGCCGCGGTTGCGGTCGGTGACCACGCGCAGGGGCAGCAGCGGTGCCTTGACCCTGGCCTCGGTAAGGACGAAGGCGAGTAGCAGGACCAGCGCCCCGCCGAACAGGGAGATGGTCGTGGTGTCGCCCCAGCCGTGGGACTCGGCGCGAGTGAAGCCGTAGACCAGCGAGACCAGGCCCAGGGCGGACAGGACGACGCCGGGGATGTCGAGCGGGGAGCGGTTGCGGCTACCCGCGGGCTCGCGGACGACGAAGTAGGCGCCGGCCGCCGCGACGATCGCGAACGGGATGTTGACGAAGAACGTCCAGCGCCAGTCCAGGTACTCGGTGAGCACACCGCCGAGGATGAAGCCGACGGCGCTGCCGCCGCCGGCGATCGCGCCGTAGATGCCGAACGCCTTGGCGCGCTCTTTGGCGTCGGTGAACATCACGGCGAGCAGCGAGAGCGCGGCGGGGGCGAGCAGGGCGCCGAAGGCGCCCTGGAGGGCGCGGGCGCCGAACATCGTCGTGCCGGTGGTCGCCGCGCCGCCGAGCGCGGAGGCGGCGGCGAAACCGATCAGGCCTATTACGAAGGCGCGCTTGCGGCCCCACAGGTCGGCCATCCGGCCGCCGAACAGGAGCAGGCCGCCGAAGGCCAGGGCGTAGGCCGTGACGACCCACTGCCGGTCGCCGTCGGAGATGCCCAGGTCCTGCTGCGCGGAGGGCAGAGCGATGTTCACGATGGTGGCGTCGAGGACGACGATCAGCTGGGCGAGCGCGATGAATACGAGCGCTTTCCAGCGCTCGGCGTGCGCGTCGCCGGCAGCCTTGAAGGCTGTTCGAGACATAGAGGTATCCACTTCGGGACTACGTGAGGAAGAGGCTGGCTGAAGGTGCCTGAGGACGTGCTTCGAAGGGATCGCCGCATCCGCGAAGGCCTCCTCCGCGGAGAAGGTGACATCTTTCCGGCGATACCCGCTCGCGTAGTCAGCACGCTGGGCGGCGCTCCGCCCCGGACCCCCGCCCCGTACCTGGTCAGGGCGTGAAGTCGATGATGCGCACCGGCTGGTCTCGCTGACGGGCTGCCGCGTGGACGGGCATCCGCTGGGCCGAGCGTCCTCGATCGGGGAGTTGGCGAAGGCTGCTACCTGGACGGGGTCGACTCGGTGGGCGAGTTCTCAGGGGTAGCGATAGCCGGGGGAGCTGTGCTCAGGCGGGCCAGCCCTGAAGCACCCACCGGACACATACGCTCCCGCTTCTCTGGGCTCAGATGTTTCGCAGATAGTGGGCTCGGTGCGGTCCCGGAACCTGAACCTGTCCGTTCCGTTCCGGGACTCGCCCGCTCCGCCTGTCGCCGTACCCTCGCCGTACCAGCCCGCACGGTGGCGATCCGACCTGCGTGGTGGCTCAGCGGCGACCGGCATCGCCGTTCCGCTGACCGGTGGTCAGGGCTTCCGGCGGCTGAAAGCTGAGATCAACACGGCGGCCACCGCGATGTGCATCAGCGCCAGGATCGTCTTGGCTGCCCCGGTTGCCTCGAAGCTGAACAGGGGCAGGAAAGATACCAACAACACCAACACGGCAAGGACGGTCCACACGATCGGTGCGCTGCGGGTAAACCGGTCCAGCAGCGCCCGCGCACCCCAGCCGAGCAGGCTGACGGCGAGCGTGAACGTGACGGTGAGCGGCAGGCCAACCACTGAGGGGGCCTGGCCGTTACGGGGATCGACACGCAGCTCGATACCCAGAATCTGGGCGGCCGTCCAGAGTAGCGCGGCGGCCAGGACGGCACCGCCGACCGTGAGAGCGCCGACGCGCAGCCGCGTGGTTGTCGGGGAGACGGAGGTGCTGGTCATCAGGGACTCCTTCATGGAACGAAGATGATCTTGCCGCGAGTGCGGTCGGACTCGGCGTCGCGGTGCACGGCGGTCAGGTCGGTGAGCGGACGGGACGCGGTGATGTCGACCCGGACGGCGCCGGCGTCGACGAGCGCGACCAGTGCGGCGAGGTGGCTGGTGTCGTTGCGGGCCACGAAGTGCACCGCGTTGACCGGGGAGCCGGTGGGCACCTCGACTGGGATGGTGACGGACACGACGACGCCACCTGCCGGAGGATGGACGGTTTTCCCGTCGCCTGCCTTCCGGTGGGCGAAGGCGTCAGACCCGGACCGTCTTGAGGGCGTGGGCCCAGGATTCCAGTTGGTCGAACAGGGTCGTCGCGGCGGCGTCGTGCTGCTCTCCCGGCTTGAAGGCGGAGAAGTTCTCGAAGTCCATGAACAGCGAGAAGGACAGCTGCTGACGTATGTGGGCCAGCTGCAGTTCGCTGGCCACGCCCCGCAGGTGCTCGATGGCCCGAGCGCCGCCGAGAGAACCGTAGGAGACGAAGGCGGCGGCCTTGTTGTTCCACTCGCCGTACAGGTAGTCGATCGCGTTCTTGAGTACGGCGGAGGTGGAGTGGTTGTACTCGGGGGTCACGAAGATGTACCCGTCGAACTCGGCGATCTTGGTCGCCCATGCCTTGGTGTGCTCACCCTGGTACTGACCCATGGCCGGCGGAATGGCCTCGTCAAGGTGGGGCAGCGGGTAGTCGGCGAGGTCGACCAGCTCGTACTCGACGCCGGTGCGGGTGCCGGACCTGTCCACCACCCAATCCGCGACCGCCTTGCCGTTGCGGCCGGGCCGGGTGCTGCCGAGGATGACGGCGATCTTCAGGTCGCTCATGCGGTTCTCTCCTTGATGGGCCGGCTGGTGCGAGGCCGAGCCGGTGGATGCGCGGCGGGCGCGGATGGTGGCGCTGAGCCACAGGTGCCGGCCTGCCCTTACCCTTCACTTGAACGTTCAAGTCTTACCTTACCGCATCACTTGAACGTTCAAGTGTGAGTTGCGACTCGTGAACGTTTGAGACGTTGCTTCTGCGAAGTGCCCAACACGTCGGGATTCGGGCCGGCTGACGGGATATCGGCGGCTCACCCGACTGCTGGGACAGCTGCTGCCCGGCGGGGGGCACTGTCTCGGTGGCCGCATCACACTGCGCCATGGTCAGCCACCCCGAGCTCACCGCCGACCTCATCGCACCGACCAGTCAGGTCCCAGCATGATCTCTCTTGTGGTGGCCGCACTCGCCCTGCTCGACGGCACAACATGGCTTGCCATGATCAGCCGGTTGCGCGCAACCCTGTGCTCAATCGACGGCTGACCGCGACGGGCTGCTGTTCTGCGTGATCACCGCCGGTGTTCACGCTCATCGCGGCGGTCGTGACCTGGCCGTGACCAGGTGAACTTTCTCCGAGAACACTCGACCCTCCGGCGGCGCCGACCCTAACCTGACGACTCGGAGAACACCGGGTAACGGAAGGTAACGCGATGACCGCCACCACGGTCGACATCAAAACCAGACCCGCCGGCACCCTCGTCATCCACCCCTACGGCGCCCTCGACGCCGCGGACGCCCTCGGGCTGCGCCGCACACTGGTCCAGGCCATCCGGCACACGCGGCCTCTGCGCCTGGTCATGGACCTCGCCGACGTTCAGGAACTCGACCCGATCAACCTCGGCACTCTTGCCGCCGCCTGCCACCTCGGCGACGACCACCAGGTCGCCGTCTTCCTCGATCACTCCTCCGCGTCCCTCGCGGACCTGCTGGCAGCCGCAGGCGTTCCCCGGAACCGCCTGCGGCTCATCACCTGACTTCGAGCATGAGTTGCCTCGACAACGCCGGAACGTGCCGGTAAGGGTGGCGGGCGCCGGCCTCAGTCTTCACCGCGGACATAGACGGCTTCGCCGTGCTGGCGCAACTCATCGGTCACGTTTCCCTCATTCATGCCGCGAGACGGGTCCACGGTGGCTTGCTCCTTGAGCCCGTCGTAGGTCGCATGGACCCGCTGCTCGATCTCGGTACGGATGCTCAGCGGCGATCAGGCGGCGAGCGAGCCCGACGACGGCCAACGTGGCCGTGTAGGCCAGCACGAGTCCGCGGGTGGGATGACTGTGGAAGAGTGTTCCGCCGTAGCCGAGCAGCGTCGCCCAGACGGCCCTGACCGCGGTCGCCGAACGCCTACCCGGCAGGTAGCGGCCGAAGACGATCAGCGTGAGACCGCGCCGGTTGAAGACGCGGTGTGCCAGCTCGACCATCGCAAGCTAATGATCAAGTGCTCACGCCGGCGTGCGGCGGGCACGACATCCCATCAGCGGTCAGCTCTCCCGACCACCGGCAGGGGGATGATCTGTCAATAGGACTGCGACGCGTCCTGCAACGGCGAGTGCTCACCCACCAGCGGCTACCGGAACCGAGTCTGCCGCACCCGACCCGGTAGCTCTCATTAGTAACGGTGACAGACAGCAACCGGGTGGGACGAGGCCAGCCGCCGGCGGCCGGGCGCGGACGGTCGCGCGAGGCCGCGGATGCGGACGGACCCGCCGGACGAAGCGCGTGGATCTTGTAAACGAGGTGTCCGGCTCGCGCCCATCAGCCATGCGAGCGGCCAAGGCGGCGAGCAACCGTTGCTGCGGTCCTACTACTTCTCCGCACTCGCGGGCCGAGGCCGAGCTGCGCGTCCGGGGTCTGCGGACTGCTGCGCCGGCACCCAGTCCGGCCCGCGGGCCGGGAACTGACGGCCGGGCCTGGTGCCGACCTGCGTGCCCGGTCGGAAGTGGCGGCCGACGCCGTCGGCCAGCCCCGGTCAGTCCGTGCGCTGCTGCGGTTCGGACTGCCCGGTGCCGCTCTCGGCGAGAGCCGTGCGCGCGGCCTGCAGCAGTTCTTCGGAGAGCGGGTTGCCCCGGGTGGCGCGGGCGAGGACGAGGGCACCGACCATGGTGCAGAGCTGGGCCATGCCGTCGTCGTCGCCGGTGGCCAGCCGAGCGGCAAGGTTCCGTACCCCGTTGGCGTAGACCTGGTGGGCGCGGGCGGCCTGGTCGGTCTCGCGCCCCAGGTCAGCGGCGAATCCGGAGACGGGGCAGCCGTCCCCGGCGTGATCGCGGTGCCAGACCGAGAGGTAGCGCTCGATCAGCGTCCGGCGGGCGGCCTCGTGCTCCCCGGCGTGCTCCTCGAACGCCACCGCCGAGTATGCCGCCGGCTTGTCGAAGGCGTGGGCGGCGGCCTCGTCGATCAGGTCCTCCTTCGAGGCGAACTGCTTGTAGAACCCCCCATGGGTGAGCCCTGCGGCCTTCATCACATCGGCGAGGCTGACCGCGGTGCCCTTCTCGCGGAACATCCGGGCGGCGGTGGCTACGACGCGCTGCCGGTTCTCCTGTGCTTGCGCCTGGGACACGCGGCTCACGGGATCACTCTCCTCATATGGATGTCACTTGCAATCTATCCTGGCTCCCGTTAGATTGCAACCAACATCTAATCGGTGCCGATGAAATCACCGGGCAGATCAAGCAGGGGCTTTCCGCTGCCTCCCACCGTCTGAGGCCGGCGGCCTCCGCCCGGCAACCGCAGAACCACCGACAGCACGGAGCCCCCTGTGACATCGCCACCCGAGCCCACCGAGCCCTCGACGCCCGCGGCGTCCACGCCACCTGTACCGTCCGGACCGTCCGCGCGCCGGAAGGTGCCCGTGCGGGCCTGGCTGCAACCAGCGATCATCGGACTGATCGTGGTATCGGCCTTCGTCGGCTTATATGTGGGGCTCCAGCGCAACCCCGAGCCGCACGGCGTGCCGCTGGCCGTCACCGGGCAGCAGCTCGCCACCGAGGTCCAGCAGACGCTCGGTGACCGAGTCGACGTGCACCAGGCAGCCGACGCCGCCTCGGGGCGCCGCGCGGTCCTGCACCGTGACGCCGTCGCAGCCCTCGGCCCCGACGGTGCCGGCGGACTACGGTTGGACGTGGCCGCAGCCAACGGCCTGTCCACCACCAACGCCGTCACCGGCCTCGCCGCCACCTACGCGAACCAGGCGGGGCAGCACCTGCAGACCGCGGACATCGTCCCGCTGGCCAAGTTCGACAGTCGCGGACTGTGCGGCTTCTATGTGGCGTTCGGTGTCACCCTCGCCGGGTTCGTGATCGCCCAGAACACCCTGGGCCTCGGCCACGTGCTGGCCCTGCGCCACCGGTTCCGGCTGATCTGGGGCTTCTCGGCAGCCTGCGGCACCCTCGCGGCCGCCATCGCCGGACCCATCCTGGGAGCCCTACCGGCACCGTTCGTGCCCCTGGCGGGCACGCTCGCGCTGCTGGCAGCCGCAGCAGCGTTCACCACCAAGCTGCTCGGCACCTGGCTGGGCCCGATCGGCGTCCCGGTGGCCACCCTGCTGCTGCTCACCATCGGCAACTCGACCAGCGGCGCCACCACCGGCGTCGTCCTGCTGCCCGCTCCGGCCCGCCTCGTCTCCGGGCTGCTCCCGCCCGGCGCCGCCATACGGGCCGTCGCCGACCTCAGCTACTTCGGCGGTGCCCACGTCACCGGCCCGCTGATCACCCTCGCGCTGTGGGCCGTGCTCGGGGCGCTGCTGGTGGGCCTGCGGTCCCGACAGGTCGCCACCCGGGCCCGACAGGTCGCCACCCAGGGCTGACAGGTCGCCACCCGGGGCTTAGGGCCCGCTGCCCGGGAACGCCCCGGGCCGGCCCGTGTGCCGTCCTATCCTCGGGGTGAGCCCACCGTGCACATCGCCGCGGCCAACGCCTTGCTGACAGCTCCGGCGGACGCTCTGATCACACCTCAACTCAGATATCCCATTTCCGAAGGAGATTCACTGGTGGCTGCCAGCAACCTTGTTCTCATCCCCGGTGCCGGCGGCGTGGGCCGTACTGTCTTCGAGCAATTACGTGCTCAGAATGTGCCGGTGCGTTTCATGGTCCGTCGCGAGGACGAGCGTGCCGCTGAGGTGCGGGCGCTCGGCGCGGAGGTCGTCATCGGGGACCTGACCCGGCCCGAGACGGTAGCGGCCGCACTGCAGGGCGTGGCGCGGATGCTCTTCGCGATGACCGTGTCGCCGGACCACCTGCTGGCAGCGACCGTGGTGGCCTCCGTTGCGAAGGAGTACGGGAAGCTGGAGGCCCTAGTCGACCTGTCGCAGATGACGGTGTCGCAGATGACCGCCACCAGCACCGAGGAGTCGCACCAGCAGCGGCTGCACTGGCTGGCGGAGCAGGTACTGAACTGGTCCGGCCTGCCCGTGGTGCACATCCGGCCCACGGTGTTCCTGGACACTCCGCTGTTCACCACGATGGCGGCGCGGTCGATTCAGGAGAGCGGCACGATCGCGCTGCCGTTCGGCACCGGACGCACCTCGCCGGTCGCCGTGGACGACGTCGCCCGGGTCGTCGCCACCGTACTCCGCGACCCGGCTCCACACATCGGGAACGTCTACGAGCTGACCGGGCCGCGCTCGGTCGACATGACGGAGCTGGCCGCGGCCTTCTCCCGGGCGCTGGATCGTCCAGTGACCTATGCGGACGTGCCGCTGGATCGGTGGCAGGCCGGGCTTCCCAAGATGGGCCTGCCGCCGCACATCGAACAGCACATTGCCACCATGGCCCAGATGCACCGGGACAACCGTTACGACCGCACGGCCGACGGCGTGGAGCGCGTAACAGGCATCCCCTCCCAGTCGATCGAGGCGTTCGTGGCCGCCCGAAGGGACTTCTACCTGGGCTGAGCCGCCCCGGCCAAAGCTGGCCGGGGCGACTGCTTCGGATACCCGCCGCTCAGGCTGTGACGCCGCGCCGACACGGCTTTTCGGTCCAGCGCGGCCTTCAGCTGGGTGAGATTCATCTGCACTCGACCGAAGCCGGAGTCAGAAGACCAAGGGCTCGGCGCTCGGCTGCGGCGTCATCCGCCATCTGCTCGATGGTGCTCGGCGTGACACCGACGGTGGCGCCGATGCCCCTGTTGTCGAACAGAATGACGTCGCGCTCCACGGCGGGGGTCGATCAGCGCGGGGCCCCAGTTGTCGGCGTTGCCGCGGAAGTGCTGAAGAAAAACCACGGCACGCCGTTCGCCGAGACCATCGCGGTGGCCGGGAAGCCGTTCCCAAACCCGGCCGAGGCGTCGGCAGGCATAGGTCAATCCGCTGCGCGCCTCGACACGATCAAGCGCCGCGTGGACGAGACTCGCGGTCGTGGCCGTCCTTGCGCGTCCTTTCCGTCGCCGCCCGAGCCGTCCGCCCAGACGGCACCGACGCCGAACAGCCCGGCTCAGACATCCACGCCGCAGCCCGGTAGCAGCCGTACTCGGGCTTTCTAGCCACGCTATCTGACGATCTACGCCGCTCGTAGGCTGTTCGGCGTACGCCGCGATGCGCGCCCACCCACAGCTCACCGCCGGTAGCGTTGTCGGGTAGCGGCGAGCCGAGGGTGTGCAGGGAAGGTGGGGGCTTACATGAACCAGCTTCTAACCGAGGTCATCGACGCGCATGGCGGTATGGACCGCTGGACGGCGTACCAGAAGGTAGAGGCGTCGTTCGTCAGCGTAGGTGGCCTTTTCGCGCTGAAGGGGTCGATACAGGACACAACTCCCCGCCAGGTGACGGTGTGGCTGCACGAGCAGCGCGGGTCCATGCTGCCATACGGGGCCCCTGACCAGCGCACGATGTACACCCCGGACCGGATCGCCATCGAGAAGGTGGACGGCACCGTCGTCTCGGAACGCCTCGCGCCGAGAGACTCCTTCGCCGGCCATCAGATGGACACGCCGTGGGATGCGCTGCATCGCGCCTACTTCAGCGGCTACGCGAGGTGGACCTACCTAACGACGCCGTTCCTGCTGGCCGGGGACGGTGTGCACGTCGAGGAAACCGAGCCCTGGAAGGAGGACGGCGAGACGTGGCGCGTGCTGCGCGCCTGGTTCCCCGGCTCGATCGAAACACACAGCCGCGTCCAGGACTTCTTCTTCGACGACAGCCTTATGCTGCGCCGCCACGACTACCAGGTGAACATCGCGGGCGGGTTCCCCGCAGCGCAGCTGACCTCGGAGCATGTGAGCGTAGACGGGATCAGCCTGCCGACGAAGCGTCGCGCCTACACGCGGGGCCCCGACCGCCGACCCATCCTGGACCTGCTGATGGTCGCCATGGACATCAGCGACGTGAAGTTCAGCTGAAGTCCCAGCCAGCACCCGCTCGTCCAGCGGAGGCGTGTGGCCGGCTGTAGCCTTCGAAGTGCGCGGCCATTAGTCGCTCGCTCATCACGGCAACCTCCGCGAAGGGCCACCAAGGCCCGGACGCCAACGCCACCTCTCGGCAGCCTTCCCAGCCGGAGCCCGGGGCGGTGCCGAACGCGGTGCGGTAGGTGTCGATGGCGGCGAGGACGACGAGGTCGGGGTAGAAGTGCCAGGCGGGGTCGAAGAACTGGTCGTTGGCGTCCGGTAGGCAGTACTGCACGACGGCGCGTGTCTCGTCTTTCTGTTCGACCCCAGTGTGGTGGTCGTGCCAGTACCGGGCGGGGTGCAGGGCGTAGCGGCGCACTGCTGTGCCCAGTGCGTCCCAGGTCGGGCGTAGGACCTGCTCATAGGTGCTGCGCACGGCGGTCAGGACCGGTTGCAGTGCCGCGCGTTCTGCTGACAGGACGGGTGAGCATAGTGCGGCTCATCCTGGGCGCGCCCATGGCGGTCATCACCGCCGCGCTGGTCAGCCCCCGCGCAAGCGGGATCCTCGGCGTCATCTACGCCATCGCGGTCGCCGTGTGGTGGATCCGCCAACTGTGGACCCGAATCCTTCGCCCGCACCCCCGCCCCATCACATGAGCGCCCTCACCGAACTGAACCCCCAATCCGCTGGCGAAGCACTCGCCATTCGGTGGTGGTGGCGGTGAGGTGGCCACGGCGTCTGGCGGCACTACTTGCGCTGTTGCTGCTTCTGGTCGTCCCGCCGCTGCTCCTGCTGAGGATTGCCGGGTGGCCCATCGCGGGCATGCCAAGCGGTCAGCAGGTGCAGGAGTGGGTGGCGCAGCCGCTGACGCAACGCACACTCACCGCTGGGTTGACCCTGTTGGCCTGGCTGATCTGGCTGTTCGTCGCCTACACCGCCATCGCGGCCGCCGCCCGGCGGGTGCGCTCCGGCGCGCGGTGGCTGCGCCGCCTGCCGCTGCCCACGCCGCTGCAAGCCACCGCCACCAGCGTCGCCGGCGCGGCGGCCCTGGGCGCGGGCCACGCCGCTGCTGCCCAGCCGCCCGAACCGGTGGCCCCGGTCACCGCCTCCACCGTTGACGGCTCACCCATCAGCCTCCACACCGCCGACACGGTAGGCGTGGGGGAGGGGATCACGATCGCGGGTGGGTGGCTGCCCCGCGAGACGGCCGAGCAGGTAGCGGCCGCGTCGGTGCTGGTGTGGCTGCGTCGCCGCCGCGACTACCAGCCGCTGACCGGGGCGGGACCGCCGCACCGTGACCTGGCGCCGCTGTCGACGACGGTCGCAGCTGTCCGGGCGGCCCTGGACGCCACCACCCACACCCACGACACGCCGGAACCACCACCGGTCGACGCTTCGCCGGCGGGACCGCTGACCGTGCTGCCGACGGCTGTCGCACTGACCGGGCCCGGTGCCCTGCACGCCGGCCGGGGAGTACTGGTCACCGCGCTGCTGGCCGCTCTACGGCGGCCGGCGGACGGAATCCCCACCGTGATCCCCCGCGGGGCCCTGACGATGCTGCTCGGCCCAGCCGCCGCCGTCGCACTGCAACAAGGGCTTCCCGGCCTGCAAGTGACGGCCAACCTCGACGACGCGCTGACGCTGGCGCACGGCACCGCACGCAAGGTGCTGCTGATCAGCGAGACTGTGCCCGCGGCGGTTGGCAGCCGGTTGGCCGCTGTGCTCGATACCGGCACTGTTACCGCATTGGTTGTCGGCACCTCGCCAGTCGGGGCGACGTGGCATGTCGACGTCCACGGTCGCACCAGCCAGGTCGGGCGGTCGCAGGAGGGCGCGGCGCGGCTGTGCGTCCTGGACCAGGTCGCCGCCACCGACCTGCTCGCGGTCCTCACCCTCACCCGGCCCCCGCTGCAGCGCCAGCCAGCCGACGCCACGGCCGTTCCCCGCCCGCGGCCCCCCGCCGATCCGGTCACCCTCCGCGCAGCGACGGCCAAAGTCGCGAAGCCGACGCCATCGGTTCACCTGCGGATTCTCGGCACACCCGCCGTCCTCGTCGCCGGGCGACCCGTCGCAGTGCGCCGCAGCGCCGCCTGGCAGAGCCTCATCCTCCTCGCCGTCCACCCTGAGGGCCTGGACGCCCGGCAGCTGACCGACGCCATCTGGCCAGGCATACCGGCCCACACCGTCACGGGCCGCCTCTACACCACCCTCAGCGACCTGCGCCGCACCATCGGCGTTGCTGTTGTACACCACCGTGACGACCGCTACCGCCTCGACCCGGACCACGTCGACGTCGACCTGTGGCACCTACGCACGGCAGCCCAGCACGCCGCTACCGCCCTCACCGACCACACCGGCGCCTGCCAAAAGGTCATCGACACCTACACCGGCGACCTCGCCACCGGCCACACCTGGGCCTGGATCGACCCCCCGCGGGAGACGACCCGCCGACTGGTCATCGACGCCTACGCCGCCGCGGCCGACGCCCAACCCGACCCACACCACGCCCTGCGGTTCCTGCAAGCCGCGCTGCGTGTCGACCCCTACAACACGCACCTGCACCACCGCGCCGCCGACGCCCTCGCTGCCCTCGGTGACGACACCGGCGCCGCCCAGCTCCTGCACCGCTACACCCATCGCCTCGCCGACGCCGGGCTCGCACCCATCCCCCTGGATCAGACGACACCTTCCACGCGGTGAGCCACCCACGGTCGTGGGTGGCGCGGCGAGTGGAACTTGCCGCGCGTGGCTGACCTGCGCTTGTAAGGCCGTGTGAGGTGGTGTGAGGGTCTGTCAGCCGCCGGCCCCCTGCCCCCACACCTGGTCCGCTCCTAGCGTCGATCACGAACCCCGCCGACCACATGGCAGGGGAGAGGAGGCGTGAGGTGAGGTCCACGTCGGGCGTTCTGGGCGCCATCAGTGCCGTGATTCTCGTGTCCGCCGGCTACGCCGCGTTGCTGCACGCGAGCCTGTTGCCGGCACCGCGGCTTCCGTCCGCCGCACAGGCACGGGCCTGGATCGCGCAGCCGTTGACCGAAGGCTTCATCGTCTTCCTCGCACAGGCCGCATGCGGTGTTCTCGCCGTCTACCTCGTCACCGCGATGACCACCCGCGTGGCCGTCCGGCTCACCCGCGCCGCCCGTTGGCTGGCCGCACTGCACCTGCCCGGCCCGCTGCAGAGCCTGGCCGCCGCGCTGCTCGGCGCCACCGCGGCCACCGCCACCGCGGCGGCCATCCCCGCCGCAGCTGCCGCAGCGAACACCGCCGACACCGACGGGCAACCGGCCGGGCACGGCGCAACCACCGGACCCGGGAACGCCGCTGACGCCCCACAGCAGCCGTCGGCGACTGCGGCGCACGACACCCGGCCGCCACGCCCGACCTACACCGTGCGGCGCGGTGACACCCTCTCCTCGATCGCCGCGCGGCACCTCGGCGACGAGCACCGCTGGCCCGACCTGTACCACCTCAACCGCGGCACCCACTTCCCCCACCCCGGCGGCACGCTGCGCGACCCGAACCTCATCCGCCCCGGCTGGACCCTCACCCTGCCCACCGACGCCACCCGCGCACCGCAGCGCACCGCCCCACCGCCGCAGCAGCCCGAGACCGCAACCCCGGGGCCCGCCCCCACGACCGCACCGTCGACCGGACCGGGAACCACCACCGGCGCACCCACCCCGGCGGCCACGAGCGCACCACAGAGCCCCACACCCACCTGTGCCGACGAACAGGCGGACGGTGCACCCGACCGCCGCGGCGACACCGCGCGGCGCGGAATCAGTCTGCCCAGCGGCAGTTGGCTCGACCTCGGCCTCGCCCTCGCGATCGCCGCCGCGGTCACTGTGGTGTGGGCACACCGTCAACGCCGCTACGTCCCCCGCACAGCCCCGACGCCGCACCGCCTGGACACCCCAGACCTGGCGCCGATGCCCCGCGTCATCGCGCACATCCGCCGCGGCCTACGCCGCGCCTCCGTCAACCGGCCCGACCTCCACACGTCGGCGAACCGGCGCGGCGCCGACCACGACGACGTCGACAACCTTGACAACGGCCCCCTGCCCCTCCGTCCGGACGCCGGCAGCGGCAGCCTGCACATCGAGGGCGAGGACGACGGCCAGGACCACGGCGCAGGCCATCACCCTCGTGCCGTCGTTGGCGACGCCGACAGCGGCACCCCGCTGCTGGTGGTGCCGGCGTTGGACAACCCGCTTGCGGCGCTGTGGCCTCCGGCCGGGCTCGGCCTGACCGGGCCCGGCGCGCCCGCCGCCGCCCGCGGACTGCTCACCGCCGCCCTCGCCACCGGCGGTGTGGACCATCCCGAGGCGCGCACCGAGGTGGTCATCCCGACGGTGACTGCGGTGACGCTGCTCGGCGACGCGGCCCTCACCCTGCCCCGCACACCCCGGCTGACCGTCACCGCCGACCTCGACGAAGCCCTGAACATCTGCGAAGCGCACACGATGCACCGCACCCGCCTGACCTGTCAGCACGAGGTCGACACCGTCGCCCACCTGCGCCGCGCCGACCCCTACGAACAGCCCCTCCCGCCGGTCATGCTGATCGCCGAGGCCACCAACCGCCACGACCGCGCCCGCGTCGCGGCCCTACTCGCCCAGGGCCAACGCCTGGACATCCACGGCGTGCTGCTCGGCGACTGGCCCGACGGCGGCACCGTCACCGTCGACGCCGACGGCACCACCACCCCCGTCGACGGCGGAGGCGCCCACCAGGGCAGCCACCGCGCCGACGTCGGCCGTCTCGCCGTCCTCAACCCCGCAGAGACCATCGACCTGCTCACCACCCTCGCCGAGTCCCACACCGGCCAGCCGCAAGCCCCCGCACCTTCCCCACCCACACCCCAGCCACCGGCCGAGACGTCCGGCTGCAGGGCGCCCGCCACTCCCACCGACCGAAGCGCACCGGCCGTGACGGCTCAGGCCGACAGCAATGCCGACGACGCCTCCGACGGCACGGCAGCCCACCACCTGCAGCACACACCCGCCGATGTCGCCTGCGGCCCCGAGAGCGATCAGCACCTTGCGCCAGCGGAATCAGCCACAGCCAGCGATGAAGTCGCGGCCGGGCAGCAGTCAACGGACGATCCGCACGACGGCAGGCTCAGGCCTCCGGTGCGGGTGCGGGTGTTGGGCACACCCGGCCTCGTCGACGGCGACCCGCAGCGCACCCCACGCGCCAAGTCTCTGGAACTGCTGGTCTACCTGGCCGTGCACGACAGAGCGGCCTCGACGGAGGCGATCCTCGACGACCTGCTTCCCGACGCCCCGACCAGCAAGGCCGCCGGCCGGCTCTACACCTACGTCTCCGGGCTCCGCGCCGTCCTGCGCCACACCGGCGGCCCCGGCAGCTACGTCACCCACCCCGACCACCGGTACCTCCTCCAGCGAGACCTACTGGACGTAGACCTGTGGCGGATGCGGGCGGCGATCCGCGAGGCCGGCCAGGCCACCGACGCGCAAACCCGCACCGCCGCGCTGCGCCGCGCCGTCGACGCCTACACCGGGCCCCTAGCAGAGGGCTGCGACTACGAGTGGGTCGAGCCCTACCGCGAAGCGATCCGCCAGGACGCCCTCGACGCCCACCTCGCCCTCGCCGACGCCCTCGCCGCCCAACCCGCGCAACAGATCGCCGTGCTCGACGCGGCCATCGCCCACCACCCGCACCACGAGGCCCTCTACCGCTCGGCCATGCGCGCCCACGCCCAGTTGGGGCACCTGGACGTCATCCGCGCCCTGCGCCGCCGGCTGACCCACGCCCTCGCCGAGATCGACGCCGAACCCGACGACGACACCCTCGCCCTGGCAGACCGGCTCGTCGCCCAGATCAAACGCACCCCGCAACCCAGCCCGGCACCCGCGCCCCGCTACGACGGCGAGACTGCGGCGTGAGCAGCGCGACGACACCCGTCACCACTGAGGTGAGCGAGGTGGACCGGCGGCACCTGCGGCGGCTGCGGTGGGCGGTGCGCGCCGTGCTCGCCCTCGGCGTCGCCGCGTCGATCGCGGCGAACGTGCTGCACGCCCGACCCAACCCGATCAGCCAGGTCATCTCGGCGTGGCCTCCGCTGGCGCTGATGCTCACCGTCGAGCTGATCTCCCGCGTACCCACCCACCAGCGGGTGCTGGTGGTGCTGCGGCTGCTCGCCGCCGCCCCGATCGCCGCCATCGCCGCGTGGTGGGGTCGGGTCAGGGCGCGGTGCCGGCCTTTCGGTCCGGTCGTCTCCCTGACCCGCCCGCCCGAACCGGACGTGCGCGTCTCCGCGCATCCGGCTCTCCACGAGCACATGCCGACAGGTCACATGCTGGTTGTGGCCGCCGGTTGGTGCCATCTGTCCCACGGGGTGGGGATCTTCGTCCCGCGGTAGCGGTAGCGGTTGATCGCCACCGTCTGCGGGTCGAACAGAACGATCCCCTCGTGCGTCGGTTTCCATCCAGGCAGGTATCGACGGATTAGGTGCTTCCACGGCACTCCGTCGTGGCGTTTGCGTATCCACCCGAGCACCCGTCGCCAGGCGTAGCGCGACAGGTAGCTGAAGGTGGCGTTGGAGACGCCGTGACGGAAGTAGTTGCACCAGCCTGCCAGCGTTGGGTTCAACGCTTGCAGCAGGTCGGACAGATGTGCGTGTGCTGTTCGTCGGGTGATCGTGCGCACCTTGGCGACGATGGAGGCCAGGGCCTTCTTCGCCGGGTAGGTGTAGACGTACCGTTTGTTCGACCCCTGTTGTCGCCGGCGCTGGATGTGCCAGCCGAGGAAGTCGAAGCCCTCGTTCAGGTGGACCACCTGCGTCTTCGGCCCGGACAGGCGAAGCCCGATCCGCGCCAACACCGCCGCGACGTCACTCCGAAGCGCCTCGGCGTGCTCGCGCTCGCCGGCCACCATGACGACGAAGTCGTCGGCGTAGCGCACCAGCCGCCAGTTGCAGCGGCCGGTGCGGAGCCGGTTGTGCCGACGCCACGGGCTGCCCATCTCGTCCTGCCACGCCTGCACGAACCAGTCGTCGAGCGCGGACAGGGCGATGTTGGCCAGCAGCGGTGACAGGATGCCTCCTTGCGGTGTGCCGGTGCTCGTTTCCTGGTAGCCGGTATCGGCGCTGAGCACCCCGGCTTTCAGGAACGCCTTCACCAGCGCCAGCACCCGCTTGTCTCCGACCCGTCGACGCACCCGGTCCATCAGGGCCGTGTGGTCGATGGTGTCGAAGCACGCCTCGATGTCCGCCTCCAGCACCCACTCGTAGCCCTTGGCGCCGAAGTGGCGGATCTCAGCGATAGCGTCGTGCGTGCGCCGTCGAGGCCGGAACCCGTACGAGCACGGGCGGAACCCGGCCTCGAAGATCGGCTCCAGCACCAGTTTCAGGGCGGCCTGGACAACCCTGTCCCGCACGGTCGGAATCCCCAGCCGGCGCAACCTGCCGCCGGACTTGGGGATCATCCGCTCCCGCACGGGCAACGGGGTGAACACACCGGCCTTGACGTCGGCGCGCAGCTCGGCGAGGAACGGCTCCTCGCCGCGCAGCACCCGGATGTAGTGGGCGGTCTGCCCGTCCACTCCGGCGGTGCGTGCCCCCTTGTTCGTCCGCACCCGCTCCCACGCGACCATCAGGAACGCGGGATCGGTGACGAGGTTGAACAGATCATCGAACCGGCGGGCCTCATCCTCGCCCGCCCATCGGTGCAGCTTCGCCTGGATCTCCAGTACCCGCCGCTCCGCCTGCCCCAACTCGGGCCACACGGACGGCGGCGCGTCGGTATTCACCGGCGGCCTCCTGGCATTCCAGCATCTTGGCTGCGTACTCGCTGTCGCCCTTCGCCCTGTGGCCGGCTTTCCCGACCTCCGACTACTACGGCGACTCCGCCCCCGGCCGGAACCGTCAGCAGACGGTGTGCCTGCCCCACCGGCACGGCCTGGCTGGCCGACAGGCGGGGCGGTCCCGGGTGGGTTCCCACGTTCACCACACGATCGTTCGTCGGGTTAGGTGCCCAGCTCTGCCCCTGCGACCTCGCCACAGCTACGCCGCAGACCTTCACCGTGGCCTCCCCGCCGACCAATACCAAACCGGCCAGGGAGTTGCCCGACACCAAACCGGTGTCGGGATACGCGCCGCAACCCAGCCCACATCCGCCAGGTTCGAGCTGGTGCCTAGTACTCCAACGTCAGTTCGCTTGTCTGCGCTGGTAGTGGGATCGCCGGGCGCGGGCTTGGGATGTTCGTCGCCAGATCGACCAGTGCAGGATGTGCTCTGGCGGTAGCGATGTGGCGAGGACGAAGGCGTTGAGGAGTCGGCGGATCTCGGCGACGGTCAACGCGATGATCTCCGGGCCAGGGTCGGGCTGCTGTGCGGTGGCGGCGAGGATGGTCAGGACGGCCAGGGCGAGCATGGCCAGGGTGATGAACCGGTGCCAGCCGGTCCAGCTGCGGACCTGGTAGTGGTCCAGGCCGATCTGGCCTTTGCCGGTCTGGAACAGCTCCTCGATGCTCCAGCGGGAACCGGCGACGGTGACGAGGGTGTGCAGCGGGACCGGGCGGGGTGACCAGCACAGGTAGTAGGCGAGCTCGCCGGTGGTGCGGTTGCGGCGGATGAGCAGCCACCGCTGCTCACCCCGGTTGGTGGCGGTGGTGATCCAGGCCCACAGGTAGTCGCGGGGTCCTTTCGCCCCTGGCCCGCAGCTGTGTTGCTGCCACTCGGTGGTGGGGATCCGCTCGGCGAGGTCGTCGACGCGGATGAGGGTGCGGCCGTCGTTGACGTGCACGCGTCGGTCGCAGCCGACCGCCAGGACATAACCCACGCCGCGTTGCTCCAGGTCTGCGCGCAGGCCGGGATCGGCGCCGTAGACCTCGTCGCCAGTCAACCAACCAGCCGGGACACCTGCGTCCAGCGCGGCGGCGATCATTTCCCGGGCCAGGGCCGGTTTCGTGGCGAACCCCACCTGGTCGGGGACGCCGGCGGCGGCGAGACGGTCGGGCTGCTGGCACCAGGTCGTCTCGGGCAGGTAGAGCCGGCGGTCGATCAGCGCCCGGCCGGTGGGTGAGACGTAGGCCAGGAACACCCCGACCTGGCTGTTCTCGACACGACCGGCGGTGCCCGTGTACTGCCGCTGCACCCCGACCGAGCACACGCCCTTCTTCAGGAAGCCGGTCTCGTCGGTGACCAACACCCCATCGGGATGGCCCAGCTGCTCGACCAGCCAGTCGCGCACGTCATCGCGGACGGCGTCGGCGTCCCACACCGCCTTGCGCAGCAGCCGCTGCATCGCCTGCGGATCATCGTGACCCGCCCGCTCTGCCAGGGACCAGCAGGTCTTACGTTCCACACCCGACAGCAGCCCCTCTACGAACTGCCCGGCGGTCCGACGTGGCTCCGCCCGCACGAACCGGCCAGCGACCCGCGTCACCGCCTCGTCCAGGATGACCCGCCACCGATCAAGGTCTACGCTATGGCCCGCGGCCACCGCACGATCTTCGGTTGTCCTCACAAACCATCGATGATCAACGCGGTGGCCGTCCTCATGCCCACGCCACGCCCAACGCCGGAACCAAGTGACGTTGGAGTACTAGTCTTGAGAGGCTTTACACGCTGGTTCCTCACGTACACCTTCCCGACTCGCTTGCCGGACCCGAGCCGTCTGGCAGTGCCAGCCCGTCCCGGCGTTGTCAGGGCCGCTTCCCACCCACACCCGGCACCTCCCGGGGCAGGCTGCCCTCAGCTACACCGCCCTGCTGCGACAGGAACGGCGGTGGTGGTCTTTCACCTCCACTCGATCGTGCAGCGCCTCGTGGCGCACGGTCAGCTACTGGCACATGGCCGGCGTCGCCGCCCGCTACGGCGAAACCGAAGCCGCCGCCGCCTACCTGCTGCCGCTGTCCGTCGACGGGCTCGTCGTAGTCGCCAGCGTCAGCCTCGTCGAAATCACCGGCCGTCTGCGCGCCACGCCACCGCGCCCTGCGGCTGCCCCCGGGCCGGCCGCAGCCAGCCACCAGTCGCGACCCGGCAACGCCACACCGGACGTTCCGCTTCCAGCCGAGACCGAGGCCGAGGCTGCGAGCGGCGGGACTGCTCTCCACCTTGCGACTCCCGTTATCCCGGGGCGGGCGCAGCGATCGCAACCCGTTGCGCCCGTCGCCGTAGCCGCCCACACGCGGCGCCTGCCCGAGTCGCCACCGGCCACCACACATTCGCGTCAGCAGCCTTATCGCAACGGCACGCACACGGGTGACGACAGGCGAGCGGCGCCAGCGGACGATGACCGCACCAGCGCCGAAGCCGCCGGACAGCGTGGCAGTGGTCAAGTGAGCGGTCACCATCCTGCCGACGCCCACCCGGGCCTGCACCCCGCCGCGGCGGGGGTAACCGATTCTGCCGCGCAGACACCCGGACAGCCCCTCGTGGACCCCACCGACCCGCAGCACCGGCCGGGTGAGGATGCGGTGCCGACGGACACCGCCGCAGCGGTGGCGTACTGGCACGGTCGCGATCCGACGCTGCACCCGTCGGAGATCGCTGCGCGGATCGGCCGGTCCGAACGCACCGTCCGCCGCTACTGGCCGCCACGGCCCCACAGCAGCGGGCCGCAAGTCAACGGTCCCCTCGCCGGCAGCCACAGCCGCTGACACCTCCACCCCGGCCGATGCTCTCACCGATGACCTGATGTGCTGCGCGGCTCCTGCCGCCGGCCTCCATGCGGCCAGGCCATCGCCAGACAGGAGTGTTTGGTAGCGGCCCGAGCGGCGTGCTCGACGCCAAGGGCCGGGTCTTCTTTCTCTCGGAAAATTCCGCCGGGCGATGCGTGCGCTGGAGCAGACGGCCGATGCCTCCGAATCTTCGCCGTGGTGCCGGCGTACGGGTCAACGTGCACAGCCAGGTACAGCTGAACGTGCACAGCGTCGTGCAGATGGCGGCGCACGTCCGAGCCTTCGACCGCCCGCGAGCCAGCCAGCGGATTCAGCGAGACCCGCAGGAACGGGCGGGCGGCATCGTGACGTCCCGTTACCAGCGAGTCGGCATTGACCGTATGGCGCATCCGCTTCTGCGGATGAGCGGACGGGTTCGTAGTGGCTAATCGGTTGCGACCTGGACGGCGCTCAGGATGCTCGACAGGCTGGCCGGGTGGGCCATCTTCAGGTCTGCGAGATCGCTGGGCCGAAACCAGCGAAGATCGTCGTGCTCCTCGGGTGCGGCGTTGCCAGGTTCCCCTTCCCAGCGCGTGACGAGGAACGCGTGCATGTCGAGGGTGGGGTCACTGACCGTCATCGGAATGGGTAGAGGGTCGTGGACGTGGACACCGAGTTCTTCGAGGCATTCCCGACTGACGGCCTGGTAAGGCAACTCGCCCGACTCGACATGTCCGCCGACGAGATCCCAGCAGTCGGGATACCACCGGCGCGATGGATGGCGATGCACCAGGAGCACGAGACCGTCGCGCACAAGTGCAGCGACCGAGTTCTTTCCGCTTCCTACTCGCACGGATCAAACGGCTTGCTGCCTCGTCGCTGCCTCCCCTCGCCGCCTCAGACCACGCCAGTTCTTTGTGCCCCGGCGCCGCCGCGCGCTCTACACGTAACGACGATCATCGGTTCGGCGCTCTGCAAACGGACAGATCCGTTCCTGTCCCGCCCGGAATGATCCGGCGCGCCCTTCTGACGTGAGGATTTCATGTCTCGACACCGGCAACGACGCCGCAAGCTGTTCAGCGCATCCGCGGGGAATGCGCTGACCGCCACCACCAACGAGCAGAGGCCCCGGACCCGGCGAAAGGGCTTGGCCCTTGCCGCGCTGGGACTGTCCGCCATGGTTGCTGTGCCTGGCGTCGCAAACGCCATCGCAAACGGCACTCCCGTGGCTGATGGTCAGTACCAGTTTTCCACGAAGCTGACCATGACCAACATTCCGCGCGCCGACGGCTCCGTCTACGACAGTGCCTGCTCCGGCGCGCTGATTGCTCCGCAGTGGATCATTACCGCCGGGCACTGCTTCCACGACACCGCCGGCAGAAAGGTCAGCGGCCCCGTGCCGTACGCGACCACCGCGACTGTCGGACGCACGGACATGGCCGCCACCAACGGCCACGTCGTCGACGTGGTTGAGGTGCGGCAGGCATCGCGCCACGACGTGGCGCTGGCCAAGCTCGCAACGCCGATCACGGACATCACGCCGCTGTCGATCAGTGCCAGTTCACCGAAGACCGGCACCGCCCTGCGGATGACCGGCTGGGGCGCCACCAGTTCCGTCAACCCCACGCCCGCAACCCACCTGCAGACCGGCCAGTTCAAGATCACCCGAGTTGCCGGTTCCTCCGCCATGGTGGTCGGCTACGCGCCGGCGGCCGACACCAGCGCGTGCCTCTGGGACTCCGGCGCTCCGTACTTCACCGAGAACACCGACGGCACTCAGACGCTGGTCTCAGTCGAATCCGACGGGCCGTCGTGCCCGCACTCCCAGGAGGAGACCACGGCGCGGGTGGACCGGATCGCCGACTGGATCCAGCAGACCAGCGGCGCCACGGTCGTTGAAGCAGGGGCGGCTGGCGGCAAGACTCGATGACCCAGCGCTGAGCGTGAGGACATATCGGCGCTTGTGCCTACCGGCACGCGCTAAACCGCGCGGACCCGACTAGCAACGGGGACGTCTCCCCGCCGAAGGGCTGCGGCGGTGTCCGGCTTTCTGGTCCGGACACCGCCGCCGCCATCTCTCCTGGTACGCGGCCCGAGCGCCCAGGCCTGCCACCCAAGAATCGTGCAGAGCCTGCGGCACAACCAGACCGCCGTGACAGCGAACGCCTACAGCGAGGTCACCCAGGAGGCGAGGAAGACCACACTCAAGCGCATCGGCAGGACATGTAACGAAGATCATCGCTCACACGCAATCCACCTTGGACAGACGGATTCCTGTCCCGGCCGGAACGATCCGGCGCGCCCACGACGTAAGGATGCTATGTCTCTGCACAAGCAACGACGTCTCCAGCTGGCCGGCGCACTCGCGGGGAGTGCACTGACCATCACCACCATCGGACTGCCCACCGCCGCGAACGCGGCCCCACGCCAGACTGACCTCGTGGTCAGCGCCAGCGCCGACCCGGCCGAGGTCGTCGACAGCGGCGACTGGAGCACCCTCACGGTAGACATCCGCAACGACGGCAGGCAGACCAGCGACCCGGTCACCTTGTCGTTCGCTCTTCCGGCCGGCGTCGTCTTCGTCGGCGATGGCTACGTGATCCCGGAGAGCTGGGAATGCGACCTCTTCGGCACGGTCACCTGCACCACCGTGCCGATCCCCGCGAAGTCCGCGGCCGAGCCGCTCAGCATCCCGGTCAGGGTCGCCGCCGGCACTGCCGGTGACGTGCTCACCATGAGCGCCACCGCCAGCGGAGGCAGCGAGTCGTCGCTTGCCAACAACACCGGGACGGCAACCCTCCGCTACATTCCCGCCACCGTCGACCTCGGCTTCACCGGCACCGGCCAGCCGACGGAGCACCAGAGGCTCAACGGGGAGGTCGTCGGCTTCACGACCTTCGTGGAGAACACCGGGCGGGCGAAGTCGGGTGAAGTAGCGCTCACCGTGCCGCTCCCTGCCGGCCTGGTCCCATACAGCGCATCCGGCGACGGCTGGACCTGCGCCTACGGCGACACGGCCGCCGACGGGCTGCCGGGCTACCGCTGCACCTACGCCCCGCTCTGGGCCGACCAGACGAGCAACATCCTCACTGTGGCCGCCAAGGTCTCCGGGGCGCAGCCCGGCACCGTCCTCGACATGGTCGCCACCGTGTCCAACCCGGTGCCGGACGTCAATCCCGACAATGACACGCTGCGGACCCGGGTCACCGTCGTCGAGCCGGTCACCATCCGGGGCACCGTCTGGGTAGACAGCGACCAGGACGGCGTAAGGGACGAGGGCGAGCCCGGTGCCGCCACTGCAAGCATCGTCGGGATCCAGCTCGAACCGCAGGTAGTCGGACAGCCGGGCGCCACCGCAACCGTCAACCCCGACGGCACATACGTCGCCCAGGCGCGGCCAGGCACGTACCGGGTCCGGTTCGCCGTACGGAACCCCTACATCTACATCGACTCGGCCGACTCCGACCTGGTGTACTACGACAACATCTCCAACAGCTCAGGTACCAGGTATGGCTACAGCGACTGGATGAGGCTCGCGGGCGGTGAGGAGGCCGCAGTCGACGCCGGAGTCCTCTCGTACTTCTAGTGACATCTCGACACTTGGTAGTGGGCCCCGGTCCCGGGAATGCCCGGGGCCTGGGCTCCAGACAGGCACGGGGCCCAGTTGGGCTAGGCGTTTGGTCCGCTCGATTGAAGTAAAAATGTGATGTCAACCTGCCTGGCTATCCATCCGTTCTGACTTCTCGTTTTACAAGGCGCTTCCGGCGAGAGTCGTAGCGTCCGCTGACGTCCACTGGGTTCGGGCCGGAGGCGAGATCCGTACGCAAGCGTCCGGCCTCGGCCGCCAGCGTTGATGTCAAGGACTGATGTCACGTTGCCCCTGCGGCCATCGCTCGGCCGACCAATGGCCTGCCACGGTGGCTCTCACGCCTGGCCATCGGTAGGCCGTAGCCTTCGGTCATGCCGCCGTGCCTTGACGTGTATGTATGGGTCCCCGGCTGCGAGCCGGAGGTGTTCCGGGCCTTCGTCGACCGGTACGTCGACGTCGATGATCCCGGCGATGAGCGGGCTGCGTTCGTTCATGCGGACCTACATCGCGGGATCGCCCTGCAGCGGGGATGCAGAAGTACTTCGGTACGTGGCGTCGGCGTCCGCGAACGTCCGCCCTTGCTCGCCGGTTTGGCTGCTTACTTGGCTGCTCGGCAGATCCCCGACGCCTCTATGCGATCATCGCCAGCACACGGCGCGGGACACGCGCGGATCGACCACGGGGGAAGCTTGTCGTGATCCGGAGAAGAGGGTTCATTCAACTGGTCGCCAGCGGCATGCTGACGTCGGCCGCCGGATGTGACTCGGCCGACGAGCCGACGAGCCGGCCGACCGACGAGCCGGACCCCCTAGCGGAGGTGCGGGCCGCCGCCGGCCGGACCGCCTCTGTGTCGACGCGCACGACGATGAGCGTGCCGGGTCTCGAGGTCGACGGCGAGGTCGACCCGGTGGGCAGGACACTGGCCCTGACGATCTCCACCGTGCTGGACGGCGAGACGACAAAGCAGCGCGTGCGGGTGCTCGGCGACGACGCGTACCTGATGTTGGGCAAGACGTACATGCCGACCATCGACGCCACGAAGTACATCCCGTTTGCGGCCTCCAGCTTCGCCTCCGCATCGGTGGTCCACCTGGCGGATCCGTTCGACCCAGCCGGTCTCAAGGGGCTGGCCCCCGCTCTCGTCGATGCCCGACGTTCGGCCGCCGACCAGTACGCCGGCACCTTGGACCTCGCCAGCGCGCCCACCGGGACGTCCCGGGGACTCCTGCCCGCCGACGCCGATCAGGTACGCGCTGCCGGGGACGTGCTGCGGGCCATCCCGTACGAGGCGACCGTCGATGGTCAGGGCTACCTGACCTCCATGACCGTCAAGGTTCCGGCCTTCGGCTCGGTTCCGGCATACGTCAGCACCGCCCGGTTCTCGGCCTTCGGCCGACCGGTCCGGGTAGCCAGGCCGGCTGCAGAGGAGATGACCGACGTACCGGAGAATATTCGGCGGCTGCTCACGAGGTGACTAGGTGCGCGACTCTGATCTGGCCTGCTTACAAGTGGCCCGCCGGGGACTCGAACCCTGAACCCCTCTGGCGTCCTCCTGATTGACTCCAATAGGGCGGATCGGCCGCCTGACCTCGGCGAGTTCTTCTGCTGCCTTACAGCGGTTGACAGCCCTTGTCGGCGTCACTTGTGCCCGCCTTGTGCCCGACGATCTTGCCGAGGCGACTTGAACTGAGGCCAACCGACTACCGTCGACCCGTGCTCGATCCCGCAACTGTCTTCGACGCATCCGGCCCGCTGGAGGACCCCCTCACCGACGAGGTCCTGCGGGCGGTGGAGGCGCAGCTTGGGCACCAGCTGCCCACCGTGTACGTCGATCTGTCCCGTCGACACAACGGCGGCTCCTTCGCCCGCGACGCCCACCCTGCACCCAGCCGAACCTCCTGGGCTGAGGACCACGTCAGCGTGTACACACTGGCGGCGATCGGTCGAACTTCTCGGTTCAGCCTCTGCGGCGAGCTCGGCAGCGCGTTCTGGGTAGCGGAATGGGGCTACCCCGACATCGGCATCTACATCGCCGACTGCCCGTCGGCGGGTCACGACATGATCGCCCTCGACTACCGCTCGCCCGGTGAGCCGGCCGTCGTACACGTCGACCAGGAGTGGAACTACCAGATCACGGTCCTCGCCCCCGACTTCGCGACCTTCGTGACAGGCCTCGTCGACGAATTCGAGTACGACGTGGACGACTGACTCCCGCGATACGAGTCGGTCCTCCTGCGCTGGTCCAGCGTTCGGTCCTCGTGCCCTACATGGTGTTTCAGTCCGCGATCGTCCGCCCATGCCCGCGGCCATGCCCGCGCGCCTGGCTGCTCGTTCGAGCTTGCTTCGAGCACGACGTTCGGGGGCCGCTGGCTAACGGACCGGCAGTCCCACGCTTTCGAGGTCTGCGACACGACGTTCAGCCTCCACCGACTGGGGCCATGAGCAGGGCGGGAGACCTGGTCCGGCCTCCGCCGGACGGCCTCGTACGTTGATGAAAGAGACCACAGATGAGACCAGCAGAGCCAGAGCCGGCGTGAGCAGCACCCAGGCACGCTTTCCAAGTCTGCTCGGCCCCATACGCGCTTGATCGGGCCGGTTCGCCACCTAGGCCAACTCGGCCGGCCCTTCGTCTACGGTCGCCTCCGTACGCTGACGAACGAGACGACAAGTGAGACGAAGGCAGGACGGCGCCTCGGTGGCAACCGTCGATCTGGAGGTGGCCAGTGACCAAGTGGAGCCCACGCCGACGTTGGGCGGTGGTCGTCGTGGTGACGGTGGTCGCGGTGGCCGCGGGTGTGGTCACGATCGCCTGGGTCCGGCGTACCGCGTCGCCTTGGCCGGCAATGGCTGGCACTCCGTATGAAATTCCAGTCAGATCGGATGGCTGCCCGGTCATCGAGGAGCGGCGCCAGTTCGTCGACGCCCATGGCCCGCTGGTGCCGCCCGGCGCCACGGAGGTGCTGCTGTGCACCACACCCACGGCACTGCCTGTCCAGCGTCCCGGGGTGGCGCACCCGCCGCGTCAGCGGGTGCTGCGTGCCGGGGCCGCCGATTTCGCCGCGCTGCTCAACCGACTACCCAACCGCAACGATGCCTGGCGGCAGTGGCAGCGGCGACACAGCGGCTGGTGGCCCGATGCCGCCCCAGAGCCGATGGGCGAGGCCTGCCCCTTGATCGGATACAGCCACGAGCACTCGTTTGTGCTGCGCTACCCGGACCGGCCACCAGTGCCGCTGATCTACACGTGTGGCGGCCAGGCGGGCGGCCTCACGTCGGGCACTCGGACCCGGATGGATTACACCAAACCGCACCTGGTGGACGAGTTCCTGAGCCGCTTCCAGCAGCAGTAGCCCATCGGTCCGAGGCATGCCGCAACTGCTCGGCTGGACGGCGTCGGGACAGGCCGATGTGTGCTGGGTTGGAGCGCCCCGGAAAGAGACGGCCCCGTCGGGGGGATGCGGACCGGAGTTGCCGGCTGCTGCGGACCTGTATCGGATCATGCCGAAGAGCAGTTGAGCGCCGTCGTCGTTCGGCGTTCGACACCGACCCGGATCAGGCGTCGTGCTGCCTTCTCGCTGCCTCGCTTGGCCCGGCCGAGCTCGGAGCGGCGTCTGTCCCCGCGCTCGTGCATACATCGCCGTCCAGCGTCGCTGCTGTCAACGCTGCTGTCATCGGGACCCAGGGCTATGCGTGAGGACGCGACACGCTAAAGCCCCAGCGGAATAAGGGATCGCGTCACCTGCCCCGCTCGATAGGCGCTCATGAAGCGCCGAGCACTGCTCGCATGATCACGCCGTGGGGGTTCCGCCGAAGGGCACACGTCCGACCCCCCGGCGGCGATCGTGAATTGTCAGAAGCCATTGGGGAATTTTGTGAGCATTGCCACAATCTTCTTCCGTCCCCACCGACCGGACTTCGTTAGGGTCAGCCCGTGAAGATCAAACGGCGCACGATGTGGACGAAGAGAGGCAAGACCCGTCGTTCGGCCGAGATGGCTGCGGCGATGGCAGCGGTGCTGCTCGCCGGCTCGGCCTGCGGCAGTGATGACGGGCAGCAGCCGGACTCTGCGGCTGCCTGGAAAGCGCCAACCTCGAGGGCGCCGCAGGCCAGTGCACCGGCTCGGCTCGCGGAGATCACCTCGGCTTGCAAGCTGCTGCCCGCCAAAGTGACCGTGAAGGTTCTCGGTGGGTCGGCCGACACGAAGCTGAGCGCCAAGGAGGAGCCGATCGACGAAACCGCGACAAAGCGTACGTATTCCTGTGCCTACGGCCGGGGCGGCCAGGAAGCGTTTTCCTTTATCGTGCAGGTCAGGCCGGATCGGGCCGACACCGCCCGCGAGTCGATCGACGCCATCGCCAACGGGAGCGGCGGGAAGACGGCCAGGATCGAAGATCTGGGTACGGACGCCGTTACCTTCGAGAGCGACGGCGCTCGGGTGCTGGCCGTCGCCGTGCCCTACGAGGAGGAGTTGCGACTGCTCGTGTTCACTGGCCCAACGATCGTGCCGCAAAGCAAGTTTACCGAACTCGCCCAGCACGTCATCCCCCAGATCTGAGTGCCAGGGGCACCTACGCCGAGGAGTTGGGCAGCGAGAGCCCGGTGCGGCATTGCAGGGAGCTGCACCAGCGGGTGTCGGTGTGCGTATGGTCCAGTACATCCACGCGGTATTGCGCAACGCCCTAAAGAATGCCGTCCGCGAGGAGTTGCTGGCCCGCAACGTGGCCAAGCTGGTCCAGGCCGAGACGACACCCCGCCGCACATCACCCAGGCGAGGTCGCTGGCCACTCCCACGTCGATGTCACGATGATGATCTACGCGCACACTGGGATGGCGAACAGACGGAGGCTCTGCGCAGGCCGGGCGAGGCGTTCGGCCCGGTCGACTGCTGTCAGAAATGGATGTCACCCACCCGCCCGCCGGCCCTTGACAGGGATGCCGGGTGGGTTTTGGCTGTTGAAGGTCTGGAGCCCCGGCCGGGATCGAACCGGCGACATCTCGCTTACAAGGCGCTTCCGGCAAAGGTCGCAGCGTCTGCTGGCGTCCACCGCGTTCAGGTCGGAGGCAACGCCCGTCCGTGCTCGTCCGGCCTTGGCCGTCACCGTTGATGTCAACCACTGATGTCAGGTCCCGCTGCTGCCGTTCCGCGTCGAGCGGAGGCGAATCGGATCGACGCGGGAGAACGTGGCTACGGAGTCCAAGTGATCCGGGGCTGCACGCCGCCCTGTTAGCGTCGATCGGTGCCCGCCACCGTATCGGTGTCCCCTCAGCCCACCCCTCGTACTCGTCGGCTGGGCCTGGGACTGGTCTGGCTGGCGACCGCTCTGGCCGGGACGACGGTAGTGGTGACCGGAGTGCTCCTCGCCCGGATGGACGAGATCTTCGCCTCGGCGGTGTCGCAGGGCCGCGCGCTCCCCTTCACCGGCGAGGCCAGTGAACAGTCCATGCTGCCGTTCGTGCTCGGGTGCGCCCTGACCGCCCTCTTCCTCACCACCGCAGCGCTGGGTTACCTGCTCCGAGGGTGGGCCTACCACAGCGAGCACATCGGCCTGGCGCTTCCCGCTGCCGCGCTGATCATCGTGATCGTCCTGTGCACACCGCTCGTCGCGCCAATCGAGCTCGCCCGCGAGCAGTACACCCACGACCTCTACGGGTGGTGGTACTTCCCCTTCCTCATTGCCACCGTGACCTGTCACCTGGGCTGCCTCCTCGCCGCGGCGGTGGTCCTGTCTCGCACGCGATCAACCTGAGAGAGCCGCCGAGACTTACGGCGAGACCTTCGCCGAGCAAAGGACGACCCCGTCGGGGGGATACGGTTACAGGCTGCTGACGGGTGCTGGACAGTACCAACCGAAGTCGGCATGCAGCCCGCGGCCAACATCCCGTGACATCCCGGACTGACGCTGATCGAGGCTTGCGCTGCCTTCTTGCTGCTTCGCCTCCCCCCTCTGTCGGCGTTGCTGATGCTGTTGAATCTGCTTCTCTAGCAGCGCTAGGCGGGCCTGGATGTCGGCCAGTTGCACTGCTGCATGCCGCGCGCGCACGTGCAGGTCGTCCAGGTCCCTGCTGAGTTGGTCCTCGGCGTGTTCTTCGACCGGAGGGGGCATCTCGGCGGTCGTCATTTCTGTTCTCCCCATGATCGAGCAATCGGCGAGGGCGGCTGGCTGCGGACACCGTACCCAGGCCTCTGACCAGGAAAACCACCTTCCCGTGCACCGCATCCGCAGCGCCCGCCGTGACGGCCCGTCTTCGTGCCGGGTCAGTTGATGGCGGATGACGGATACATGTCAGAGCAGGACGCACCCCCATCCGGGCTCTCACCTGAAATCCGGCATGCCGGAATTCGAAGGATGTAACGCACACCGGACGCCGGACGCATGTCAAGGTGGAAGGCCGGGTGCGGCCTCCACGACCGGGCGGGACTCGCCCCGACCCCCCGCAGCCCCGCCCGGTCCCAAGTCCGAACAACACACCAGGACGCCGTCGGAGGGCATCCCATGATGGCTAGATCGACACGCCGCACCGCGCCGCCGCTGTGGCCCGACCGCCGGGATGCGGTGGCACTGCCTCCGGCCTGGAATCAGCCAACCCAGCCTCTCCCGCTGCAACGGCAGCACACCCGAGAGTGGTCGCCGTACGTCACATTTAGCGGCATCATCGGGCTGGTTACCTTCTTCGCCATCCTCCTGGCTGTGCTGGCCCGCTAATCGGGACCCTGACAGAGGTGCAGCTGGCACGGGCGAGGCGAGGATGGCCGCCCGTGCCATACCTACAGGCGGTCCCGAACCTATGGATTGCCGGCAAGTCGGTTGCTGGCGGCTGCGTGCGCAGGTCACAAGCTCTGGCCGGCTGGGCTCAGGCTCCAGCGATTGGGTGGGTTGCTGTACTTCTGCGCTGTACGGCAATCAGGTCGGGACGAGGCTTCGACCCCCGCTGGGGGAGCCGGACACATGCCGTCGGGTAAGGATGTCCCGGTGGCTGTTGCGAGTGCCGTCGACCGGCTTCAGTGGCGGGGCTGGCTGCTGGTTGCTGATTGCGCCGCAGTCGTCTCGATCGCGCCATGGCATCGAACGGGTTGGTCTGGGGCGTGCTTCGGCCTCGTGGCGACGGCACTGCTGTGTGGGCCGCTCTTCGCCTGGCTGCTGTTGACACGCAAACCGCGGTGGGGCCTACCGGTCGGAGCGGCGCTGCTTGGTGTGCTGGCTGCGGTGTACCTGACGTCGCAGGTCTTCCTGGCCGGGCCAGTCCGGCCCCCGATGGCCGACTGGGGCATCCCGTTCGTGGTGCTTGCTGGCGCTACGTGCTTCGTGGCCGGCGCGTGGCAGAAGTATGCGCCGCGCTCAACGGCTAGCGTGTCGCCGCCCGCTGATAAAGATCCGGAGCGCAGGCGGTGGCGTGCAGGTTTTGGCACCGCTGCCCTACTGGCGACAGCCGTCTTTTTCGCGTGGGCCGCCTACCAGCTCGCTCTCGGCGACGGCGCGGAGCCCGAGGCGAAGGTGGAGCCCTACCGTGCGGAGGTACTGCCGCTGCCTGACGGGTGGACGGTCCTCGACGAGGAGGAAAGTTGCGGAAGCGGCGGCTGCTACGGGCTGACGCTCACAGTGACTCGTAAGAGATCTGGCGCTGATCCCGCTGGCGAGCTACGCAGGCAGCTCCACGACCACGGCTGGTCTAAGGAGTGCGAGCCTGTCGGCGGTTTCCTGCGAGTCCTCGGCTTCGTCGACTGGGGCGGTCATTGCGTCTCGGTCGAAGCGGTAAACCCCACCACAGCGAAGATCGGGATCCATGTCCACGCGGGGTGGCCGAAGAGGCAAGCGTAATCCGGTAGTACCCGCAGCGTTGCTGCCGACCGTTCCACGCCGGGCCCTTCCGGTCCAGGAAGTGCCTGGTTGAGGTGCCCCGGCCGGGATCCCGGCAACATCTCGCTTACAAGTTCTGGGCGCTTCGTCCCGCAGCGTCCGTCCACGTACGCCACCCCGGGTGACGGTCCGCGCTCGGCCGCCGGCGGCTGTCCTCGTCCCGGCTCGTTGCTGTCACCGTTGCTGTCGACAGCTACCCCGCGTCGCGAGCCGGGCACGCCGCTCCATTCGCCACCCAACGAACCCGTAGGCCAGGAGAGGGAACGCGACCAGGAGAAAGCTGCCGCCCGCAGCGAGGAGCCACGGCAGGGTTCGATCCCACTCTGTCCGGTCGACGACCGGGTCACCCCATGGCGGTTGGGGCTCCAGGAACGCGGGAGCACAGCACAGGACCACGGCAGCTGAGACAAGCATCAGGGTGCCGGCGACGAGCGTGAGGCGAGGCCGGGGCACATCTGCATGCTCGCAGAATCCGGCGTACAGGTCGACTCGTCCGTCGCCCACCAGGCCAATCGCTGTCAAATGGCGGCTGGCCTGCCGTTTCTTCGGTGTTGCGGGGTCGTCGTCGGTCATCTTTGGTCGGCGTTTTACGGCCCGTTGACGGCCCAGACGGCCCAGAGACGGCCCGGCACGTCAGTTTGAAAGGTGCCTAACCTCAGCTTGGGAATCGGGTTGATCCGCACGGTGGGTAGTCGGGCTGCCTGGCGAGTGAGCACGGAATGTTCAGCTTGCAGCTGCCGGGGTGCCGCTGTGGGCCGATGTTGACCGCTACATCGGGCACGCATCGGGCACGGCGGCCGCTTCGGTTCGAACTCCCATCGTCAGCGTTGGTCAGTTTCCGTATCCCGGCAACCAGGGCAGCGAATCGACCTCGTCCGCTCGCCCCTGCAAGACCATCCTGAACAGGTCCAGCATCCCGGCCCGCGAGTAGCCCTCCATGTGCAGCGGGCCGCGGGCTTCGTCGTGATCCTCCCAGATCACAAGCCCTCGGCTTCCCTCGAACGCCGACACGCTGTACCCAGCCTCGTTATCGCTGATCCACACGTCAGGGTGCTCCGGGTCGTCGGCCTCTAGCTCCTCAAGCAGATCCGCGAGCTGGTCAATCGAAGAAACCTCCTCGCTGCTTCCCCAACGATGCTGGATCGAGCAGCGAGACGCACTCGGAACGTCAGCCATAGCAGCGATCCTCGCCTACGCCGAGAGTGCGACCTGCCCCGGTGCCAACCGCATAGACCCTGACCCTTCGGTGTGAAGGAGCCACTAGCCGTCGATGAGCTGCGGCAGCAGCAGGGCTGAGCTGTCCGAACGGTCCACCGGAGTCCATGGACGTCCGGCGTTGCCCGCGCCCGTCGTCACCCAGTTGGTCACCCAGCTCGGGTGTCAGACGTTGAAGCGGAACCTAGAGCGGCTGTCCCGCCACCAGCGGGAACGGCGCGCACCGTCTGCTCGCACGGCGTCTCAGGCCGCCATCGCTCAGGGTTAACTGACGTTTTTTCACGGCGTCTTGTGCCCCATGTGCGCCTCAGAGCGTGGTCAGCCGCGCGGAGGGCTGGGAGCATCCTCGTCGTGATATCTCTACCTCAGCCCGACGACCTCACGTCGCTGGTTCTCCGTACGGACTTCGCCGACGACACTGCGTGGGAAGCCCTGAAGACGGCCTTGCACACCTGGGAGGGCCACGACAGCGCAACCTGCGTTAGCGACCCGAACTACGCGAGCCTGAGCCTTCAAGATCTGGTCGACGCGGACAACGCCGCGAGCCACGACGATAAGCTGATTTACCTTTTCCTCGCCGATGCGACCACGATGACCGACGTCGAACGTCCGCTGCTCGCCGTCGATTTGGCCCACGAGCCCGGCCGCACCTTCCGGGTGCCACCCCGCTGGTTCGCGGACGTCTCGGCCAACCTCACCATCGCGAATCTGGACTTTGACGAGTTCGCTGACGCCGTCGACAGCTCCGGCACGTACCGGGGCCTCGACGGGGACTGAGCGCCCTGGCGATGGCCGTTGCCCGTCTCGCGCCATCTGACGGCCTCGCTCGACGCCGTCCCGCACGCCCGGCTGCCAGTCGACGACAGAACGCACCAAGTCGTCGATGAGGTCTGCGCGGGCGCGGCTGGCCAACCACTCGATGATCGAGCTTCCGCCAACCCTCAGCGTGATGGCCGGAGCGGCCACCATGAGATCCGGTTGTGCAGTCTCTTCCAGCCACGGCAGCACACTTCGCTGAACGGTTTCGCCGACAGCGGCCAACGTGCCAGGACGGTCGATCGGATCTAGAAGATCGATAATCCCGTCTTCGTACGACCCGTAGACGTAGCCGTTGGCCCGCCCGGCTACATAGCCGAGCGGATGGCCGACCAGCCAGTCGGAATCACGAAGCACGACAGCGGGATGCGCCTGCCGCCAACGCAGCAACCCACGGTCACGCACAACCAACTGCAAGCTGATCAGCAGTTGCTTGCCAGCCCTGTTACGCGTCGAGCCTTGAAGCACGATCTGCTCAACCCGCCCAGCCACGCTGCGCTCCAACGTCGTGGCCGAGGCCACCCACCGGAATCCGCACTGCGCTAGTGCTCTGACCACAAACGTTGGCGGTGTTGGTGACACGCCGGCCTGAGTGAAGGGCTGGGCCGGCGTGGGGCCGTCAGGCTGTCGGGGTGGCAGAGCCGGTTCGGGTACGTCGATTAAGTGATCAAGAGGGTCAGCGGCTGCAGCGTCTGGTGCGTCGGGGCACCGGCTCGGTGGTGCGGCTGCGGCGGGCGATGGTGGTGCTCGCCTCAGCTGGCGGGAACAGTGTGCCGGTCATCGCCCGGCTCGTGCAGGCCGACGAGGATTCCGTTCGGCAGGTGATCCACCGGTTCAACGAGATGGGCATGGCCAGCCTGGACCCTCAGTGGGCGGGTGGCCGTCCCCGCCGGATCAGTAGCGACGACGAGGCGTTCATCGTCGCGACGGCCAACACCCGTCCCGCGAAGCTGGGACGGCCGTTCACCTGCTGGAGCGTGCGCAAGCTCGCCGAATACCTCGCTGACAACCCCAATCGGAGGGTGATCATCGGGCGGGAACGACTACGGCAGGTGCTGCGCCGTCACCAGATCACCTTCCAACGCACGAAGACGTGGAAGGAGTCCACGGACCCCCAGCGGGAGCAGAAGCTGGCCCG
>NZ_JARXXY010000043.1:0-46061 GCF_029893845.1 Micromonospora sp. A200 | reverse complement strand
GCTGGTATTACGAGGACTGGGCGGTCCATGTCAGCAACGGCCATGTTGCACACGACCGCTTTCCGCGCGGCGAACCGGACCACGATGTCGACAACAGTGTCCACCTATACGGCGGCCCCGCGCGCCGAAGTAACCGCTAGCAGCCGCCCTCACACGCGGCCGATAACCACTCGCCTGACCAGGAACAGCCCACCACCGCGCCCGCACGGGTAGCGGCAAATCCGGGCGGTTGTGATTGAGGGTGTTTGCCGTCAACGGCCGAGTACGGCACCGCCGTTGAGACCGATGATCTGCCCAGTCAGGTAGCCGGCGGCCGGTGAGGAGATGTAGCGGATGGCCGCTGCTACATCAGCGGGTGTTCCGGCCCGTCCGACGAGGGTTTCAGCCACCTTCGCCGTCACGAAGTCTGCGGTGTCCTGACCGTGGAAGATGTCGGTCTCCTGGACATAGCCGGGCGCGAGGACGTTGACGGTGATGCCGTCCTTGCCGAGCTGGCGAGCCAGGCCCAAGGCCCATCCGTGCAGGGCCGCCTTCGCCGCAGCGTATGAGCCGGCTGAGTGCGACCCGGCCCCTCCACGTTGCGCGGCGGCGGAACTCACCATGATGAGGCGGCCGCCGGGCCGGCTCAGCTGCTGCAGGAGCGCGTTGGTCAGCAGTACCGCGGTGAGCAGGTTGATGTTCAGGTCATGCTGCCACGACCTCGCGAGCGCTTCGAGGCTTTCGTCCGCCGGCGGCCTGATGATCGCCCCCGCGTTGTTGACCAGTACGTCGACAGCGCCCAGCTCGGCAATCCGCGCGGCGGCACCACGAACCTGCTTCGGATCGGTCAGGTCCGCACTGACCGGAATCACGTGATCCGCCCCGGTGGCTTCGTTGATCTCAGCGCGCGCCTGACGCAGCAGCTCCTCCCGCCGGCCGATGACGACTACCCGATCGCCCTGGCTGGCGAACATGCGAGCGATCTGCTTACCGATGCCGGTGCCACCACCGGACACCACAGCAAGACGGGAACCAGTTGCCATGCCGTCACCATAACGATCATCCTTGGTGATCTCATGCCCTGCATCCGCTTCTCGGCACGAGCGGACGCTGACCCGGCGCGCGGTCTGCGGCAGATCAGTATGCCGGCCGACGTTCGGCACGGCACAATGTCGGCTCACGAGGGGTGGCAGAATGCGCCTGTGTCGATCTCCGCGGAAGACTCCCCCAAGGCTCGCATCGTCACGGCGTTGGTGCGGGACGGCAACCGGATACTGCTATGTCACCGATCTCCCCGGCGCCGTTGGTATCCCGACGTCTGGGATCTTCCCGGTGGCCACGTGGAGCCCGGGGAACTTCCGGGCGCGGCACTTGCTCGAGAGCTTCGAGAGGAGCTTGGCATCGACATCGCGGCGCCGTTGGGTCCGCCTGTGCAAGAAGTTCGTGCCGACACGTTCGACATGCAGATCTGGCTGATCGAAGCGTGGACGGGGTCTCCGGTCAACGTTGCGCCAGACGAACACGATGCCATCGAGTGGTTCACGGAAGACGCACTCGGAGGTTTGTCCTTGGCTCATGACAGCTACCTTGCGATGTTCAGCAGGGTTCTTGCCGAGAGCGCCAGGCCGGAGACCAAGACTGAGCACGCGCCTCATCGGCAGAGTCGGACGCACCGCACTCGTTGAGCTTTCGACGCCCGGCCAGCGGCATGAGAGTTAACGGTTCCTGTCAGAGTCTACCGATCAACACGGTCCTGCCCTGGTCGCTGCGTCAGAGCAGAGTGACCGCGTCGCGGCGGCGATGTAGCGGCGGCCGTGCGGCGCACGATCAGAATGGTGCGGGTCCGCGGCCTGCCAACGACATCAACACCTGCGTGGCGAGTAGCTTGCGTATGCCGGTGACGGCGACTGTCCCCATCCGATCGTAGGGCAGTTCCAATTGCAGCCCTTCGACTGCGTTGCGAAGGTCTGTCGTGATCTCGTCCGGACGGAACGTGCCGCCCCAGCCGTTGAGTCCTCCGCGCTGGTTGGTACTGAGGGAAGCCATGCCGGATATGCATGCGCCGTCGACCAGGATCAGCCTCGCAGGACCCGAGTAGGTCGTCGTCATAGTCATCAACCCTTCAGGATGTAACGCCGCGCACCCCGGGTCCCGGCTGTCTGACAGTCATCAGGAGGCGAGGCGTCGAGTCCGACCATGGTGTGCTCCACCTGGACCGCGACCGTACGTGCCTCGACCGTCAGGGCGGCGGCGATGCGGAATTCGGCTCGTTAGCGATAAGGGTCGATGTCTGGGTCTGTCTGGTTCATGAGCCAGAGGCGCGGCTTGGGCGAGCTGACAGTCGGCCTGTGCAGACTAGCGCCCGAGGTCCGAATCGATCCAGAGAAGAGAACACGGGGGCAATGCTGAGCTGACTCCACACCGAGATGGCCGGCCTTCTGCCGATCGGACGATTTTCGCGATGCCGTGGTGAGCGCATGAAACGCCGAACGGCGGCCCGCTGAACCAGTCGGGCCGCCGTTCGCAGAGTGTGGATCAAAGCGGGCGGATGTTCTCCGCCTGCGGGCCCTTCTGGCCTTGGGTGATGTCGAACTCCACCTTCTGATTCTCGTCGAGGCTGCGGAAGCCGCTCGCCGAGATCGCGGAGAAGTGGGCGAAGACGTCGGCGCCGCCGTCGTCCGGGCTGATGAAGCCGAAGCCCTTGTCGGCGTTGAACCACTTCACGGTACCTGTAGTCATGTCTGCTCCTTCGCAGGCTGTTAGAGACCGCACTGTGCGGACCCTTACGCCGCCGCGTTGATCACCCGCGTCGAAACGACACGAAAAACGAAAAGCGCCTGGATGGGTTTCAGATGCCCCATCAGGCGCCGGAAAACGTCTACGGAAATCAAAACTGCAACTAGGCTACCGTAGCACATGATCCGTCGTCGATCCCATGGCGGTGAGTGGACCTGGTCACTCGTCTGCTTGCCACGCCGCGTGGACGGCACGTTGACCGGGTTCACGATGGGCTAGTTGCAAGACTGGGAAGTGGCAGCGACACCGAGAATCGGCAGGTCGCGCCTGATGTGGCGTGAATTCTAGTCGGGCGCCGTCAGGACGAGCGGCCACGATGTCCGTCCACACGGGCTCGATTAGTCGGCGTGGGCACCTGCGGAAGCGCTGTCTGGCTCCGAGGCGGGACGGGGGCAGGTGGGCGGATCGGCCGGCTCGCCCAGTGGTCTCGGTGGAGAACCTTGGTGTGGTTCGGGTCGTGCCCGACGCTGGTGGCCGTGCGGGGCGGCCGCACCCGCGCGATCGCCTGACATTGGAGAAGCGCCTTGAAGCAAGGTCAGTTGCGCGCACATCGGCACGTCCGGACGGTAACCGGGCCAGCTCGGCGTAACGCTGTGTAGCGCGCGGATCGCGGCAGATGAATCTGTTGATTCTGCACGGTCCGCTGGTGGCACTGTCGCTACCGGCGGATCGTCTCGCTGTCGAGTCCTGCGGGCCGGCGGTCCGGCGCGGTGGTTAGGCTTTACGGATGCAGGGGGCGGTGTGCTGGAGCGGCCTCAATGGCCGACGCCGACGATGTTCGTCAGCTGGCGCTGGCGCTGCCTCATGTGGTCGAGATCGACAGTGACGGCTTCGACTTCCGGGTCGCCGTGCGTCGAGGATACGGAGCTGTTGCTGGGCGATCCCGTCGTGCCCGATGAGGTCGTGCGGTCGCGGTGACCGTTCAGCCCGGCGGTGGCCGTCGCCCGTGCGGGAGCGGGGGGAGGGCGGGCCGACCGTCTTCACTGACCGAGCTTTGCCACTGTCAGCAATACCACCGCGTCCTCGTGGGCGACCAGGCGGTGCCGCTCCGGTGGCACGAGGATCAGGTCCCCCTGGCGTCCGGTCCAGCTTGCCGCGGAACCGATAAGTTCGACCCGCCCCCGCAGCACCAGCACTGTCGCCTGGCCCGGGTTCTCGTGCTCGCTGAGCTCGACCCCGCGACGCAACGCGATGATCGTCTGTCGCAGCGTACGTTCATGTCCGCCGAAGACGGTCTCGGCGCTGCGACCGGACTCGGATGCCGCCGCCCGCTCGCTATGCTCGCGGGCCAGCGCGTCCAGGCTGAGTTTCTGCACCTGTCGCCCACCTGTCTGTTCAACCGGAACGACGCCACCGCCTCGGCAGATGCCGGAACGTCGTACCTGACGGCGTCGGATAGAGCGAGAATACCGATCTCGGGCCGCCAGCCGGTGTGGTCGGCGGAAGTCGTCAGCGCAGCCGTAGGACCAGCGAGATGCCCAACCACGCCACCGTGACCAGCTTGATCGCTTCCATGGCGATGTATACCACGTGCAGGTGGGAGGCGACTGGTTGCCCACCGGCGATGATCTGCTGCGCCCGTACGTCGAGCAGGGGTCGCATGACGAAGGCCTGGGTCAGCAGGACCGCCCCGGTGACCGCGACGAGCGTCCATCGAACTGCCCCGGCGCCAGCGCCGACCAGCGCCAGAGCAAGCAGGAGGAACAGCGTCAGCTCCGCCACATTGAGTGCGCGGAACACCAGGCGTCCGATGCCGAGCCCGAGAGCACGGGTGATCCCGGGAGCGCGGAACTTCAACGGCGCCTCGATCAGAGAAATGGCCACCACCATTCCGAACCAGACGAACGGGATCGCGACCTGCGCAACGAGTCGTAACCTGTCCATGATTTTCTCCCCTCTCTGCTATTGCGACAGCACGCCCGGGGCCATCTCTCGCTGGATCTCCTTGACGTGCAGCTCACGGCGGTGCATGGTGCCGGTCGGACTGGGTGGCGCGACGGCGTCGCGGGCGGCGAAGGTCGGTGCCGGGGGTCGCCATCGGATCGAGGGTCGTGCCGGGGTTCTGATGTTCCGCCGCCGGCTGCGCTGGCGGAGGCGCCGCGCCCACCGACACAATCTGGAGGGTCATGCCGGCCTGGCGATGTCCGGGCAGGGAGCACCACCCCGGATCGCCGCCCTGTCGACTCCCGCGCCCAGGCGGACCGATTCACCCCGGGCCACCAGTGGGGTCCGAGTGCCAGGTCCTGAGATCCAACATCCGGCCGCCGGCTGCCAATGGCAGGTCAGCCACCAGATGAGCGCGACCGACCTGGTGGGCGACGGACGAGTCGACCTGTACGTGGCGGGGCCCGGTCAGGACGAGGGTTGGCGGGTCCGAATGGTGTGGTGCTCGCTGCCGGTGCCGCCGTTGAGGCGCCGCAGCATCGACTGCGCGATCCGGCCGGCCTGCGCCTTGGCCAGCTCGGCCTTGGGGCCGGCGTGCCGGTCGTCGATGGTGCCGCACCACAGCTCCCACCAGCGGTCGAAGTGCCGCTCGACCAGGGGCTCCCGTCGGTGCAGGTCCACATGCAGGCGGAAGGCGCTCCCGTGGTACGCGCCGGTGCGGAACAGCACGGTCTCCCAGAAGTCGCACATGGTCGGCAGGTGGGCCGTGAGGTCCATCCGAGCCACGTCGATGAAAACCGGACCGAGCAGGTCGTCGGCGAAGGCCCGGCGGTAGAAGTCGGTCACCAGGGCGGTGATGTCGGCGCGGTCGGCGATGTCGGCCATGGGACCCTCCTTTTCACTATGCCCATCGTATAAAATAGGCGCGTGGTGGAAGACGTGAGCTACGCCGCACTCGCCGTGCAGAGCCGGCGCCGGATCCTCGACACGCTCCGCGCGGCGGACGGCCCGACCGGCGTCAGCGAGCTGGTCACCGTCACCGGACTGCACGCCAACACGGTCCGTTTCCACCTCGAGGTGCTGGTCGAGGCGGGCTTCGTCAGCAGCGGGCCCGGCCCGCGGCGCGGTCGTGGACGCCCGCACACGGTCTACCGCAGCGTCACGCCGCCGGCGCCGTCGACCGGGTACCAGTTCCTCAGCCAGGTGCTGGCGGCCCAGCTCGACGACCGGGGCGCGGGTGAGCTGGCCGAGCAGGCCGGCCGCTCCTGGCTGCGCGGCGACGGCCGCTCCGCGGCGGCACCGCCCGGCGCCGATCCCGTGGGCGTCGCCACCGCCCGGGCGCTCGCCCTCTTCACCGAGCTGGGCTTCGAGCCGGAGCGCGCGGCCGATTCCGCCACCGTCCAGATCGACCTGCACGCCTGCCCGTTCCTGGAGGTCGCCCAGCGCCACCCCGACGTGGTCTGCGCCATGCACCGCGGCCTGCTCCGAGAGGTCGTCGAGGCGGCGGCGCCGGGCCTGGCCGCCGAGCTGATCCCGTTCGCGCGACCGGGCGTCTGCGTCGCCCGGCTCACCCCCACGGAGAAAGGACCCGTCCGCTCATGACCAGGCTCCGGGACATCGTCCAGCTGGCCGTTCCCTTCCTCTGGCTGGGGATGGTGATCGCCATCTCGCTCATCGAGGCGCCGCTGAAGTTCCGGGCACCGGGCGTCAGCCTGCCGATCGGCCTGGGCATCGGGCGACTGGTCTTCCGCGCCCTGAACGCGGTCGAGTTCGTCCTGCTGGCCGGGCTGACCGTGGCGGTGCTCGGGGCGTCGATCGGCGCGGCCCGCTGGGCGGGGATCGGCGCCCTCTGGCTCGTCCTGCTCACCCAGGCCGCCGTCCTGCGGCCGCTGCTCGACCGGCGTGCCCAGCTGATCATCGACGGCCACCAGCCGCCCGCCTCCACGCTGCACCTGTGGTACGTGGCGCTGGAGCTGATCAAGATTCTCACCCTGGTGCTGCTCCTCGCCGGACGACTGCTGCGCTAGGCCGTGTCTTCAAAGGCTCACAACCGTTGCAGTAGCGCGGCGATGGTGACCGTGGCCTGGTACGACGTGGCGGTCTTGTCGTACCAGGCAAGCGCCGCAACGTCGTCGAGCGCTGCTTCAACCGACTCAAGCAGTGCCGCAGCGTCACACCGGAGGCCGGCCGCCGCGGCTGCCCCGCCGGCGGCGGTTGGCCTGCTGGTCAGCGCGTTCGGGGATCGTGTGCCCGATGCCGCGGCGGCGTAGCTCAGCTCGGATGGCCTTGAAGCTGTAGCCCTTGTCGGCGATGACGCGGTCCGGGCGGACCCGGGGCCGACCTGGACCGGGTCGGGCGATGCGGATGCCGGTGAGGACATGAGTGAAGCGGGTGCCGTCGTTGACGTTGCCGCCGGAGAGCACGAACGCCAAGGTCCGCCCGGCACCGTCGCAGGCGAGGTGGATCTTCGTCGTCAGTCCACCTCGGGATCGGCCAAGGGCGTGATCTTGTGCTTCGTCCGTTTCCTGGCGCCCCTTTTGGGCCAGCGGCATGCTGGTGCGCCCGCACGATCGTGTGGAGTCCACCGACGCCAACCAGTCGACGTCCCCGGCCACATCCGCTTCGGCATGGACCCCGGCGAGCATCCGCGCGAACGTCCCGTCCAAGGCCCAGCTGCGAAAACGCGTGTAGATCGACTGCCAGGAACCGTAGCGGGCGGGCACGTCACGCCAGGCCGCGCCGGCCCGGATCTTCCACACGATTCCGTTGAACACCCGCCGATCATCCGATCGAGGTCGACCGCCCGTCACCGCAGACGGAAGATACCGCGACAATGTCTCCCACTCGACGTCCGACAACTCGTAGCGACGACCCACGCGCTACATCATCCGGCACCAAGATCCTTTGAAGACACTGCCTAGGGCCACCGCCGCTTGGTCTGGGCAACTGGACCGGCAGGAGCCGCTGCGGTACGCGCAGGTCGAATCGACCCTGGTGGTGGAGATCGACGCCGACGTGGCGTTCGAGCACCGGCGATGGCGCCACCAGGTCCGCTACGCCCGCGCGACATGTCGGTGTATGACCCCTGCGCCTTCGGCCTGCTCCTCCCCTGTCGTGCGTCCGGGCAAGGGAGGAGCAGATGCGGTAGGTCAGGCGGACCGAGCAAGCGACTGTCGCGATCATGCCTGGTAGTCGACCAACTCGTTTACTGCACGCACGCCGCATGGGCGTCCGACGCACGACAAGGCCTCGGCCAGGGCCGGTCGCAGCAACTCGGCGTGCCGGCCGCCGTCCGATGGTTCATCCGCTGAAGGGCCGAGTGCCCGGGTTAGCGGGCCGATTGGATCCAGTCCTGGTAGTGCGTGGGTGCCAGGTGTGCGTCCGGGCCCGCGATGAGCACGTCACCGGCGACGACCGCGAACATGCCTGCCTTGTCGTCGGTGACGACGGTCCGGTCGTCGTGCTGTGCGGCCAGGGTGACCTTGCCGAGGTCGTCGAGGGCGAAGACGTCCGGGCCGGCGACGTTGCGGATGCCTTGCAGCGGGGTGCCGGTGCAGACGTCGACGACCGCGTCGACGACGTCCGCGGCGGCCATCGGCTGAATACGGGTGGCGGGCAGGCGAATGGTGCTGTCGTCGGAGGTCCAGGACAGGACGGCGTTCATGAATTCGAAGAACTGGGTGGCCCGCACGATGGAGTACGGCGTGGGTCCCTGCCGGAGCAGGTCTTCCTGCAGGGTCTTGGCGCGGTAGTAGTCCAGCTGGGGCACCTGGTCCACACCGACGATCGAGAGGATCACCTGGTGACGGACGCCGGCACGCTCCCCGGCGGCCAGCAGGTTGGTCATGGAGGTACGGAAGAAGCCCAGGGAGGCCTCGTCGAAGGTCGGCGAGTTAGCGACGTTGACCACGACGTCGGCGCCCTTCAGCGCCTGGTCCAGGCCCTGTCCCGTGATCAGGTCGACGCCGGTCGACAGCGCAGCGGGGACGGCCTCGTGCCCGGCCGCGGTCAGCTTCTGGACCACCTGCGAGCCGATCAGTCCGGTACCACCGACGACTGTGAGCTTCATGGCTCTCACCCTTCCACGGCGTGCGCGGGGGCACGCCAACTTCATCGAGGACGCATCCCCGAACTCGGACACTTTCTGTCCGAGACATTAGTCGGATAGTGTGTGTCCGAGTCAAGCCGGGGGTCGTATGAAGCTGTCAGGTGGCGTCGAGTGGGCACTGCACTGCTGCGTGGTGCTGACCACGGCAACGGAACCCGTGCCCGCTGCCCGGCTCGCGGAACTACATGACGTCTCCGGCAGCTATCTGGCCAAACAGCTGCAGGCACTCTCCCGCGCCGGCCTGGTGACCTCCGTCCAGGGCAAGGCGGGCGGATACGTCCTGACCAGGGCGCCCGAACTGATCACCATCCTCGACGTCGTCGCAGCCGTCGACGGCGCTCAGCCCGCGTTCGTCTGCACCGAGATCCGCCAGCGCGGCCCCCTGGCGACACCGCCGGAGGCCTGCACCCGGCCGTGCCCCATCTCCCGCGCGATGGCCGGCGCCGACGCCGCCTGGCGCGCCGCCCTACAAGCGATATCCATCGCGGACCTCGCCGGGAGCGTGGATGAGGACTACGGCCCTACCGCGCTCGCTAGCATCCGCACCTGGTTCAGCCCGAACGACGGCGATACCGCGATTGTCGAGCAGGGGTAGACGCGCGAGGCGATGTCGGCTTCCGCCTGAGACCGACGGCGAGCACGAACGGCTGCGGGCAGCCGCCCAGGAGGCGCAGCAGCGGACCTCGGGCACCTACCCATCCGGGGAAAAGCAATGTCGGCGCCGCCATGGCTGACTTCGCCCGGTCGAGTTTTGCCTTGGTCATTTCGATCAAAGTCGGTGTCCCGAGCTCCTGGCTCCCGATGCTCGCCTCGCTCAAGGTCGCCGGGGCCGTGGGCCTCCTGCCTGGGCTTCTGGGTATCCGGTACATCGGCGTCGCGGCCGCGGTCGAAACTGGTTCTGTTCTTCCTGGGAGCGATCGGGGTCCACCTGCGCGCCCACGAACACAAGCACATCATCACCACGTCGGCTGTTTCCTCTTTGCGATCGCGGCGCTGGTGGCTTCCATCGCCCGCTGAAGACGGCGCTCATGGGGGCGTTCGAAGCGGGATCCAAGTGTCGAAAGGAGAGGGGTGGCGCGGTGAGGACCAGTCGGCTGGAGGCGTTCAGTGATGGGGTGCTTGCCATCATCATCACGATCATGGTGCTGGAGTTGAGGGTGCCGGAGGGTCACGATCTCTCCGACCTCGTCCACGCGACCGGCGTCGGGTTGCTGACGTATCTCCTCAGCTTTGTCTATGTGGGCATCTACTGGAACAACCACCACCACATGTTCCACCTGGTTCGGCGGGTCAGTGGCGGTGTGCTGTGGGCAAACCTGGCGCTGCTGTTCTGCCTGTCGCTGTTCCCGTTCACGACAGCCTGGGTGTCCGAATCGAGGTTCGAGCAGATCCCGGTCGTCATCTACGGTCTGAACCTGCTCAGCGCGGCCGTCGCTTACTTCGTGCTCCAGGCGGTGATCATCCGGCGGCAGGGACCGGAGTCGCCGCTGCGCCAGGCCGTCGGCACTGACCGCAAGGGCAGGATCTCCGTAGCGTTCCACGTCGCCGGGATCCTCAGCGCCCTGACGATCGACCGGAGCGGGCATGTCGGAGTTTGGATTGCCATGGCGTGCTTCGTCGTCATCGCGATCATGTGGATCGTCCCCGACCGCCGCATCGACCGGGTGGTCCGCCAGTACGAACCTCCGGACTGAGGGCGCGAGGTCGACCTCGCCGCTCGTTGCATCCTCTCGAGCCCGTTTCCAGGGCAGGAACCGGGACGGGCCGAGGTCAACGAACGGCGCCGTTGCATTGAACGTTGGCAAGATCGAGGCAGGCTTGAGCAGTAAGTCATCGACCCGTCCTGGCCGTGGCTGCCTCCGAAGTCGGCGTTCGCCGGGTTTCGGTTCTCGCCGGAGGTGATCGTGGTCGCGGTGCGTTGGTATCCGCGGTTCAACCTGTCGTATCGGGACGTTGAGGAGTTGCTGGTCGAGCGCGGCGTGGAGGTCGACCACGTTACGGTCTACCGGTGGGTGCAGCGGTTCACCCCGCTGCTGGCCGACGCCGCCCGATTCTGCCGCCACTCGCCTGGCGACAGGCGGCATGTCGATGAGACGTACGTCAAGGTCAACGGCGTATGGCGGTACGTGTACCGGGCGGTCGACCAGTACGGGCAGGTCATCGACGTGCTCGTCTCGGCCCGCCGTGATGCCGACGCGGCCCGGCGGTTCTTCCGACGGGCGCTATCGACGTTGAAGGCGACACCCGCCGAGGTGGTCACCGACGCCGCCGCGGTCTACCCCGGCGTCCTCGACAAGCTGATCCCGCAGGCGTGGCACCACGTCGAGCAGTACGCCAACAATCCGATCGAGGCTGATCACAGCCAGCTCAAACACCGATTGAAACCGATGCGCGGGCTGCGAACGGAGAAGACAGCACAGGTAATCATCGCTGGACACGCCTTCATGCAGAACCTGCGCCGCCGACACTACGAACTCGCCGTCGACGCCCCGCCCGCTCTGCGAGTAGCCGCGGCGTTCACCGAACTCGCCCTGGCGATCTGACCTCGGACCGAGAAGGGTTCAACACGTCCGTCGATCCCTCAACGCAACGGCGCCTCCGCCATGATCCCGTTGACGTACAGCGACTCGGAGCACGTGCTGGGCGTTCTGGCGTTGACCGGGGTGCCCGGCCTGCGGCAGGCCACCGTCAGCGTCACCTGGGCCCGGGCCGGCACCCGGATCGGCGTCACGGAGTGGTAATCCTGCTCGCGGAAGTTCTCCAGCCCGTACGTCACGATCTTCACGCCGTTGGCGCTCACGCTCAGCGTGCCCTCGTCGCCCTGCGGGTTGTCCACGAGAAAATCGGTGAGCAGGAAGATCTTCCTGGCAGGAACCGTGTAACTCCGCTCCGCCGAGCCGCCCGGATTCGTGCGGAACGAGATCGCCGTGGAGAACTGCGTCTCGCCATCGCCGTTGCGACCACCACCGTTGCGGCCACCACCGTCCTCCGTGCCGCCCCCCGCCGGCGGTTTCGGCGCCTCGGGTGTCTGCCGCCGTTGCTTGTCGACCGCCTGGTCCGCAGCGCGGTCCGCGGCCTGCACCGCGGCCTGTTCGACCGTCCCGTCGACGGCTTCCCGCGCCGCCGAACGCACCACCGGTCGCAACAGACCGAACCAGAGCGCGAGCAGCAGCAACAGCAGAGCGAGCAGCAGCGCCAGCAGCTTGAGCAGCCACGCGGAGAGAATCGGCCGTTGCACGAAGGTGCCGTCGACCGTGCAGGCCACCCCGTCCTCCCGCAGCACCTGCGTGCGGAACGGGAGATGCCTCGGCTCGCCCCGCCACAGCAGGCTCTTCGCCCGCACCACGAGGACGGCATCGAGCCGCTCGCCGGCCGCCAGAGTCGCCCGCGCGGGCCGGAGGGCGAGCGTGAGCTGTTCGGCCGTGTCGGTGGCAGCGAAGGTGAGCTGCTCCGTGAGGTTGCCGCGGTTCTCCGTCTCCAGCCGGTAGCGGGCGCGCCAGCGCCCGTCGCGCACCTGCGGCCGCAACTCCGCGGCGACATCGGCGAACGGCAGGACGACGAGCGTCCCCTCCTCGACCACGGCGGCCTCGGGATGTTCCGACGGCAGCACGCGCACCCCGAACGGCATGCCGCCGGCGGGCACCTGCGACGAGCGCGGCGGCCGGAACGTGACGGTCACCGTCTCCGCCGTGCCCGGGAAGAGCGACAGGACCGGCGGGTCGATCGTCACCCACTCTGCGGGCACGCCGACCATCTCGAACCGGTAGGCCTCGACGATGTCCACCGTGTTGCGGACGCTGATCGTGACCTGTGCCTCGCCGCCCGGCGCGACGGCGACCTCGGTGAGAGCCAGGTTGGCGGATGCGCTCATGTCGGCCGACTGTAGGCCCACGCGGGAACGGGGAAACCCGCCTTACGGGAACATTCACGGGCAGGCCGGGTGCCCGTCCGGGCCGGCGTTAGGTGGACGCAAAGCCGCTCCCCCCACCCTTGCGCCGCGGGCTGCCGAGTGGGCGCCCAGCGATGGGGAGGTTTCCATGAACCGTGTGCCGGTCTGGGTCCACGCCGACGATCCGATCTCGCGGCAGGGGGTGGAGAGCCAGCTACGGTCGCGTCCGGAGCTGCGGATGCTGGCGCCCGGTGAGGCGCAGGACGCGGCGGTCGCGCTCGTGGTCGTGGACAGCCTCGACGAGGCGGCGGCCCGTGAGCTGCGCCGGCTGGGCCGGACCAGCACCGCGAAGCTCGTGCTGGTGCCGGCGCGGATCGACGACGCCGGGCTGGCCACGGCGGTCGAGTGCGGGGTGGTGGGCGTCGTACGCCGCGGGGAGGCCAGCGCGGAGAACCTGGTCCACGCGGTCAGCTCGGCGGTGCGCGGCGAGGGGGCGATCCCCGCGGACCTGCTGGGCCGACTGCTGGCACAGATGGGACGGCTGCAACGCCAGGTGCTCGACCCGCGTGGCCTGACGCTGCTCGGGCTGACCACGCGGGAGATCGACGTGCTCCGCCTGCTCGCCGACGGGTTCGACACCCGCGAGGTCGCGGAGAAGCTGTCGTACTCGGAGCGGACGGTGAAGAACGTGCTGCACGACATCACGAGCCGGTTGTGCCTGCGCAACCGCACGCACGCGGTCGCGTACGCGCTGCGGCAGGGGCTCATCTGAGCCGTCGGCAGCACCCGGGCGTCCGGAGGGTGCCCGATCGGGTCGCGGCTCCTGCCCGGGGCCGTGCCCGTCGGGCCCCTGCCGCCCGACGCCACCGCGTCGAGTATGGACGGATGTGGTGCGGCCTCCGCCAAGCGTCGTGCGGACGGGTCGGGAGCCGCGCCTGCCCCTGCCGTCCACCGCACCGCCTGCCGAGGTCCCGTTGCGAGGTCAGCGCCGAACGCCCACCATCGTGGCCGCAACGACAGCGGCCGCCGTCATGCTGCCCGGACTGGCCGCGTCGGCACCGCCGGCCGCGCCGCCCCGGCCCGCACCGGCCACGCCACCGGTGGCCGAGGAGCGCATCGCGTACGCCGGCACGAAGCACCGCAGCATCGGCGTGGTCCGCGGAGAGGGCGGGGCCGCTGTTTCGCTGCCGTTCTTCCCGATCGGCCCGGACCACTTCGACGACGAGGTGTCGGCGCGGGGCGACACGATCACCTGGGTGAGCCGGCGCGACGCCACCACCACCGAGGTCTACCTGCGCCGCGGCGACGGCCCCGTGCTGCGGCTGACCGTGAACACGTCCAGCGAGGCCCATCCGACGATCTCGCCGGACGGCACCCGGGTCGCGTTCGACTCGGGCGCCGGCCGGGGCGGTGCCGGGCACGACATCTTCGTGATCGGCGTCGACGGGACCGGACTGCGCCGGGTCACCGACGGAGTCGGCGACAACCGGTGGCCGAGCTGGTCGCCGGACGGCACGTCGTTGGCGTTCGAGGGGCGGCGCGGCGGCGAGGTGCCGCAGGTCTACCGGATACCGGTCGCCGGTGGCGCTGTCACGCAGGTGACCAGCGAGCCCACCGGCGCGGGCCAGCCGGCCTGGGACCCGAACCCGGCGCACGACCGCATCGCCTACACCTGCGATCCGGACAGCTCCACCAACCAGAAGATCCATCTGGTGTCACCGTCGGGCGCCGGCGACCGTCTGCTGCTGCCGGTCGAGTGGCAGAGCCGCGAGGCGGCCTGGTCACCGGACGGTTCCACGCTCGCGTTCGTCAGCCGCACCCCACCGGACGGCGGTCCGCTCGGCCAGGTCGACCTGGTCTACACCGGGGTGCCTCGCGACGACGGCTGCTCCTGCACGGCGCAGCTTCGCCTGGCCGAGGACCGGCAGCTGAGCTTCCCGGCCTTCTACACCGCGCCCGGCGAGTCGTCCCCGTCGCTGATCGTGATCCGCAACAGCGCGCCCGACCGACGCACCGCCACCCTGCAGGACATCCGCCCCGACGGGGTCGATCCACGCGACCTGCGCCTGTCGATCCTGCGCGAGGATCCCAAAGCGGAGCGGGACTCCCGGTTCATGTGGCAGCCGACCGAGGGCGACCCGTGGACGGAACGCCAGACGTACTCCCCGGACGGGCGCCGCATCGCGGTGAGCCGGTTCGAGACGGTGGATGGGCGCCGCGTCCAGCGCATCTGGACCGTCGACGCCGACGGGACCTCGCCACGTCTGCTGCCGGTGGCCGGTCGCGGTCCGGACGACCTGGAGCGCGACCCGGAGTGGTCCCCCGACGGCAGCCGGATCGCGCTGGTGCGCAACAGACCGAGCCGCCCGGCGCGGGTGATCGTGGTCGACGCCTCCACCGGGCAGCAACTGCTGGCCGTGCCGACGCCCCCGCCGTACGCGGGGCTCGACGACACCCAACCCGCCTGGTCCCCGGACGGCGCCCTGCTGGCGTTCACCCGGGGCCGCTACAACGAGGAGGCCAGCCGCGCCCACGTCTGGACGGCGAACGCCACCGACGGCCTCGACCAGCGGGACCTGACGCGCGCCGTCTGCGGGCGGGACTGCGACGTCGTCGACGACAGCGCGGCCTTCGCCCCGGACGGCCGCCAGATCGCGTTCAACCGCCGGGAGGACGGGCTGGTCCTCACCGACGTCGACGGCACCCGCTGCCGGCTGCTCTTCCCGCCTTCCGGGGCCTCCTGCGCCGCCCCGGTTCCACCGCAGCCGGACGGCCCGTTCCAACCGCGCGACGTGAGCTGGTCGCCGGACGGACAGCGGCTGGTCTTCTCGGCCCGGCGCGAGCGCGACCAGAACTCGCCGGAGGCGCTGCACGTCTACGACATGACGACGGGCCGCCTCGCGTCGATCACCGGCGCGCTGCCCGGTCGACAGAAGGAGCCGACCTGGCAGCGGTCGGTCGATGTCGCGACCGCCGTCGTGACCACACCCCCGACAACCACCGTCGGTGGCCGCACCGCCTTCACCCTGTCGGTCACCGACCGCGGGCCGAGCCCCGCGCCCGCCGTGCGGCTCGACCTCACCGTGCCGTCCGGCGTGCAGCTCACCGCGCTGGTGCCGGAGCGGGGGACGTGCCGGCTCACCCCAGCGGGCTGCGACCTTGAGGCCATCGGCGTCGGCCGCACGCTGACCGTACGGGTCGAGCTGACCGGGATCGCCGCCGGTTCCTTCCCGCTCTCGTGGTCGGTGAACCCGGGAGTGACCGACGCCGTGCCGGCGGACAACCGGGCTCGCACGGACGTGCGGATCGTGCAGCCGCCACCGACCGCACCGGCGGACCCGGCGCTGACCGTCTCGGTCACCCCCGCACCCGCGTACGTGGGGGGCTCCGCCGGCGTCACCTACACCGTGCGCAACGCGGGCGGGCAGCGGGCGACGGGCCTGCGGCTGAACCCGACGCTGCCGCCCCGCGTCCGCGTCGCGGCCTCGCCGCCGGGGTGTGCCCCGCAGGCGGGATGCCGGCTGCCCGATCTGGCCCCGGGCGGGGCGACCACGGTGACGTTCGTGCTGACGCCCGACGCGGCCCTGGCCGCGACCGTCGCCGGCGCCGTCACGACCACCGGCGGCAACGCCGACCCGGCCAATGACACCGCCAGCGCGCCGCTGCGGGTGCTGCAGCCGCGCATCGTCGCCGTGCCGGCGATCGGACCACCCGGTTTCGTCACCTCGGTACGCGGCACCGACTTTCCCCCCGGAGCCCGGGTGCGACTGGCCTGGAACGTGGGCATCACCGCCGCGACCGCACCGGCCGTGGCGGCACCGGACGGCACCTTCGCCGCCCAACTGCTGGTGCTGCCGAAGGATCGGCTCGGCCCCCGCGAGATCACCGCGTCCGGCACCGGCTTCGCCCCGGTGACCACCCCGTTCCGGGTGGTGCTGCCGCCGCTGCAGCCGCCCGGCCACGTCAACCGGCGGTGGTGACCGGGTGATCCACGAGGTCGACGAGGCCCTGCGCGGACTGGTCACCGACGACGCGCTGGCCGGCACGGGGGTCGAGGTCACGTTCGACGCGCCCACGAGGGAGTGGGCCGCGCGGCGCAACGCACCGACGGTCAACCTGTACCTCTACGACATCCGGGAGGACCTCGCGCGCCGCAGACAGGGCGCCATCGCCGAGTACGACGATCGGGGTGCCACGGTCGCGCTGCACGACCCCGCGCGGTACTTCGCCCTGTCGTACCTGGTGACGGCGTGGACCAACCGCGCCCAGGACGAACACCGCCTGCTGGCGACGCTGCTCGGCACGCTGATCCGGCACGACGCGCTGCCGCCCGCACGGCTGACGGGGTCCCTGGCGACGCTCGGCCTGACCGTGCCGATGACCGTCGCCCGGCCACCCGGGGAGGATCGCGCCTTCGCCGACGTGTGGTCGGCGCTCGGTGGAGAGTTGAAGCCGTCGCTGGACCTGGTCGTGGTCGCGCCCCTGTCGGCCCGGCGGACACTCGCCGCCCAGCCGGTCGTCGACGGGCTGCGGCTACGCACCGCGGACCCCGCCGACGGGCCGGTCGAGACCGCCGCCCTGCGCTACGGCGACCCGGTCGCGTCGCCCGCCGGTCCCGGCGACGCGGAGCAGGGATCTGCCCTGTCGATGGTCGGCGCACGCCGCACCCGAGGCGCCGCGCGACACCGCGACGGGTCCGGATCCCCGATCCGCGGCTCACAGCGGTGACCGCCCCCGCGATGCCCGCGACCCACCTGCTCGCCCGACTCCGCCTGATCGAGCGGCGGGTCCGGCGCGCCGTGGACGAGCGCCGCCGCGCCGATCCGGCGCCGGACGACGCGTTCCGGGGCCTGTACGTGTCGGACGAGATGGCGGACCGGCTGCTGGACACCGCCACGCCGCCGCCCCGGGACGACGACGGCGAGGGATTGGCCGTCGAGGCGGACACCGACGCGCACCAGGGCGAACCGCGACTGCGCCGGTTGGCCCGCGACTTCGGGCTCGCGCCACTGGACGTCGAACTGCTGCTGCTGGCTCTCCTGCCCGACGTCGACGCCCGGTTCGAGCGGCTGTACGGCTACCTCAACGACGACGTGACCCGACGGCGGGCGTCGATCGGGCTGGCACTCGAGCTGTGCGGCGCCGTCCCCTCCTCGGCCACCGCGCGTGGCCGCTTCGCCGCGTCCGCGCCGCTGGTCGCGGGCGGTCTCCTGCTGGTCGAGGAGGCGGCCGAGCGGCCCTTCCTCTCCCGCGCGCTGCGGGTGCCCGACCGGGTCACCGCCCATCTGCTCGGCGACGACACCGGCGACGCCCGGCTGGCCGGCCTCGCCCGCTACGAGGAGCCCGACCCGGGTTGGCGGCCCGCGTCGGCGGAGCGGCTCGCCGCCGCCATCCGCGACGGACTGCGGTTGGCGTACGTGCGGGAGCGGCCCGGCGCGGCGGCGCAGGCGCTCGCCGCGGCGGCGCTGGCCGCGACCGGCGCTCCGGTGCTGCGCCTCGACCTCGACGCACTGGCCGCCGACCCCGCGCCGGAGGAGGCGCTGGCCGCCGCCGCACGCGAGGCGCGGCTGCGCGGCGGAGGGCTGGTCGCCGGCCCGGTGGACGCGCTGGACCCCACCGGGAGGCCCGGCGGCTCCCGGCTGCTGCGCCGACTCGCCGCGCTGGCCGTACCCGTCCTGCTCACCGGCCGCACCGGGTGGGATCCCTTCTGGGCCGAACGCTCCCCGCTGCTGGTGGCGGCCGAGCCGATGACCGTACGGGACCGCAGCGCACTGTGGTGGGCCGGGTTCGGTGCGCGGGCGGGCACCCCCGCCGGCGCGGACCTGGACCCCGAGCGCGAGCTCGCCCCGTACCTGCTCACGCCGGACCAGGTCCGGCGCGCCGCCGAGACGGCCGGCCACCGGGCGCTGCTGGAGGGCGCAGCGCAGGTCGGGCCCGAGCACCTGCGCGCCGGGGTGCGGTCGCAGAACGGGGCGGGGCTGGAAAAGCTGGCCCGGCGGGTCGAACCCGCCGTCGGCTGGGTCGACCTCGTCCTGCCCGACCCGGTTCTCGAGCAGCTACGCGAGCTGGCCATGCGGGTACGCCACCGCGACCGGGTGCTCGGCGGGTGGCGGATGCGCCCCGGCGGCGGGCGCGGTCGCGGCGTGACGGCGCTGTTCGCCGGCGACTCCGGCACGGGCAAGACGATGTCGGCCGAGGTGGTCGCCGCCGACCTGGGCGTCGAGTTGTACGTGGTGGACCTGTCCACCGTGGTCGACAAGTACGTGGGCGAGACCGAGAAGAACCTGGAGCGCATCTTCACCGAAGCCGCGAATGTCAACGGAGTCCTGCTGTTCGACGAGGCCGACGCCATCTTCGGCAAGCGCTCGGAGGTCAGGGACGCCCACGACCGGTACGCCAACCTGGAGAGCGCCTACCTGCTGCAGCGTATGGAGTCCTTCGACGGGGTCGCGATCCTCACCACGAACCTGCGGGCCAACCTCGACGAGGCGTTCACCCGGCGGCTGGACGTGATCGTCGACTTTCCGCTGCCGGACGAGGGACAGCGGCGCGCCCTGTGGGACCGCTGCCTCGGCCCGGCGCTGCCCCGCGCCGAGGATCTCGACCTGGATTTCTGCGCCCGGGCGTTCGAGCTGGCGGGGGGCAGCATCCGGGCGTGCGCGGTCACCGCCGCGTACCTCGCCGCGGGGGCGGACCGGGCGGTGACGACCGACGACCTGATGGCCGCCGTGCGGCGCGAGTACGGCAAGCTCGGGCGGCTGCTGCTGGAGAGCGAGTTCGGGCCGCACCTACGCATCGGGCGGGGAGCGCTGCAGGAGCGCTAGTCGCCGGACGAGGTGACGGCGACGCGCCGCTGCCCGTTCGGGCAGCGGCGACTGCCCTCGACCACGCCCGGCGGTCCCTGGCACGCCCCAGTCGGCGGGGACAGCGTGAGGACAGGGGTTGGATCCGCGGCGAAGAGGACAAGTCATGCATGCCCATCAATCCGGGCCGGAATCGGCCCCACCATCGGTCCGGACGCCGCACCGGCGGCCGCCGTCGGAGTCCGCACCCGGTCCGCTACCCGGTCCGGAGGCGGTGCTGGCGCTGCAGCGCACGGCGGGCAACGCCGCGGTGGCGCGGCTGCTCGGCCGCGACGAGCACCGCAACGACGCCGCCCGCGGGCACGCCGCCCCGGTGCAACGCTCGGCGGTGCACGACGTCCTGCGCAACCCGGGTCGGCCGCTCGACGGCGACGTGCGGGCGGAGATGGAGCAGCGGCTGGGCACGGACTTCTCCGACGTCCGGCTGCACACCGACGCGGCCGGACACGCCGCCGCTGAATCCGTGCAGGCCGAGGCATTCACCTCCGGCTCGCACATCGCGTTCCAGCGCGGCAGATTCGACCCGTCGTCGGCGGCGGGGCGACACGTGCTGGCACACGAACTGACCCACGTGGTGCAACAGCGGTCCGGTCCGGTGACCGGCACAGCGACCGACGACGGCCTGCGGGTGTCGGATCCGTCGGACGCCTTCGAGCGCGCGGCCGAGGCGAACGCCGCTCGCGCGATGGCCCGACCGCTGTCCACGCCCGCGTCGGCCGCCCGGCCTGACCCGGCGACGACCGGCTCCGGCGGCGCAGCCGACGGTCCGGGGACGGTGCAGCGTATGCCGAAGAAAGACAAGGGCAGGAAGAAGACCGCGGGGTCGTCCTCCGCGGGCGGCTCGTCGGCTGTGGAGGCAGCGCCCGCCGCGCCGGCCGAATCCGACTACGAGTACGTGATGCGGCAGATCGGCGACCGGGTCGAGGGATTCGCGGAACTGGAGGAGAACCCGCGACAGGACCTCCTGGCGGCCGTGGGGCTGTTGAACCCCGACGACATGACGATCTTCCTCGACAGAGATCAGGTCGACGCCGATTTGGACGACCTCGCCGCACAGGTGGCGGACGAGTTCGCGCAGCGGGCGAACCGGCCGGGCTACCAGGTGAGCGGCGGCCGGAGCGACTGGGCTTCCAGCAGGACCACGGCCGAGCACGCCGCGCTCCGGGAGACACCGGCCAACCAGTGGGGCAGCCAGACGACACTGCACCACAAGATCTCGCGGAGCAACCTCAAGGAGCTGCTGGCGGCGGCCGAGGCGGCCCGGCCGGCCTCGGACCCCCTGTTCACGTTCCTCGAGCAGTTGACGGACCGGGTCGGCTCGACGGGCCACGAAAAGCTCCTCTACAACATGCCGGCCAACCTCGAGATGGGCCCCGCCTCCGACATCCGTCGGACCGACCCGGGCAGCGGGTTCGACCCCAACCATGTCGACGGGCGGATGACTCCACGCTCGAGCCACCTGGTGGAGGTCGATCGGATGATCACTGCCGGCAGCTACGACTGGCAGCGGCTGGCCGAGCTTCTGGAAGCGGCCGACGCGGAACACCGGACGGCACACCGAGGTCAACTGCTGTCACCGCCACGGCCGGAACTGTGGGAGAAGGCCGGCGCCAAGTACGAGAAGAAGGCGACCTGACCGGCTCGTGGGCGAGACCGGGAAGCGTCGACGGTGCGATCGACACGTACCTCTCAACCCCCGGCTCCCGCCCGGGGCCGGTGACAGGAGTGATCATGCGCGACCACGAACAACGACCGGACCCCGGCAGCGGTCGGAGCAGCGCGCTGCGCCGGGCTCCGGCCGCCGGTGTACCGGTCACCGCACCGGACGGTCGGAGCAGCGCCCTCGACCCGCGCTCGATCCAGGCGCTCCAACGCTCAGTCGGCAACGCCGCGGTCGTCCAGATGCTGCACCAACGGCACACCCACCCCGCCTCCTGCGGTCACGGCCCCGAGGGCCAGGACACCGCAGCGGCCACCGTCCAACGGTCGGCGGTGCACGATGTGCTGCGGTCAGCCGGGCGGCCCCTGGCCGAGCCGCTGCGCACCGAGATGGAGGCCCGCCTCGGCGCGGACTTCTCGTCGGTACGCGTCCACGACGACGCCGCGGCCCGGCGGTCGTCGGACGAGATCGGCGCCCGCGCCTACACCTCCGGGGAGCATGTCGTCATCGGCGACGGCGGCGGCGACAGGCACACCCTCGCCCACGAACTGACCCACGTCGTCCAGCAGCGCCAAGGCCCCGTGGCCGTTACCGACGCCGGCAACGGGCTCAGCATCTCCGACCCCTCCGACCACTACGAACGCGCCGCCGAGGCTAACGCGCGGCACGTCATGCGGGCGCCGCTCGACCAGCAACGCCCCGTGCAGGCGCCCAGCGCGGCCGCCGCCCCCGACGGCCCCGTCACCGTGCAGACCATGCCGCCGCCGGTGCCGGTCAAACCCGCCCACCTGAGGGTCGGTCAGACCAGCGAGGCCGCTACCGCCGAGGAGGCGCCACCGCCGCAGCCCGCGGTTCCCGAACACGGGTACCTCCTCAAGGGAGACGCCGGGCCACTGCGCTTCTTCCGCGCCGACCGGCGGGCCCCCGAAGACCTCTCGCGAGGGATGAGCTCCTTCCGCTCCGCGTCCGTCACGACCGAGCTGGCCGCGTTCCTCAACGATCCCAGGGCCTACGCCCAGGACCATGTCAGCAACAACAACCCGCGCCTGGTATCCACCGCGCTGGACCAGGAGTGCGGCGGCTACGCCAGCAACGACAGGCACCTCTACCAGATCGAGGTCAGCGGCTGGTACAGGTTCGAGCAGGAACCGCCCGCGAGAAGCAGGATCCTGGCCAAGCCGGCCATCTACGCCAACAGCACCTCCCTGGGGACGGCGACCGCGGCCGTCATCGGACCCATCGGCGCCACCCAGGAGATGGACTTCTTCGCGGAGATCCCCCGGTCCTTCATCACCGCCTGCCGCAGACCGGGCGCGAGCGACTTCACCCCGCTCTGACGTGCCTGAACGGGGGCGACGCGTGCCGGATCCCTGCCCTTTCGGGAACCGGACCATGCCCCGGTCCACGCCCACCCGGCCGTTTCCGGACGCGCCACGTGACCGGAAGGCTACGGAGGACAGACCACCGCCGGAAAAGGAGCGTTCATGCCGTCGTACCTGTCCCCCGGTGTCTATGTCGAGGAGGTCCCCAGCGGCTCCCGCCCCATCGAGGGCGTGGGGACCTCCGTGGCGGCCTTCGTGGGACTCGCCGAGAAGGGACCGTTCCACACCCCCACCCTGGTCACCACGTGGAGCCAGTACGTCCAGGTCTTCGGGGACGTCGTCGAGGGCGCGTACCTGGGCCGCGCGGTGTACGGCTACTTCGCCAACGGCGGTGGCATCTGCTACGTGGTCCGGGTGGGCGAGCAGAGCCCCGGCAACGGGCAGGGCCGCGACCGCGGCGACGGGGCCGGCAAGGACGGGCCTCGCGCGCTGCCGGCCGGCGAACCGGCGGCGCTCGGCACGTTCAAGGTGACGGCGCTGCCCGCCAGCGGCGGGAACATCACCGTCGAGGTGACCGACGCCGACGCCGACGGCGCCGGCGAGGACCGGTTCAGGCTGCTGGTGCACCAGAACGGCACGGTGGTGGAGACGTACGACGTCTCGTCCAAGAAGAACACCAAGGCGTACGTGGTGACGCAGGTCAAGGAGCGGTCGCGGCTCATCACCGTCGAGGAGGCCGCCCCGGCGAACGCCCTGGCGCGCCCCGCCAAGCAGACGGTGACGCTGGCGACGCTGGCGACGCCCGCCGAGGTCGTACCGGCCGCACTGTCCACCGAGGAGTACGTCGGGGACCCCGACGCGCGTACCGGTTTCGGCGGCCTGGAGGCGATCGACGACATCACGATGGTCGCGGTGCCCGACCTGATGAGCGGGTACGAGCAGGGGCTGGTCAGCGCGGAGGACGTCAAGGCCGTGCAGCTCGCGGTCATCTCGCACTGCGAGCAGATGGGCGACCGGATGGCGCTGCTGGACCCGCTGCCCGAGATGACGGCCCGGCAGGTGCTTACCTGGCGGCAGGAGGAAGCGGGCTACGACTCGAAGTACGCCGCCCTGTACTACCCCTGGATCAAGGTCTTCGACCCGGCGACCGGGCAGAACCGGTTCATGCCGCCGAGCGGACACGTCGCCGGCCTGTGGTCCCGCACCGACACCGAGCGCGGGGTGCACAAGGCGCCGGCGAACGAGGTGGTACGCGGCGCGATCGAACTGCAGAACAACGTCACCAAGGGTGAGCAGGACCTGCTCAACCCGGCCGGCGTCAACTGCCTGCGCGCCTTCCCCGGGCGGGGCATCCGCGTGTGGGGGGCCCGCACCCTCTCCTCCGACCCGGCATGGCGGTACGTCAACGTCCGCCGCCTGTTCAACTACCTGGAGGAGTCGATCCTGCTGGGCACGCAGTGGGTGGTCTTCGAGCCCAACGACGAACGGCTCTGGGGCACCATCCGGCGCAACATCTCCGCCTTCCTCCTCGAGGAGTGGCGGCGGGGCGCCCTGTTCGGCAGTTCCCCGGCCGAGGCGTTCTACGTCAAGTGCGACCGCGAGACCAACCCGCCGGAGGTGATCGACCGGGGCCAGGTGGTGTGCGAGATCGGGATCTGCCCGGTCAAGCCCGCGGAGTTCGTCGTCTTCCGGCTGGCCCAGTTCTCCGACAGCACCAGCCTCGTCAGCGAGTAAGACCCGAAAGGCGGTAGCGACACATGCCCGAGACCGGCGACACCCTCATTGTCCACAAGTTCCAGGTCGAGCTGGGCGGCATCCAGGTGGAGTCCGTCCAGGAGGTCAGCGGCCTGACGGTCGAGCTGGACGCGATCGAGGTGAACCAGGTGACCCCCACCGGGGAGTACATCATCCGGAAGCTGCCCGGCGCCCGTAAGGGCGGCGAGGTCACCATCACGCGCGGGCTCGACAAGAGCAGCTCGTTCACCGAGTGGATCAAGCAGACCTTCGAGAAGGGCGCGGTCACCGCCGCCCGGAAGAACATCAGCGTCATCCTCGTCGACCCCGAGAACTCCAACCAGCGTCGCTTCGACATGAAGAACGCCTGGGTGAGCAAGTGGGAAGGGCCCAGCCTCAAGGCGGGCGAGCCGTCGGCGGCGACGGAGAAGGTCACCGTGGTGTTCGAGGACATCACCACCTCATGAGACGACGTACCGTGTCCACGCTGGCGCTCGCCGAACGGGCCGAGGACGACCACGGCTCCGGCGCGGAGCCGGGGACGCCACCGGCGCGGACCACGCGGCCGCCGAAGCTGCAGACGGAGTTCGAGTTCGAACTGCCGCGCGGGTACGTCGACGACTCCGGCACCGTGCACCGCCACGGGAGCATGCGGCTGGCCAGGGCTCGCGACGAACTCGCACCGCTGATCGACCTGCGCGTCAAGCAGAACCCCGCGTACCTGTCGGTCGTGCTCCTCAGCCTGGTCATCACCCGCATCGGCAGCATCACCGAGGTCCATGCCGAACTGGTGGAGAAGCTGTTCGCCTCGGACCTGGCCTTCCTGCAGGACTTCTACCGGCGGATCAACGCGGAGGGCCACACCCGCGCCGCCGTGACCTGTCCCGCCTGCGACGCGAGCTTCGAGGTGGACATCGCCGGTGGTCGCCCGGGGGAATCGTGACGTACGCGGCCGACCGGCTCTACGAGGAGGTCGCGTACGTCGCCTACCACTTCCACTGGCCGCAGCAGGAGATCCTCGATCTCACGCACGAGGAGCGGCTGCGCTACGTCGAGCAGATCGCGCGCATCAACACCCGCATGAACGAAGGCGAGTAAGTGGGCCTACGCGACCTCCTGCGCCGACGCCGCCGGGACACGCCGTCCGAGGCCGAGCGAGCAGCAACGGGTACGCCGTCTCCCGACGCCGGGCCCGCCGACGTCGGCTGGCGGGCCCTGCCACCGCCGCGGCGGACGTTCGACAGCGACCCGGGCCTGCTCACCGATCCGCACCGCTTCGAGGCCCGGCTGACCACCCGGCAGGACCCGACCCTGCACACCGCGCCCGGCCACCTCGTCAGCCCCGACGCGCCGGCCGGTCTGGCGTACGACCTGCTGCGCGCGGCGCCGGTCCCGCCCCCGGGTTCGGCCAGCACCGTGCAGCGCCTACCACTGGCCTCGCCGACGCCGCCGCCGGAAGCCGGCGTGCAGCCAGCGTGGCTGCCCGAGCCGACGACGGCCACCGAGGCGGCGCCATCGGTCGCCGCGGGCATCACGGAGCCGGCGTCACCGGCCCGCGCGGCGGTCGTCCCCCGGACACCGGTCGCAGGGCGTCACCGCGCCCTGACCACGGCGCCGGCGGTACGGTCCACCCGGCGGCTGCCCGCGGTCCAGCGGGCGGGGGGCGGAACGACCTCACGGCGCGCCCCGGTCCCCCCGCCGGCCCCGGCGACTCCATCGCCGTCACCGGCTCAATCGCCACCGGCGGCGGCATCCCCGTCACCGGCCCAATCGGCTCCGCCGGTCGGGAACGCTTCCGGTCCCGATTTCTCGCTGCCCGCGCGGCATCCGTCGACGGCGCCACCGGCGGGTGCCTCCGATCGGCCGGGCACCTCCGATGGGCCGCAGCGACCCACCCTGGCGCACCGTGCCCTGGTGGCGTCGCAGGACGCCGCCGCGAGCGCCGCGCAGGACACCTCCACCGGCGCCGCGCCGCCCCGACCGGTGCCCGCGCCCCGAGCGGCACAGCCCGCATCCCCGGCGGCACCACCGCCGCCCCGGCCGGTCCCGTCGGGACAAGCGACGCCGGCGGCGGCCAGACCGCCCGCACCGGCGAAGCCTTCGCCCCGTGCCCCTGGCCGAACCGGGCTCGGCGACCCCCTGCCGGCCCTGCCCTCCACCGCGCGCGGGAACGCCCGGACGGGTGTTCCAGGGGTTGTGTCGGCGCCGCCCCTGCACCCCGCCACTCCCCCGACGCCCGCCCAGCGCGCGTCCACAACGACCGCCGCAACGGCTTCTCCGGCGCCCAGGACCGGCGCGACGGGATCGTGGGGGGCGCGGTCGTCCCGCCCGCCGTCCGGGTCGGGTCGCACACCGACCCAACCCGGCCCCACAACGGCCCAACCCGGCCCCACGACGTCCGGAACGGGCCGCACAGCGGTCGGGACGGGCCCCACAAAGGCCCAGCCCGGCCCCACAACGCCCGGAACAGGCCCCACAACGTCCGGGACGGGCCGCACACCGGCCGAGTCGGGGCGCCCGGCCGAGACAGTCCGCAGACCGGCCGGGACAGGCCGCACACCGCCGGAGTCCGGGTCTCCACCGGCCGGGACAGCCGGCAGACCGGCCGGGTCCGGCGGGGCAGCGCCGGGGGCCGGGATGTCAGACAGCGCCGCGACCTCGCGCCGGACGGCGGACGGGCCAGCCGCCCACGACGGCCCGGACGTGCCCTCCACGCCGGCCATCGCGCCCCTCCTGCCGGGGCCGCACTTCGGACCGGTCGCGCCTGCTGCGGGCGGAGCAGCCGGACCCACCGCCGACGCGAGCGGTGCGCCTGTCGTACAGCGCGCGGTCATTCAGGCCGGCCAACCGCGGCGCGCGCAACCGGACGAGCCGCACGCCGCTCGTGACAGCTTCCACGCTCCATCGGCCCATGTCGGCACGGTGGCCCGCATCGCACCCACGGTCCCGGCCACCGCCGCCGACGCGGACACCACCTCGCGCGCGGACACCGGGACCGTCGGCGTTGCGCCCCCGGCCGCTGCCGCCCCGCCGTCTCCGCCGTCGGGCGCGCCCGGCCGTGCTGGGCGGCCGGTTCCTCTCCACGCCTCCGCACCATCCGTGCCCGCCGTGCAACGGCTGCCCTTCCCGCCCGACCCGGCCCCGCCGGTCACCCGCGTCACGCCACGGCCTGCGGGAGTACCGGCCGACGGCACCAGCCCGTGGCACACCGACGCATCCCGCACGGGACGGCCACGGCCTGCCGTGGCCTCCGCCGCTTCGGCCCCCGTCGCGCCCGTCGCCGGCTCCGCCGCGGTGCCCGTCGCGCGTGCACCGCTGCGGCAGACGGTGGGTGCGGCTGCCCCGCACGCCGGCACCCGATCGACCCCCGCGACCGGATCCGCCCTGCCATGGGTCACCGGCTCGGTACCCGCGTTATCGACCGGCGATGCCGGGCCGGTCCCGCCGGGTGGGTCGCCCACCGGCTCCTTCCGCCGGGCGGTTCACGTCGTACAGACGCTCGCCGCCCGGCCGCTGCACCCGGCGCCCACGGCGGTCGCCGCGCCGACTGCGCCCGCCGGGGTTTCCGCGGCCGGGACCGGCGCGGTGCCGGTCCGGTGGACCAGGCCGGGCGCGACGACGTCCGGGGAGCGCGGTCGCGCCGCCACCGTCGGCGGCAGCGGGCAGGTCCGTCTCCCACCGGAACTCCACCCGACCGGCAGGCACGGAGGCGCAGGCAGCACACCGACGGGGGGCCGCCGTGGTGGCGGGGCGCGGGTTCCGGAGGCCCCGGCGCGCCGCCGGCCCCCGGTCGCGCCGGCGCTGCCCGCGGACCGCCCCGACGGCCCGCGCGCCGAGGTGCCGACCGTCGGGGCCGTTCGACCGCTACCCGTACAGCGCGCTGCCGCACCGACGTGGCAGCGGCCGGCGGCCACCGGGCCGCTGCCCACCGTGCACCATCCGGCGTCGACTGCCGCTGCGGGGCAGCCCGCAGCCGCGCCGGGCACGCCCGCCCCCCGCGCCGGCGGACCGCCGCCGGCGCCGCCCGCGCCATCGAGGCCCCCCTCGCCGGGCACGGGCGGGACCGCCCAGCGCGGCCGGGTACCCGTACAGCGGAGCGTTTCCGCGCCGCCCGCCACCGGCGTGCCCCACCGGGGCGGGGGCAGGGCCGCCGATGAACTGATCGGCTCACTCGACCGCCGCCACCTCGACGAGCTGGCGCACCGGCTGATCGGCCCGCTGGGCCGGCTGCTCCGCGCCGAGCTGCGGCTCGGCCGGGAACGGACCGGCCGGCTCCTGGACGGTGGTCGGTGAAGGGCCGCCGGCACGCTCGTGCCGGCCCGATCCGGCCGGCACGAGCGACGGGTAAGGACAGTGGCACAAGGAGAGGACGAGCATGGCAACGGTCGACCCCGGTACGAGCGTCCACTTCCGACTGAGGATCGACGGGATGGATCTGGGCGACTGGAACAGTTGTCAGGGGCTCGGCTGCCAGGTGGAGGTCGAGCAGCACTCCGAGGGCGGCAACAACAGCTTCGTGTGGCAGCTTCCCTCGCGCATCTCGTACTCCAACGTCAGATTGGCCCGGCCGCTCACCCCGGACACCGCCAAGGTCGCGCGGTTCCTGTCCCAACTGCCCCGCGGCGTCAAACGGGGCACCGCCCAGATCGCCGCGCTGCGACCGGACAAGGCGGTACTGGTGCAGTGGGCGTTGGCCGACGTGGTGCTGGCGAGCTGGGAAGGGCCGTCGTTCGACCCGAGCCGCTCCGAGGTCGCGACCGAGACCATCGAGCTGGCGTACCACGGTTTCCTGGAGGTTGGCGCGTGACCGCTGCATCCGGCAAGGTCGCCGCGTTCCTCCGGCGCTACCAGCCGCCCACCGACGGTCGCGGCCGGCCCGGCGGCGCGCTGGGCGGCCCGATCACGTTCATGTTCAACCCCAACCAGCTGACCCTCACCAAGTCGGCGAGCTGGATCACGCACATCGTGCGCGGCGCGGAGAAGGTCGGCATTCCGGAGTTCACCGGCTCCGGGCCCCGCACGCTGAGCCTGGAGGTGTTCCTGGACGTGACCGACACCCACGCCCGTACCGTGCAGCAACGGGTCGACGAGCTGTTGACGTGCCTGGTGCCGACCGCGCCGAGCATCCGGGCGAAGGCGCCGTCGCCGCCGTGGGTGAAGTTCGCCTGGGGCCAGTTCCAGACGGTGTCCTTCTACGCGTACGTCAGCAGTGTCAACGCCTCCTACACCCTGTTCGACGCCAACGGCACGCCGCTGCGCGCGACGTGCTCGCTGACCCTCACCGAGATCAGCGGCAACGTGCCCGGCCAGAACCCGACGTCGGGAAGCCGGTCGGCGCGGCGGGTGCACCGGGCGGTGGACGGGGACTCCCTCGCGCTGCTGGCCCACCGCGAGTACGGGGACCCGACGGTCTGGCGGGTCATCGCGGAGGCCAACGACATCGACGACCCGATGCGGCTGCGGGCCGGCACCGAGCTGCTGCTGCCGGCGACCGACGAGCTGCCGGCGCGCGGGTAGGAGAGCTCCGTGTCCGAAGGCAACTACACCAGTTACCTCGTCGTGAAGGCGCCGCGGGAGCTGCCGCCGGCGTGGGACACGAGGCTCGTGCACGCCTCGATCGAGGACAGCACGAACCTGCCGGCGTCGGCGACGCTGCGCTACCGCGACCAGAAGAGCCGGATGCTGCAGGAACTGGGCATCACCATCGGCACGAAGCTCACCGCCGCGGCGCGGACCGGCGACCAGCCCGCCCCGGTGCAGCTGTTCACCGGGGAGGTCGTCACGGTCGAGACCGAGTTCGACGGCACCGGCACGTTCACCACGATCCGCGCGCTGGACCTGTCGCACCGGCTGATGCGGGGCCGCCGGGTCGCCAGCTACTTCAACAGCAAGGCGTCGGACATCGCGGCCCAGCTGGCCAGGAAGGCCGGACTGCGGGTCGGGCGCATCGACCCGACGACCACGGTCTACGAGATGGTGACCCAGCCGAACATGACGGACTGGGAGTTCCTGCGCATGCTGGCCGTCGACAACGACGCCGAGGTGGTCATGATCGACGGGACGTTCGCGTTCCGAAGGCCGGTGCGGGCCGCCACGGCGCCCGGCGCCGGTACGCCGGCGCGCCAGAGCCCGTACGTGGTCCAGATGAACGAGAACCTGCTGGCCGTACGCTCCACGGTCACCTCGGTCGGGCAGCTGTCGCGGGTCACCGTCCGCGGCTGGGACGTCCAGCAGCGCAAGGAGCTGCGCGGGCAGGCGGTCACCGCCACCAGTGACGAGCTGCAGCTCTCGGTCACCCCACGCGACGTCGTGCGGCCGTTCGGCGAGGCCGAACTGCTGGTCACCGACGTGCCGTACCGCACCGACGCCGAGGTGAAGGCCGTCGCCACCGCGCTCGCCTCCGACGTGACGTCGGCCTTCGCCGAGCTGGAGGTGGGGATTCGCGGCAACCCGCGACTGCGGGCCGGCACACCGCTCACCCTGCAGGACGTCGGCGCCCCCTTCGCGGGCAAGTACACCACGACCGCCAGCCGGCACGTGTTCGGCCCGGCCAGCTTCTACGAAACCTGGCTCACCGTCAGCGGGCGGCAGGACCGCTCGTCGTACGGCCTCGCCGCCGGCGCGTCGGCGGCGGCGCGGGTCACCCGGGTACCCGGGTTGGCGATCGGGATCGTGACCGACACGAAGGCCGGACTGGACCGCCGGCACCCGGAGCGTCGGGACCAGGGCTGGGTGAAGTTGCGCTTCCCGTGGCTCTCCGATCAGTACGTCACCGACTGGGTCCGCACCGTGCAGCTCGGCGGGGTCGGCGGCGGCGGGGTGATCAGTCCCGAGGTCGGCGACGAGGTGCTGGTCGGCTTCGAGCAGGGGCTGCTCGACCGGCCGTACGTGATCGGCGGCCTCTACAACGGCGTCGACAAGCCCAGCCCGCACGACCTGCCGTTGGTCAACCCGGCCGACGGGTCGGTCAACCGGCGCTCGCTGGCCTCCCGCGAGGGTGGCTCGCGCGGGCGCCGGTCCCGGCGGGGCAACTGGGTGGAACTGCTCGACGGCAGCACGGCGCAGGCGGCCCAGGGCATCCGGCTCACCACCCAGAGCGGCGCCGACAAGCTGGTCGTCCACCTCGACCGGGCGGGCACGTCAGTGGTCGTGCGCAGCGACGGCAGCGTCGTGATCGAGGCGAAGCAGGAGGTGGTGGTGAACGGGCAGGGCATCACGCTCGACGCCGGCCGGGGCCCGCTGACGCTGACGGGACGGTCGGTGTCGGTGTCGGGCACCGCCGACGTCGACATCAAGGCACCGATCGTGCGGATCAACTGACGTGTCCGCCAGGAGAGGAGGAGCCATGCCGCAGGCGGCCCGGATCAACGACCCCGTCAGCCATCTCGGCACACCGCTGGCCCCCGGGCCGCCGAACGGCACGCTGGGGGTGCCGGCCGGCGCGGCCGTACCGGGGCTGCCCGCGAACGCCGGCTCGCCGCTGCTCGGTGTACCGAGCGTGCGCATCGCCGGCCAGCCGGCGGCGGTGGTCGGCAGCCTGAGCGTCTGCCAGCTGCACCTGTACCTGGCGCAGGGCAACCTCGTCCTGCCCGCCACGCCGCCCCCGACCAGCGGCAAAGTGCTCATCGGCGGCTTCCCCGCGGCCCGTCGGGGCGACCGCGTCACCTGTCAGGCGACCATCAGCACCGGCGCCCCGAACGTGATCATCGGAGGCTAGCCGTGGCCGAACAGTTCATCGGGGCGGGCTGGGGATTCCCGCTGCGCACCGACGCCACCGGCGGCATCGCGCTCGTGACCCGCGAGCGCGAGATCGTCGAGGCGATCCACCTGATCCTGGGCACCGCGCCGGGCGAGCGCCCGATGCGGCCGGAGTTCGGGTGCGGCATCCACGAGTACGTCTTCGCGCCGGCGGACGAGAACACGGCCGGGCAGGTCGCCTTCGAGGTGCGGGCGTCGCTGGAGCGGTGGGAGCCGCGCATCGAGGTGCGCGACGTGGTGGTGGACTTCGACGCCGAGGAGGCCGGGACCCTCTACATCGACATCCGCTACGTGATCCGCGGCACCAACGACCCGCGCAACCTGGTCTTCCCGTTCTACGTCATCCCCACCCACGACGAACCCGCCGAGGAAAGTACTGCCTGATGCCGCTGCCCGCCCCGAACCTCGACGACCGCCGGTTCCAGCAGCTCGTCGACGAGGCCAAGCGCTTCGTCCAGCAGCGCTGCCCCGAGTGGAGCGACCACAACGTCTCCGACCCGGGGGTGACGCTGATCGAGGCGTTCGCCCACATGGTCGACCAGCTGCTCTACCGGCTCAACCGGGTACCGGACAAGGCCTACCTGGCGTTCCTCGACCTGATCGGCGTCACCCTGTTCCCACCGACCGCCGCCCGGGCGGACGTCACGTTCTGGCTGTCCGCTCCGCAGACGCAGCCGGTCGTGCTGAGGGCCGGCACGGAGGTCGGCACCGTGCGCACCGAGACCGAGGAGGCGATCGTCTTCGCCACCTCGGCCGACCTGACGATCGTGCCGTGCGAACTCACCCGGCTGCGTACGCATCCGGCGGACGGCCGGCCGGTCGACCTCACCGACGAGCTGCTCGACGGCCGTGACGTCGCCGCCTTCTCCCCCACGCCGGCGGTCGGCGATGCCATGCTCGTGGGCCTGTCCGCCGCGGTGCCGTCGTGCGCGGTGGTGCTGAGCCTCGACAGCCGCGTCGAGGGGATCGGCGTCGACCCCCGGCAGCCGCCGCTGGTGTGGGAGGCGTGGAACGGCGCGGACTGGACGGCCTGCGAGGTCGACCGCGACGACACCGGAGGGCTGAACAAGCCCGGCGACGTGGTGCTGCACGTGCCGGCCACACACACCACCTCGGTCGTCGCCGGCCGGCACGCGGCGTGGCTGCGCTGCCGCGTCGTACCGGCCGATCCGGGGCAGCCGTTCTACTCCACCTCGCCCACCCTGCGGGCGGCCACCGCGTTCACCGTCGGCGGCACCGTCGACGCCGTCCACGCCGAGACCGTGTTCGGCGAGGCGCTGGGCGAGTCGGAGGGCGTGCCGGGGCAGCGGTTCACCGTGGCACGAACGCCGGTCATCCCCGACGACGAGCCGTTCGTGGTCGAGGTCTCCGACGGCGACGGCTGGCAGGAGTGGTCCGAGACCGACGCGTTCGGCCCGTCCGGTCCCCACGACCGCCACGTGGTGGTGGACCGCACGGCCGGCGAGGTCTCCTTCGCCCCCGCGGTCCGGCAGCCGGACGGCTCGCTGCTGCGGTACGGGTCGGTGCCGGCGAAGGGCGCCCGGCTGCGGGTGCGGCGCTACCGCACGGGGGGCGGCCGCAAGGGCAACGTGGCGCGCGGAGCGCTGTCGGTGCTGCGCACCTCCGTGCCGTACGTGACGGAGGTGGAGAACCGGGAGGCGGCCGCCGGCGGAGTCGACGGCGAGACGGTCGAGAGCGCGAAGCTGCGAGGGCCGGTGCAGTTGCGCGCGCAGAACCGTGCGGTCACCGCGCGCGACTACGAGTCCCTCGCGCACCAGGCGTGTCCCGCGGCCGCCCGCATCCGGTGCCTGCCGGCCGGTGACGGCGCCGAGGCCGGCGGGGTACGCGTGCTCGTCGTGCCCGAGGCGACGGCAGACGCGGACGAACGGCTCCGCTTCGAGCAGCTGATCCCGCCGGACGACATGCTCGCCGGCATCGCCGGGCATCTCGACCAGCGCCGCGCGATCGGTGCCCGGCTGGTCGTCGAGCCCCCCTACTACCAGGGCGTCACGGTGGTGGCCCGGCTCGTCGCCCGCCCGGACGCACCCCCGGAGCGGCTGCACGCCGACGCGCTCGAGGCACTGTACGCGTACCTCAGTCCGCTGCGCGGCGGGCCGGACGGGACGGGATGGCCGTTCGGGCGGCCGGTGCACTCCGGCGAGGTCTTCGGGGTGCTGCACCGGCTGCCCGGCGCGGAACTGGTGGAGGAGGTCCGGCTCTTCCCCGCCGACCCGCTGACCGGGCGCCGCGGCGACCCGGTGGCCCGCATCGAACTCGACCGGCACGCCCTGGTGTTCTCGTACGAGCACCAGGTCCGCGTGCACGAGCGCTGACGGAAGGGAGTTTCACATGCGCGGGGCCGTCGAGGGACTGGGCACACCGCATCCGCTGGCGCGCCAACTGCCCGCGATGTACGCCGCCGACGAGTTCGCCCAACGCCTGCTCGCCGCGCTGGACGACGTGGTCGCCCCGGTCTACGCGACGCTGGACAACCTGGCCGCGTACGTCGATCCGCGGCTCGGGCCGACCGACTTCGTCGACTGGCTCGCCGGGTGGGTGGCGGCGACCGTGGACCAGGACTGGCCGGTCGAGCGCCGCCGCGAGGCGGTGGCGCGCGCGGTGCGGCTGCACGGCATGCGTGGCACGCCGCGGGGCCTCACCGAGCAGGTGCGGGTGGCGTTCGGAGTGACCGTCGAGGTGACCGACAGCGGCGGCATCGCATGGTCGCCGACGCCGGGCGCCGACCTGCCCGGTTCGCCGCAGGCCGAGGTGACCGTCCGGGTACGGCCGGAAGACCAGCACATGGTGCCGTTGACGCGGCTGCGCGAGCTGGTCGACGCCAACCGGCCGGCGCACGTGCGGTACACGGTCGACGTCGCGGAGGCCGGGGCCACGGACGCCTCCACGCCCGCGGAGGGGTGAACGTGTCAGCCCGGATCTGCGACGAATGCGGCTCCCCGGTGACGGTCGGTGAGGCGTTCTGTGGCGTCTGCGGGACGTTCCTCGCGTGGGAGAACGGTGCGGGGACCTCCGCACTGCCGCCCGCCACGGCCCCGGCGGTCACCGCCCCACCCAGGACCCCGCCGCCGCCGGTCCCGCCGCTCGAGGCAGCGGCACCAGCCCCGGGACCGCCGGATCGCGCCGGACCACCCGACCCGCTGAACGGTCACGAACCGACCACGGCCGACCAGCCGAGCGCGGTGCAACCGGCGCGCCCGGCCGCGCGCCGACCGACCGTACGCACCCACGCCGACGACGGCGCCGGCCCGGACGATCTCCTGTGCCCGGTCTGCGACATCGGCAACGCACGCGGCCGCAGCTTCTGCCGCCGCTGCGGCGCGAGCCTCGTCAGCACCGCGCAGCAGGCTGCCCGGCCGCCGTGGTGGCGGCGCTGGCGCCTGCCGAGACGCCGACGGTGGGGCCTGCTCGGCCGGCTGCTCACCTGGCTGCTCGTCCTCGCGCTCCTGGCCGGCCTCGGGTACGGGGCCGTCGTGCTCGGTCGCAAGGCCGCCGACGCGGTACGCGACCGGATCGCCAAACCCCAACCGGTGCACCCGGTCTCGGTGCAGGCCTCAAGCTCGGCACGCGGGCACCCGGCCGCGTCCGTCGCCGACGGGCTGAGCAACCGGTACTGGGCGCCGGCGACGACCGGTGCCGCCGCGGGCGAGTACGTGGAGCTCACGTTCCCCGCACCGTTCCGGCTGCTCGACCTGATCGTGCATGCCGGCGCCGCCACCGAACAGGAGGTGTTCCTCACGCAGGCACGCCCGGCACAACTGGAGCTGACCGCCTGGACGCAGGACGGGCGTCAGCTGCGCAGGACGCTGCGCCTGGCGGACCGGCCCGGGGAGCAGAAGTTCCACTGGGTCGTCGGCGATGTGGTCCGCGTCCGTCTCACCATCGGTGCGGACTACGGCGCCGCGCGTGGCCGCCGGGTGGCCCTCGGCGAGGTCGAGTTCTTCAGGCGCCCGTGAGCGTGCAGCGTCCGGGGGAAGGGGTTCGGAGCGCGCGACCTGCCGTCGGGGTCCCTGCCCGCCTCCCCGGTGACGCCGAGCGACTCCAGCACGGCCTCGTACGCGCGCCACGTCCGCTCGGCCGCCGCCGCGTCGCCGCTGTCCCGGTACGCCGACGCGAGCGTACGCCAGGCCTCGTCGCGGAACCGGTCCAGTTGTACGCTGCGGCGCGCCGCGTCGACGGCGGCGTCGTGCCGCCCGGCGTCCAGCTCGATCCCGGCGAGCACCGCCGCCGACTCGGCGGCCATCACCCGGTACCGGTCGCGTTCGACGACGACCCACTCCGCCGGACCGTCCTCGGGCAGCAGGTCACCCGAGTAGTGCGCGAGCGCGCCACGCAGCCCGTCCGCCGCCACCTCCACGCGGCCCGCGGCCAGGGCCCGACGCGCCGTCGTCACCGACTCCTCGAAGACCCACACGTCACAGAGGCCCCCGTCGGGGACGACGAGCAGGTACGACTCACCGTCGCGGCGGATGAACCGCGACGCTGCCCGGCCCACTCCCGGCTCCAGAAACGTGCGCAGGGTGGAAATGCCCACGTGCAGGTTGCGGATACCCGCCTTGGTGGGCAACTCCGGCCACAGGGCCGCCAGGATGCGCTCCCGGTGGACCGGCCGTTGCGCGTGTACGCCCAGGAACCGCAGCAGGGTGCGCACCCGGGGACGGATCGCCGCCCAGTCCAGCCGCCGGTCGGAGAGCTCGAAGTGGAAGCCGCCGAAGCAGCGCACCAGCAGCGCCCGGTCAGGGCGTGAGGATGGCTCCCCACCCGCGCGGCGGATGCCCGGTACGGGAACCGTGAATCGCAGCTCGGCGCGGGCTCGGCGGGCCGCCGAGTCGGCCGCGCACCTGGTGGCGAGGGCGAGAGCGCGGCTGAACTGCTCGTGCGCGTCGGATCTCCGCCCCGCGTCGCGCAGCGCGATGCCGTGGTCCAGGAGCGCCTTGGCCAGTTCCGGCCGGGCCGGCGACGCCTCCAGCGTCAGCACCGCCTCCCCCAGCAGGGGTATCCCTTCGGCGCCGCCGGTCACCACTCCGCTCGCCCCCAGGGCGATCCCGAGCGCCCGGGAGCTGCCCCATCGGCGGCTCAGCTCGAGCTGCTCGGCGGCGAGCCACCGCGCCTCGGCCGCCTCGCCCAGGCGGTGGTGCGCGAGCGCGGCCCAGGCGCGCCACGGCTCGTACCCGGCGCTGCGCACCCCGACGCTCTCCAGCCCCCTGCCGTACTCGTGAAGATCGGCCAGCGCACCGCGGAGATCGTCACGGGTCAGCCGCAGAAGACCGCGCGCGGCGAGCAGCTCCAGCGGCCACGTCGAGCCGTTCGCGCCGGGCGCGAAGCCGCCCCGGCCGAGCAGCGCCTCCGCCTCGTCCAACCGACCGCGCTCGATGAGGACGTACACCAGCATCGACCCGTGCAGCACCCACGACCTGTCCGGGTCGGCACCGATCTCGGCCATCAGCGAAAAGGCGCGTCGCGCGTACTGTTCGGCATCGACCAGGTAACCCGTCAGGTGACAGACCCGGCCCCGCACGGCGGCGGCAAGCGCCTCGTTGAGCCGCCAGCCCAGCCCGCGCGCCTTTCGGTCGGCGTCCGCGCAGAACGCCGGCGCGGCGTCGAGGTGCTCGGCCCGGGTCAGCGAGACGACGGCGGCCCAATAGGGGACGACCTCGTCGTAGCAGCCGGGCGGCCCGGCGGCGAGCGCCTGCCGCGCCAGCGCCACCGTACGCGCGGCCGAGATGCCCAGACGGCCTTCCTGCACCGCACGCGCTGCGGCGACCGCCCGCCGCACGGCTGGTCCCGAGTCTTCACCGAGCGCCAGTGTCCCGAGGCGGCGGTCCAGCTCCGGCGCCTGGGTCAGATCCGAGACCGTGGCACAGAGCGCCTGGAGCTGTAGGCGCCGAGCGAGTTCCGGGTCGCGACCGGCGACCCGCTCGGCGGCCCCGTCGAGCAACTCCAGCGTGTCCGCGCCCCTCCTGTCGGCGAGGAGACCGTTCGCCAGCTCGGACACCACCCGCCCGCGGGTGGCCTCGTCGTCGGCCGCGGCCAGCGCCGTCGCGAGCCGCTTCATCCCGGTGGGCATGTCCACGAGGAGCTCCGCGGCCCCGAGCTCGGCGAGCAGGTCCGCGTGGGGTTGTCCGACCCGAGGCTCCCGGACAGCCCGCTGCAGGTACCCGACCGCCGTCGTGGCGTCCCCCTGAGCGAGCGCGGCGCGCGCCGCCTGCCGCAGCACCGGCACGGCCCAGGGCTCACCGGCCGGTGACGCGCGCACGAGGTGCGCGGCCACCTCGGTGTCGTCGCGACCCGCCTGGTGCAACAGCCGCGCGGCGCGGGCGTGGGCGCGCCGGGCGTTCGCCGGCCCGATCTCCCGGGCGATCGCCGTGGCGAGGAGCGGGTGGACGAAGGTGAGCGGGTGCCCGTCGCGAAAGATCCGGCGGCGGACGAGGCCGTCCGCGACCTGCGCCGCCCGTCCCGGGTCGAGCCGGGCCAGCCGCGCCGCCAGGTCGGGCTCGGCTGAGCCGTCCACCGCGGCGACGGCGCGCAGCAGCGCGATCGCCGCGGGATCCGCGCGGTACACCGGGGCGAGCAGGGAGTGCGCCATCGCCGGTGTGGCGAACTCGCCCATCCGCCGGGCCGTCAGCGCCGTGGGTGGGGCGCCACGCGCCATGATCTCGGTGAGGAGTTCGTGGAGCAGCCGGGGGTTTCCCGCGGTGCCGTGCTGGCAGACGGCCACGAATTCCTCGTCGGGTTCGGTGGCCAACGCCTCGCGCGCGACCCGGGCGATGGCCCCGCGGTCGAGACCGGCCAGCGGGAGACGACGCAGCCGCCCGGTCACCTCGGCCAACAGGGGTCTCCCCGCGCGTTCCCCGGCGGGCACCGCCGCGAGCACCCCGACCGCCGTCGACTGGCACCGGCGCAGCAGGTAGGCCAGCCACCGCAGCGAGAGATCGTCGGACCAGTGCAGGTCATCCACCACGATCAGCAGCGGCGTGTGGGACGTCGTGCGGGCCACCACCGCCCACCACCGGTCGAAGAACTCGTACAGCCCGCCGACGCCGAGCGACCCGCCACCGGGCCACGAGTCGGACCGGTCACGATCGAGCGTCTGGAACACCTGCCGCGCGGCACCCAGCGGGATGCGCTGTTCGAGCACGTCCGCCGCCACCCGTGCCACGGCGTATCCCCGCGAGGTCGCCAGCTCCGCCGCACGTGCCAGCAGCGCGCTGCGCCCGATCCCGGCCTCGCCCTCGGCGAGCACGGCCGCACCGTGGCGCATCGAGAGGGCGTCGAGGAATTCGGCCACCGCGGTGAGCTCGTGGTCACGCCCCCGCAGCGGCGGCAGCTCGGCGGGAGCTTCGAGGACCTGCCCCACAGTGGACGTGCCGAGAGGCGAGGTGCCGTTCAAGGCCGTGCGGAGGCGCGGCGGCGTCGATCCGCGGGGTGACAGTCTGTAACGCGACACTGTATCGATCGTAGTGGCCGACAACGGCATGACAATGAAATCGATGTATGGCTGGTGCGATCTTTGCCACTCCCTCATGCCATCCTCCGCCGCCTCCAGCCCGCCGCCGGTGTTGGTCACAGACGTCGCGGTTCTCGGCGGGGTTGCGGAGACCGTTGGTCACGCCACGACCCGATGCCTCCACCGGAAGGGAACTGTCCCTGCTGGAGACAATCGCTGAGGGCTTGCGAGACCGTTCGCTTCGTCGGCAGATGAATCCTGTTGATTCTGCGCGGTCCGCAGGTGGCGCCGTCACTTCCGGCGGGTCGTCTTGCTGTTGCGGGCCGAGGGCGGAGCGACTGCGTCGGCCAGTACCACCGCCTACAAGCGGCAGATCCGCGACCAGATCAGCGCCGCTCAACCATTTCCCGATGGCGGTATCACCCTCCAGCTTGCGTTCGTGGTCGGGCCCCGCCGCGCCTGGCCGAACCTCTGGAAGGCCACGATCGACTCGCTCGGCTCAATCTTGGTGACGCCGGTGCCCGCGAGAGGAACGCACGCGACGGCCGCATCAGAGACCTCGGGCTGCACTGCGTCATCGATCCCTCCGCGGGCAGCCAGGTCACCATCGCGATCCGAGCCTGCACCGTCGGCAAGCAAGCGGTCCGCTGACGCGACGCCGCACGACCTGGGCTCGGCACAGCGATCAATGGTCAGGCAGGCCGATGCCGTGACGCCACAGGCATGCCTAGCTCACGGTGCGCGGCATGACAGTGCGTTCCGTTGTGGTCTGCGCGGCCGATGGGGCTTGCGTCTCGGGCCGGTGGTGCTGAGGTTGGGCGAGTTCCTACCTCGGTGTGGTGGGTCTTGGGGCGACGGTGGGGATCGATGGGAGTCGGCGCAGGGCCCGGATGGCTAGTACGGCGACCGGTACGCCTACCGCTAGGACGGCGATGACCTGCACGGAAGCGATCGTGGCGAGTGTTGTGCGCTGTGCCTGGTCGCTGTAGTCGGGCAGGGTTGCGGTTCGCTGGGCGAGCGTGGTTACGGCGAGCAGGGTGAGCGCCAGTGACCATGGCAGCGTGCGAGACGGACGACGGGATACTCGAACGGCGAGGTGGATCACCATGGCGGAAGTGACCGCCGCGCAGGACAGGCCTGGCCAGTCCAGGAGCCTCAGCGCCGGTGTGGTCGCCTGGATGGTGAACAGCGGCACGGGGACGAGGAGGATGCCGATCGGCAGCGCGAGGAGCCAAGGGCGGCGCGGCACCGGTGGGGCGCCGTGGTGAAAGGCCGCCATCGCGAGTAGCAGGACGACGTCGATGAGCCGCATCGCCCAGGGCGACACGGACAGCGGTACGTCACCGGTGGCTTGTTCCACGGCGGCGGTGATGGCCGGAGGCACGATGGCGAGCAGGGCGACCGCTTGGGCCACGCGCCGGTGTCCGAGGACAAGCGCGATGTAGGCCGGTAACCAGGCGTAGCCGGCGAGATTCCACGCGGTGTGCCAGATGTTCGACGGCGGGCTGAGTGGCGATTCCAGTGCAGGAGCCGGCAACCAGGCGATCTTCCCGGAGAGCCACAGTGTGACGGCGATGCTGGCGGTGACCATGACGGCGTGGGCCAGCATCGCCATCAGGGTCGCCAGTCGCACGGCCTGCCCCCAGGCGAAAGAGCGGGGTGGCGCGTCAGCCCCGCCGAGACGCAAACGAACGGCGAGGGACACGATGCTGGCGACCTCCGACAGGCTCGGCCGGCCATAGTCCGTGACATACGCGGTGGTCTCGGAGTCGCCGGTGTCCATGCTGTCCAGAAATGCGGCGACCATGTCGTCTTCCCATTCCTGCCGGTAGGCGGCGGGCAGCAGCCGAAGAACGAACCGGTAGCGCTCCTCCAGCCGGCTCACGACGGCGTCCCCGTGATCGGGTTCCGCCGCTCGCGCAACCGGGTCGAGGCGAGGCGTGCGTTGGCGGCCAGCCGTTGAGCCTCTGCGTCGAGGGCATGGCGACCCCGCTCGGTCAACCGGTAGTACCGGCGTAACCGTCCTTGCCATGCCTCCTCGCGGTCCAACTCGACCAGGCCATCACCGACGAGTCGGTCCAAGACCCCGTACAAGGAGCCGATCTTCAGCTGGACGCGGCCCCGCGACAGTTCCGCCACCTCCGCGACGATCCCGTAGCCGTGGCGCGGAGCGTCGAGCAGCGCGGTGAGGATGAAGAAGGCTGGTTCCGTCATCGCCCGAGAACTCATCCACCTAATATAGTGGAAGACAAGATATGCTGTGTGCCGGAAGCCGAGCTGGCGCCGGCGGGTTGACCGGGCCCCGGCACGCGCCGAGCCCACAGAAGGAGTGATCATGGGCGACGGTGACGCGGCGGACGCCGGAGACCTGGGCGGGCCGGATTTCGCTCCTGCGATACCGGCGGTGGAGAGCAGCGTCGTCGGCGCCCCGCCCACGAACGGGGCGGCCATCGTCCTGGGTCCCGGATACAGCGGTCAGGTCCTACTGCCCCGGACCCCGCAACGGGTTCGGCCGCTGCCACCAGTCGCAAGCAGTGACCTTGGCGGCGGAGCTGGAGAGGATTCACGGGCAGCGCCGACGATCATCCGTAACGGGGCCGGAGGCTAGCGAACGACCGCGTCGGCACGTCCGGACGTCGCAGACCGGTGCCGACGTCACCTTCGGTGACGAGCGCTTCGCGGCAGATCCGTGCACGCGAGCGTGGACTCTACGAGGCGACCCGTGAACTAAGGATCAGCGCTCAAGCGATGTTTCCCCTTCAGCTATCGTCGCCAGATGCCCGGTGCCCGCACCGCCGTGACCGCCCTTATCGCCCTCACGGTCGTTGACGTCTTCCACACCATCGTCGCCCTCGCAGCGTACGAGCACCGGATCGGCGTAGTGACCCACGACGGGTCCGGCACGTTGGACATGCTCGACACCATCGCGCCGCTTCGCGAGCTGTCCGCAGCGATGTTCTGTCTGCTGCTTTTCACGCTGCTTACCGCCTGGGCCGGCGTCGCCAACTGGGCCATCCGGGCCCGGCGCACCGGACCACCGGTCGCACCCACAGAGCCAGTGGCGTGGTGGCGGATGAGCGCGATCGTCGCCGTACCCCTCAACCTGATCGCAGCCGTGCAGTACCTGTCCGCCACCGCAAACGGGGGCGAGTACATGCGCACCGTTCTGGCCGAGACCACCCTGCTGCTGGTCGCCGCATCCGTGGCACTCGTGACGACCACGACCGCCGGTACCCAGGTCGTCCGGCACACCGCAGCAAACCAGCAGCACACCGCCTTTGCCGGAGCCACAACGGCGTAGTCGTCCACGTGACGCACGGTCGGCGGCAGATGCGGATGCCGGCGCGCCGACACGTCGCTGTGACGGCCATCCGGTGTGGGTGGCGCACCGGTTCAGGCGGAAGGAGGGTTGGCCATGATTTGCGTCTGAGAGTGCGTTGACCCATCCGGCTCATGGAGCGTGGCGCCTGGTCGACGGCATTAGCGGACGTCGCCAGGACCTCACCCTGAGCATGCTGCGCGGGTCCGCACCCATTCGGCGAATCTCACGGCGTTGTCATGCTGGGCAGGAATGACGTTAGCCGTGGCGTAGCTCAGGAGTTCTTCGAGCCGTGGGCTGGAGCCATTCTCGGCGAGCATGAGGGCCTCTGCCCGAGCAAAGAAGACCGCGAAGTTCTTGGCTTTCATGCGTCCGAGGTCTCCGGAGCGGATCTGGTCGTGTAGTGCTTCTCGGTCCATCAGCCGCTTCAGGGTTGGCCAGCCGTGGATAGCCAGTTGCTCGGTCATGTCGGTTGCCGCCGCCGATGGATCTCCCCTCTCGCCGCTGATCTCCCACCAGCCGTCCGTGCCAGGAGGCGTGCCGGTGGGGTGCAGTCGGTGGCGGTACAAGCCCAGCGATTCGTTGATTGCTTTGGGGAGTGACCCGAGAGATTGCTGCTGCCAAGCGAGCCATGGCGCGGGCGCAACAGCGAGATTGATGACGCACCGGAGCGACTCCGAGGTGCTGTATGCGGACGACTGCACGTTGACCACAGCCCAGTCACCTAGAGCGTTGGTCATTCGCCAGGTGGGCGCAGACCCCTTGAACCCCTCGGCCCTTGCTGTAGGCGCGACCACGTCACGTAGCGCCGCCCTGAGCGCTGCCTGCGCCGTCATGGACACACCTTCTCAGACCGCATCGTGACGCGGACGTGCTGCCCTACGATTCGCTGCCGGAGCCGCCAGGCGTCGCGTTGCACAACGTACTCGCCCTGGACGGGATGCCGCTGGCCTGGACCGCCCCACACGAGCAGGCGATCATCTGGTTTGCGTGAATCCGCCAGCGATTCGCAGCGTGGTGTTGAGCTGGACCATGGTCGCGATGTTTGAGGCTGTCCAAAGTCCGCTCGTCGGCATGACCGTGCATCACGTCCGGCACGACCAACGCCCGATCAGCGGCTCTAGACTAGAAGAGGACGTCGCGAGGGGCGGGTCTCGTCAACAGGGCGCTGCGACCGCAGAATAACGGGGTGACTTCGGAAGCCGCCCTCGACGAGGTGCTGCGCAGCGCCGCGCGAGTTCGGGTGACCGATGGCGGGGTGTCCGGTGTCCGGGTGCTGGGCGAGGATGTGCTGCTGGAGGTGGCTGAGCCGGCGGCAGTTCGCCAGCTAATCCAGGCCTTGGCCGTCGAGCAGACGACCGACGGGTACTGCATGTGTCACGGCGATCTCGCCTTCGAGTTCTTCGACCGCAGCGGGCGGCTGACCGCGGCCGTGGGATTTCATCACGCCAACTACCTGCGCTGGTCTGGCTGGGACGGCGACGCCATGCTGCGCGATGGCGGCGCGGTGCTGCGCTGGCTCGCTGAGCAGGGGGTCGAAGGTCCGTTGGTGCAGGAGGAACAGCGGCAATGGGAACGCCACGAGCAGCGGCTCGCGGAGCAGCGGTGGAGGGCCGCTGCACCCGCCTCAGTACGTGACCTCCTAGATGTGGCAGTGGACGCCGGCAGCACCGACGGACTACTTCCCGAGGGGATACACCGGCTGGTCGCCCAGCGCCTTGAAGAAGCGATTCCGGATCCGGTCGAACGGGCTGGCGTCATGCTTGCCTGGTATGGCTCCGGAACGGGACGCTGTTCCGGCTTCCCAGTACACGAAGGACTGCCGGAACCAGCGCTCGCCGAAACGCCGATCGCCCACCTCGTCCAAGCCCTGCAGGCTTACCCCACGGACGCTCACATCGACGCCGGCGCCGTGCGGCACCTGTGCGGCTGGAAGACTCGCAAACACCAGGCGAGGGATATCGCCAAAGTCCCGGCAGAGCTGCGGGTACGCCTGCTGACGGCAGCGAGGGAGTCCGGCGACGACGACAAACGCCGCCGGGCGGAGCGATGGCTGAGCGCACCTTCGGGACACCGGGCACGGTAACGCTCTCGCCCGCCACCTTGAACCGCCCCCGACGCACGCCGCGCGCAGAGTTCGGTTGCGCCTCCGCATGCGACAGCGACACGCACTGTTCTCGGCACGTGCGTGCGTCTCCAGACGCGGTGAACCGGCGGCTCGGCGTACGGACGGTGATGCACTGCAAAGCCGGTGCGCTCGCTCGGCGGATGTGCAGATGCCGCTGTGGGCGACAGGGTCGGCAGGCGGCGCGGTGGAACAAGGTCACGGCAGGTCGGACGGGCTGGGCGCAGTGCCGCCGACGCCCGGCATGTAGCCGCTTGGCCGGCGTACCGGCAGCCGGTCGAGCCGGTCCGCTGAGCCCAAAACGTGACGTTTCGCTATATTGACGAACGCCAACCGCGCGGCCTCCATCAGCTCCGTCGCCACGAACCACGCGGCCTCATCGGCGATTTCGCCGCGGCCGATGCGGTCACTGTGCTGCCAGAACACCGCATCTACCTCGCCCGCGGCCTCGACGACCGCTCGGTCGGCGACCAGGCTGATCTTCGCGAGGGCTTCATTCCATGGCATCCAGTCGACACGCTGGTCGTGCTTCCACTGCCCACGCAGTGACAGCTGAACGCGCGTCGACTCGACCACGATCGCCGCGCACGCCTCGATCTGCTGGCCCCGAGCCCACTGCCGCTTCTGCACCCGTGCGGTTAGGAAGCCACCCATCGCTACTCCGAGCAGCGCGGACACGCTCGATATGATCGCGGGCCACAGCAGTGTCGACATGGAAGACCTCCATCTGGACTGCCTGCTCATCAATCAACGAGACCACGCCGTCGGGCTGGCCCAGGATGCGTGCCGACCAATCATCTGGTGTGGCGACAACGTCGTCTACGGGCGGGAACCAGAGGCCGCCACGCCGCGTAGCGCGGATCGCGGTATGTCGGGCCTTCACCGGCCGGGGGCGAAAAGGTCCTCGCCGCTGATCACGATGCACCCGAACGTGTCGCCGAGGACAACTCGTTGATGTTTCGTCAGCGGGTTTACGAAGACCGCAACGCCGACCTCCGCGGCCCGGCAGGCTTGAGCGATTTCGCGCGCTTTGCCGGGGCTAAGGGCGCGTCTCATTTGGATGATCGTTCAGCTCGGGCATGATCTGCTTCCGTGGACGAGGCCATGATCCGTACCTGGGCGCCGGATGATCTGTGGGAGATCGCGGCGCCGTTGATCC